>NZ_JBNRJF010000005.1:0-184770 GCF_050589305.1 Gilliamella sp. G0441 | reverse complement strand
TACTCAAGGACGATATCGAATAAAATTCAATTTTGATTTAAAAAACTGGAAAAAAGGGGAAGAAAGTTTATGGGTAAGGCTGGCAAAACCTTATTCAGGTGATACATATGGGTTTCATTTTCCATTAATAGATGGAACAGAAGTCGCGATAGGCTTCACGAATGGTAATCCCGATAGACCTTATATAGCTCATGCGATGCATGACAGTACCCATCCAGACCATGTAGCAACTGCTAACAAACATCGTAATGTTATTCGAACACCTGCCAATAACAAATTGCGTATGGATGATAAACGTGGACAAGAACACATTAAATTGGCGACCGAATACGGTAAAACCCAGCTAAATATTGGTCATCTTGTTAACGAAAAGAAAGAAAAGCGTGGCGAAGGCTTTGAACTACGAACGGATGAATGGGGTGCCATACGTTCAGGGAAAGGGCTTTATGTAACAACCGAAGAGCAATCTAAAGCCGATAACACCCAGCTTGAAATGGGTAGCGCTATCGAATCATTACAACAAGCCAGTGAAATGGTCAAAAGGCTTAATGAACTGGCCGAAGCAGCCGAAGCAGAACTGGCTGATTTATCGACGCAAAAACAACTATTAGAGCAAAGTTTAAATGAATTAAAAGAACCGGCAATCTTAAATTATGCACCTTCAGGTATTGCACACACAACACCAAGTTCTATTCAGCATAGTGCTGGTGAAAACATCATCCAAACAGCACAAAACACGGTAGACATCAATGCATTTAAGCGTTTTATGGTGACTGCCGGCAATATGATAAGCCTATTTGCAAATAAAATGGGGATTAAAATATTTGCTTCAAAAGGGAATGTAGATATACAAGCACAAAATGAAGAAATGCATTTAACTTCTAAACAAGATATGAAAATCACAAGTACAGACAGTGAGGTCATCGTATCGGCGAACAAAAAACTGACCTTAAGCTGTAATGGTGTTGCCATTGTATTAGAAAATGGCGAAATAAACTTTTATGCACCAGGTGATGTTAAAGTGAATGCTGCTAGTTTTGGCGTAATCAGTCCAGCGACACTATCCGTTGATGAAACAGCGTTACCATTAGGCAGTACATGTAAGGAAGGTGCTTAATGAAACAGCAATTAATTAACCTATTAAATAGTGAAAGCAATCAACAATATTATCGATATTTACTCTTAGATCCCTTAGTAGCCGTAAGCGAATTGGAATTTATCAGCCTCAATAATATTAAAGATCATTATGGTGAACAAGCGGTTACCCCTGTAATAAGAACAGACTTAGCCTACGATCTTGATGCGTGTCCACAGCTTGTTATTCTCGGTAACCCTGGGCAACCTATTGAACAACGATTATTAAAATTTAGTTTGAGAGAAGCCGAAAATGAATTATTACAAAGCAAGCGTTATGTTTGTAGTTGGCTAGTGAGCCAACACCCACCGAATATAATCGCTCAAATGTTGACTGGCATAGGTAAATATTTAACTCAATTTATCGGTACAAAATTTGTTCCTTTTTATGAGCCATTCCGCATGCAGCTATTACATCAAGGTAATATTATTTGTACTGAATTTTTAGCGGATGTATTTAGCTGTCTGGTCAGTTATAGCTATTTAACTATTAATAAAACCATTTCGACAATCAATCGGTTAAATTACAAACCCAATTCATATAGTATTTTTCTTAGTCAAGAAGCAAAATTTTATCAACAGCATATTAAAGTCATATTCGATATCTACTTAACACAGGTCAGAGTTTATAAAAAACTTGGCAAAGATGTGACGCAAATCGACTTAATTCAATTAGCTAATACTTATCAAAAAGCATGTCAAATTGGATTAACGGATTCAAATGACCAAAGGACTTTTGTATTGATGTCATTACGTTATGGTGATTTGCTCAGTGTCAGCAAAATAAAAGAGGCAATCGACCAAGCCAAACAAGATAAAGGAAGCCTGGAAGAAAGATTTCAAGCAATCGATAGGCAACAATTCTTATCCATTAAAGAATGAGATAAAAAAATAGTATAAAGTATTGGAATAGTAAAATGGAAAAGCAAGAAACAAACAAAACTGCAGAAGAAGAACAACTTCAAAAACGAAAAGAAGAACAAGCCGCTGAACTCGAAGATCGCATTATTTATGCCGAAGCAAACAAAGATGGTAAAGATTCCCGTTCAGCTTTAGCAAATGGCGGTTGTGGCGTTTGTGAACGTAAAGGATTTCCGATTTTTTTAGTTCGAAAAGCCCCGATTAGTACTAACTTTAGCTTAGCCCAACAAATGGGTGAAGCCATTAAACTATCCGATACAAATCGTGAGCCACAAGTTGACTTGCTTACTCATAAATACGTTTATCGAACATTACGAGTCGGTTACGTTTATATCTTAGTGAAACATAAAAATAAAGGATGGGAATTTTTAGGATACGAAGTGACACCATCAGGGGTATTTCGTCATAAAACCATTACTGACTTAAAAGAGCGAAACGTTAAAGAGATCCCCCAAGCATGTACTAAAGATGGTAATCACCATATACCTGGATCTTTTATCAATATTGACACCTCGGTATACGAAGGCGAAGCCTACATAGCTTACACCCGTCGAGCATGGTCTCAAGGTGAAAACAGTGCGGTAGAAAAGTACCTAAAATTGATGAATGAATCCTCGATCACAATTGATTTACCATCCAAACAAAATCAAGGAAATGATTCATCACAAAATGGGCAAAATAGTAATACCGAATCAGCAAAACGCAATACCAAAACTATCGATTTAGATACGGCGTTAAAACGGTTTACCAAAATCAATTTAAATCAGGCAGCTTATAAAGATCCCAACCAACTCACTGAAGGGGGTAAACGAAGTTTTGAATTCAATAAATTATTATCAGATAATTCATTATTAGAATTAGCCGCAAAACCGACAACCATCGTGCATAATGAAGGAAATGATGATGAAAATGATAATGATGATAAACAACTAATTGAAAATAAAAATACCTTTATTACAGCTCATAAATTCAACTCGTTACGAGATCGCCATAAAGCAAACAAAAAAGAGTATTTAGATTCTTGCGATGTATTAAAAAACCAAATTAATACATTTGAAAAAGATAAGCGTTTTGTCGTGCCAGTTGTTGTGATTGAAGATCCGTTTGGTATTGCAGAAGAGCTAAGTTTACAAAGACAGCTAAAAATCGAACCCATTACGCAGTTAATTATTCAATCGGAAGAAATCTATGCTAAGAAAATCGATGAAAATTACAAAAAAATCATCGAAGCAAACAAACGGTTAGATGAAAAATACAATGCGATATTAAACAATAAAGAGCCGGTAAGTGATAAAAGTATCTTTGATGACATTAACGAACATCAATATTATGACACCTACCACTCGTTGAGTTCAAATATTATCAGTAAAGAATATTTTAAAGAAGAAAGATTGCATAAACGCAAAACTTTAGCGTTAATAAATGAATACCGCAACCAAATTATCTCGTCTGAAACAGCAAAAGCGAAAGATAAGGTTTTCTATGACTATTATACATACATTGACACCGGACAAGGCCCACTTTTTAATAATTTTCCTAAATCAGAAGGTTATTTAAAGCAAGGCTTTGTCGAAATAGCCATGAGCAAAGAGGAAAAAAGTAAACATTTAGAAAAATTTAAAGGTTTAATGGGTATAACATATCTTGATGTTAGAGCTTTCAAGCAAAATAACACTGCTGAACAAGCCGCCAATGAAAACATAGAAAAACAATTAGAAAAATACAACAGTTTAATCAACACGTCAGAAGAGCAAAATTTTATAGCGAAAGAACAAGCGGACTATAACAAGTTTGTCAAATCAATTGCTAAGCTATCGCAAGATTACTTTTATTACTTAATCTGGTTATTTGGTTTCAATGGATGTTCACAATATGCCCCTTCGGCAATTAATCAATACAATGATTGTGAATTTTGGTTAATCGAGTGTGATACTAACTGTTCCAATAATCATGTTGGCTACCTAAGTGATTTTATAAAACTGATTGATTTTACTTGTCTGGGTAATGTAAAAATGGAAGAACAATCAGCGGTATGGGATACCCTGCTTAACAATGCAGACAGTCTTTTTTATCACCTGATTGATGGTCAACAAGGCAGTTTTTGGGAGTTAGTTTTCAATAAACGCCTGAATATTATGCAAGACGAACTCGCATTACATTCGAGTTTTGTACCACAATTAACGAATAAAACCGAAGATCAAATTAAAGCTTATTTGCAACAGCAGTATGATAACGAACAAGCAGCGAAGCAAAAGCGTGTAGAGCAAACGAAAGTTCTTTTACAAGAACTGGAAGAAGATTTAGGGCAAGGCAAGTTAGCGAATAACTTTTTTGCCGAAAAAGGTGAACTTATGCTAAATCTCTATTTCATGCTATTTGCGCGTGTTTCAGCAGGATTGGCAAACCGCCCACCAATGCAATCTCTAACCAATCAGAAGCAAGGTACAAAACAAGCGGACGCCTTGCAATTAAAAGTTATACCATTAATTATTCAAAGTAATCTGGTTATTCATGGTTACTTAATGCTGTATATTAAGCTGCAAAATATCCCGATTGCAAAATTATCTGAAGTTTTGAATTTTTGGGAACCATTTGAAAGTAGCGGTCAAGAACTGTCTTATAAAAATTACACCCTAACGGATGATCAAGACAGTACCATCGATTGGGATTTGATGTCTACGTATGCCGATTATCTGGCATTCGGATTACAAATAATCGAAATTGGCGCAAATGAAACGATATTACAAAATGGTAAAGAGCTGTTTCGAGCAATTAAAGCGACGTTAACATTTGCATTGAATCGAAATTGGTTAGATGCAGCATTAACGTTTGGATTTGCCCATAGCCGAAGCTTAAATATCGTCAACCAGATCAAAGGTGATTTTTGTAAGAGTATATTGGAAAATATTCAAGAAACCTATATAAATACCTCTATAGAAACTGATTTACCAACAAAAAAAGATATTTCAATCGGTATTGGTAAAGTGGCAGTCGCTGGCGTACAGTCCTTAGTTACCCATATTCAATATATGGAAAATTTGAAAAAATTAGATGATCCCACATTAAGCGAAACTGCTCGTTTCGAAATAAAACGCGATGTGCAATTTGGCTTATGTAAAGTAGTTGCAAACTACGCATCATTAATTAATGAAACGTTATTGTTTCTGAATCAAACACTACCTATAGCCTGGCGACAAACATTAGAATTAAATAGAGGATTAAAATTGCTAAGCAATGGTATTCTTAAAAGTTCGGTAGGGGTAACAGCGGTATTAGGCTCAATAACCAGTTTTATCACTATACTGGAAGGGAGCATATTATTTTTAAAAGGTTATGCCAAAGGGGGCGAAGTAGGCACAGCCTATATGATTGCAGGTGGCTTGCAAATGTTCTCGGGTTTTGTTTTTTTGATTCAATCAGTTGGATTATTAGGATTATTTTCTGGCCCGATTGGTGCAGCAATATTTATCCTAGGACTAGTTGCGGGTGTTGCTGCTGCAATTATACAAATGATCTATAAAGATGAAACCGATGACTGGGATAAAATGCAAATCTGGTTTAATTACTGCCTATTTGGATTACAAAAAACAAGTGATAAAGGCGTACCTTATTTAGCCAACTTTGACAGCATGGCATTAGCCATCAATGACTTTATGGTGGCAAGAACAGGACTTTATGCGGTGCTTCAGTTCGACAATAACAAAATATACTATATGGACGAAATGAGGAAAGTAAAAGAAATTCTAGAATTACAAAATCAAATGCCAAAAGTTGACGTCGGTTCCTACCCATTAGGCGGTTACGATAATCTAATCAAATCTTTTTGTAAGGAAATATATCTTTCGGTGGGGTTGCCTAATTTTAAATCGGAACTGAGTGATTATGAAGGTAAAATTCGATTTTTAGATAAACATACGCAAGAACTAGTGACATTAAATATTAGTAATGGCAAACAGTATCCGATTCTTACTTTTACGCAAGATTCCGTTGAAGATTTGCTGATTAAACGCAAAGCGCCTTTAGCACCTGTGACAGAAGATGATGAATTAGTGAAAAACAAAGTTGGAAAGGTGGAATCTTATAAAGATGCAGTAGATGATGACGGGAATGATTTGGGTTACTTTCAAATTTTCTATAAAACAGGTGAATGTTATTTTTCGACTAATAATGAAATTAATTTACAACTCTACTATTGGCCAACCGGTAGAACCACCAAAGATAATCAAGGTAACACAGTGGATGCCAATCCAATTATCATTTCGGATACATACAAAAGGTAATGATTTATGCAACAAAAAAACAGTAAATTCATCAAACTATTAGCCTTAATGATCGCGGGTAGTAGTTTAGTTGGTTGTTATAATAAAGAAGAATTTAAACACATTATTCAAAACGGGTATGACAAAGTACGTGCCAATACGAAAGTAAAAGGCGATTTTTGCTATTACTTAGGGGTACTAAAATTCCCCTATACCGATCAGCCAAAATTAGACGAAGACAGTCGGTGGACAACTTGGAATAAAGAAGATCTTGCTGTAAGTTTACCCCTATTTGCCGAAATTGGTTTATTAAGTCGACAACCCGTTGAGGGTCAATCAGGACTGTATCATTATGATTTAACCGACTTAGGTCGAGAATATTGGAATCAATATGTTAAGAAAGGCGTGTCAGGGCCACTTTATCATAATCAATTTTGTTATGGACCGATCGTGGTCGAACGAGTGACAGATGTCACCAAAAAGGAGTATACCCGAGCGCAAGGTTATAGCTATAACGAAGTCAATTTGCTGGTTCAGTTTCAATATCATGTAATAGACATTCCCGACTGGGCAATCAACAACCAAGAAAAATTGAATGCGGTATATCCCCAAGTAAAAGTAAGATTACCTGATAGAAATTATTTGCAAACTATAAAATTTTATGTAGGTAAAGATGAAAAATTATATCAAGATAATCTTTCCTATTTTCAACTTAAACCTACAAGTGAAGCAATAGACAATAGCAAATAATTTATGAAGCAAAAAAACAGTAAATTCATCAAACTATTAGCGCTATTGATTGCCGTTAGTAGTTTAGTTGGTTGTTATAACAAAGAAGAATTTAAACGCATTATTCAAAACGGGTATGACGAAGCACGTGCCAATACGAAAGTAAAAGGCGATTTTTGCTATTACTTAGGGGTACTAAAATTCCCCTATACCGATGAGCCAAAATTAGACGAAGACAGTCGGTGGAAGACTTGGAATAAAGAAGATCTTGCTGTAAGTTTACCCCTTTTTGCTGAAATTGGCTTATTAAGTCGACAACCTGTGGAAGGGCAATCGGAACTGTATCATTATGACTTAACCGACTTAGGTCGAGAGTATTTATATCAATATGTTGAAAAAGGTGTTTCAGGGCCACTTCACCATACTCAGTTTTGTTATGGACCAATAGTGGTTGAACGAGTGACAGATGTCACCAAAAATGAGTACACCCGAGCACAAGGTTATAGCTACAACAAAGTCAACCTTGATGTCTATTATGAATATCATGTTATCGATGTGCCAAATTGGGTAATAAATAATCAAGATAAGCTTAATGCGGTGTATATTCAAACTAAAGCAAGATTACCCAGAAAAACTTATAAAGATATTGTAACGTTTAATGTTGGTAAAGAGGGAAAATTATATCAAGATACTTTAGGTTACAAACGTATTAAACCAGTAGGCGGAGCACAGTCTGATAAAGAATGATTTATGAAACCAAAAAACAGTAAATTGACCCAACTATTATTGCTATTGATTGCTTGCAATAGTTTAGTTGGTTGTTATAACAAAGAAGAATTTAAACACATTATTCAAGACGGTTATGACAAAGCACGCGCCAATACGAAAGTAAAAGGCGATTTTTGCTATTACTTAGGGGTACTAAAATTCCCCTATACCGATGAGCCAAAATTAGACGAAGACAGTCGGTGGACAACTTGGAATAAAGAAGATCTTGCTGTAAGTTTACCCCTCTTTGCCGAAATTGGTTTATTAAGTCGGCAGCCCGTGGCAAGGCAATCGGGACTGTATCATTATGACTTAACTGACTTAGGTCGAGAATATTGGCATCAATATATTGATAATAGAGGCCCAAGACCACTCTACCATAATGAATTTTGTTATGGACCGATAGTGGTTGAACGAGTGACAGATGTCACCAAAAATGAGTACACTCGAGCACAAGGTTATAGTTATAACAAAGTTAATCTTGAAGTAGATTATGAATATCATGTTATCGATGTGCCAGATTGGGTAATAAACAATCAAGATAAACTCAATGAGATTTATACACAAACTAAAGCACAGCTACCTGGTAAAACCTATGAGGATGTTATAACATTTAATGTTGGTAGAGAGGGTAAGTTATACGAAGATAGTCTTACTTACAAACAAATTAAACCGTAAGAATTTAGGTGATGGAAAAGATGAGTAAACTCATTCAACTATTAGCGCTATTGATCGCGGGTAGTAGTCTAGTTGGTTGTTATGACAAAGAAGAATTTAAACGTATTATTCAAGACGGTTATGACGAAGCACGCGCCAAAACAAAAGTAAAAGGCGATTTTTGTTACTATTTAGGGGTACTAAGATTTCCTTATACCGATGAGCCAAAATTAGACGAAGACAGTCGATGGACAACGTGGAACAAAGGTAGATTATCAAAGTCATTACCCCTATTTGCCAAAATCGGCTTATTAAGTCGACAACCTGTGGAAGGTCAATCGGGACTGTATCATTATGACTTAACTGATTTAGGTCGAGAATATTTATATCAATATGTTGAAAAAGATGAGTCAGGACCACTTCATCATACTCAGTTTTGTTATGGACCAATAGTGGTTGAACGAGTGACAGATGTCACCAAAAATGAGTACACTCGAGCACAAGGTTATAGCTATAACAAAGTCAATCTTGAAGTGGATTATAAATATCATGTTATCGATGTGCCAGATTGGGTGATAAACAACCAAGAAAAACTGAATGCAGTATATACGCAAGGAGATGTGAGATTACCAAATAAAAGTTATGTGCAAACTATAACGTTCAAGGTTGGTAAAGGTGATAAATTATATCAAGATAGCCTATCCTATTTTCAACTTAAACCCATAAGTGAAACAATGGAAAATAGCAAATAATTTATGAAACAAAGAAACAGTAGATTGACCCAACTATTAGCGCTATTGATTGCTGGCAGTAGTTTAGTTGGCTGTTATAACAAAGAAGAATTTAAACGCATTATTCAAGACGGTTATGACAAAGCACGTGCCAATACGAAAGTAAAAGGTGATTTTTTCTATTACTTAGGCGTACTAAGATTCCCTTATACGGATGAGCCAGTATTAGAAACGGATATAAGATGGGATATTTGGAATAAACGTAAATTATCAAGGTCATTACCTCTATTTGCCGAAATTGGTTTATTAAGTCGACAGCCTGTGGAAGGTCAATCAGGACTGTATCATTATGACTTAACCGACTTAGGTCGAGAGTATTGGCATCAATATATTGATAATAGAGATGATGAACCTCTCTACCATAATGAATTTTGTTATGGACCGATAGTAGTCGAACGGGTGACAAATTTCAAAAAATATGAGTATACACGTGCAAAAGGTTATAGTTATAACGAAGTTCAGCTTGAAGTTTATTATGAATATCATGTTAACGAAGTGCCAGATTGGGTGATAAATAATAAAGACAAAATCAAAGCAATTTATGGTGCAAGTACAGTGGAATTACCAGGAAAAACCAATAAAGAGGTTGTGAGATTTTATGTTGGTAAGGATGATAAATTATATCAAAATAGCCTGTCCTATTTTCAATTTAAACCATAACCCCAAAGGCTTTAAAAAAGATGAGTAAACTCACCCAATTATTAGCCCTATTGATTGCTGGCAGTAGTTTAGTTAGTTGTTATAACAAAGAAGAATTTAAACACATTATTCAAAACGGTTATGACAAAGTGCGCGCCAATACGAAAGTAAAAGGCGATTTTTGTTATTACATAGGAGATCTTCGATTCCCTTATACTGATGAGCCGGTGAAGGAAGACGATACCAGAGGTATGATTTGGAATAAGGAAGATCTTGCTAAAAGTTTACCTTTATTTGCCGAAATTGGCTTATTAAGTCGACAACCTGTGGAAGGGCAGTCGGGACTGTATCAATATGATTTGACCGACTTGGGTCGAGAATATTGGCATCAAGATATTGATAATAGATTTAAAAGAACACGTTACTATAATCAATTTTGTTACGGACCGATCGTGGTTGATCGGGTGACTGATGTCACCAAAAAGGAGTATACCCGAGCACAAGGTTATAGCTACAACGAAGTCAATTTATTGGTTCAGTTTCAATATCATGTGATAGATGTTCCGGATTGGGCAATAAACAATCAAGAAAAATTATATATCGTATATCCCCAAGTAAAAGTAAGGTTACCTGATAAAAGTTATGTGCAAACTATAAAATTTTATGTAGGTAAAGATGATAAATTATATCAAAATAACTTATCCTATTTTCAACTTAAACCTACAAGTGAAGCAATAGACAATAGCAAATAATTTATGAAATCAAAAAACAGTAAATTCACCAAACTATTAGCCCTATTGATTGTTGGTAGTTGTTTAGTTGGTTGTTATAACAAAGAAGAATTTAAACACATTATTCAAGACGGTTATGACAAAGCACGTGCCAATACGAAAGTAAAAGGTGATTTTTGCTATTACTTAGGCGTACTAAGATTCCCTTATACGGATGAGCCAGTATTAGAAACGGATATAAGATGGGATATTTGGAATAAACGTAAATTATCAAGGTCATTACCTCTATTTGCCGAAATTGGTTTATTAAGTCGACAGCCTGTGGAAGGTCAATCAGGACTGTATCATTATGACTTAACCGACTTGGGTCGAGAATATTGGCATCAATATATTGATAATAGAGATGATGAACCTCTCTATCATAATGAATTTTGTTACGGACCGATTGTAGTGGAACGGGTGACCGATGTCACCAAAAATGAGTATACCCGAGCACAAGGTTATAGCTATAACAAAGTCAATCTTGAAGTAGATTATGAATATCATGTTATCGATGTGCCAGATTGGGTAATAGACAATCAAGATAAACTCAACGAGATTTATACACAAACTAAAGCGCAACTACCCGGTAAAACTTACGAGGAAGTTATAACATTTAATGTTGGTAAAGAGGGTAAGTTATACGAAGATAGTCTTACTTACAAACAAATTAAACCGTAAGAATTTAGGTGATGGAAAAAATGAGTAAACTCACCCAATTATTAGCCCTTCTGATTGCTGGTACCAGTCTCGTTGGTTGTTATAACAAAGAAGAATTTAAACGCATTATTCAAGACGGTTATGACGAAGCACGAGCCAAAACAAAAGTAAAAGGCGATTTTTGCTATTACACAGAAGCCTTTAAACCAATAAGCTAATCCTCGTGCTGGAAAATGTGTTCAAAGTGGGAATATGAGATTTAATGTGAACCGATTAATAGTTTAAAAGCCAACAGATGTTAATTAAAGATAATAATTTTAATTTAAATATTAATTATTTATAATTAGTTAGAGTAAAAATAGATAAAAGTAAGCAAAGGTAGAAAGGAAGTAAAAATGACGAATTTACGAGGCATTATTCGTTTAGGTGATGATACTAATCATGGCGGTAAGGTCATAACCGCTTCAACCACGATGAAAGTGATGGGTAAACCAGTTGCTCGTGTTGGTGATTTAGTCAGTTGCCCCATTCATAAGCATGGTGTTAATGCAATTGTAGAAGGTGAACCTACAATGACAGATCAAGGTAAAAAAATTGCTTTAGATGGGCACAAAACTGCTTGTGGTTGTTCGTTAATTTCATCTATCTCTAAAGTAGGAAAAAGCTGATGCCTGTTGATTTCAAATCATTACCTTCACCTCTTCCTAAACAAAAAAAATTTAGTTTTTTACTCTGGATTGGTTTGTTTTTTTTAATGATACTTATCGGTTTCATTTCTACATTAAGTTATAGTTTTTTTAATCGAGTGTCCGATTTTTGGTTTATAAGCGGTTCGCTTACCATCCCGGTATTATTATGGATTTTTTGCTTGTTGTATTGTCTTTATTTAAGACTTGATACAAGTATATATCGAGATAATTGGAATGCTAAAATTGAAAAAGAACGTCAAAAGTTAATCGAATTTGCAAAATGTGGTTTGTACGTTATTGATTACTCACTTGAAACCCATCATGGCAAATTTGGTAATGGTATAGGTGTAGCCAGTCATAAAATTTTATTGAGTTCGAAGCAGGTTGGTGACCAAAAAGAATTTTATGCTTATAGTGCTTTACCCATTCCAGACAGGTTATCGTCTAATGATGCATACAAAAGAATTCATTTAATATTTGTAGGGTGGTTATCGACTTATCAATTACTTCTTAAGCAGTTATCTCCTAATTTGAATATCCATGTACGCTTATTTATTGACACTGAATCTAAAGTTGATGAACTTGAAGAGATTTGGGCTCAAACACTTGGCACTGTTATTAAGCCTACTAGCTTTGAAATCGAGGATCCTAAACATAGTACGACATTTATAGAATCATGGTTAGATCAAAGTCAGTATGATACCGATTTATTATTGGTCATTAGTGCTCATCTTTTTCATACACCCGATAAAAATGAAGGGGAATTTGCTTCGTTATTATTACTTGCTGGAGAAAAGGCTATTGCTGATTCTTCACTTTCTGATTTTCGTAAATTATCCGCTAAAATTTATCGGAGTGAGCAAACACAACATCTCAATGAGACTTTAGATAAAGCATTACTATGGGGTGGCAATGACGATAAAGATTATGATGGTATTTGGATTAGTGCGGTAACAGAGAAACAACAAAAAGCAGTATTAAATTATTTTAATGAAATCAAGTTTCAACCAAATAATTTTTTCAATGTTGATGATTCGATAGGTATTGCTGGAGATTGTGCATATTGGTTGTCATTAACTTTAGCTGTTGAAAAGACTTTAGATAGTAAGAACAAGCAGTTTGTACTAATCGGAAAACCCAAGATTACGGCTTCAGTAGTGGCTTGCCCTCAACTGAGTTAAAAAAGGTGATGTTATATTTACCTTAAATTATAGTGATTTTGATAGTGTTATTTTAAGAAAATAACACTTTTTCAACACTTACAGTTAGGTTAACTATAACATCTCGAATCGTTATTAAAAAGTAGGTATTGTTATTATTACTTTTATAGATAGTATCTTGATTAAATAAAATAATAAATATTCTATTTCACTTCTTTTCCCATCGCTTGTAAATCAGCATGATAAGATGAACGAACAAAAGGACCACACGCTGCATGGGTAAATCCCATATTTAAGGCGATTTGTTTTAATTCATCAAATTCAGATGGTGAAACATAACGTTCAACAGGTAGATGATATTTACTTGGTTGTAAATATTGTCCTAAGGTTAACATTGTCACACCGTGGCTACGTAAATCTTTTAAAACTTGAATAAGCTCTTCATTTGTTTCACCTAATCCAACCATTAAGCCTGATTTTGTGGGAATATTAGGGTGTCTTTCTTTAAAGGCTTTTAATAATTTTAATGACCCTTCATAGTTTGCACCAGGGCGTATCTTTTTGTATAAACGGGGGATGTTTTCAAGATTATGATTAAACACATCAGGAGGCGTTTGGCTTAAAACATCAACGGCTTGATCAATACATCCTCGAAAGTCTGGTGTTAGTGTCTCTACTTTAATATTAGGACTTAATGCTCGAATCTCTTTAGTACATGCTGCAAAATGACTTGCACCACCATCTTTTAAATCGTCTCTATCAACCGAAGTAATCACCACATAGCGCAATCTCATCTCTTGAATCGTTTTAGCAAGTTTAACGGGTTCTTCGTGATCAGGTGGTAATGGTCTACCGTGCGCAACATCACAAAATGGGCAACGGCGTGTACAAATATCCCCTAAAATCATAAAGGTAGCCGTTCCGTGATTAAAACATTCCGCTAAATTTGGACAAGACGCTTCTTCACAAACCGAATGTAAGCCATGTTTGCGCATAGTATTTTTTATATGTGCAATATTATCACTATTCGCTGATAGTTTGATTCTCATCCATTCAGGTTTTTTTAATGGTGCGGAATCTTCTACCGTAATGGTTGGAATTAAGCGTGTTTTATCTGCATCACGGTATTTAGAGCTTCGGATTATTGGTTCATCATTTGGCATAATTTTATCTTATTGATTTTGTAGCTGGCTAATAAAGTTATCAGTTAATTGTTGCTTAATAGCTTTGCGATCGATTGATGAGACATAGTCTTTTAATTGTGTCATTTGCAATCCAGCATAGCCACAAGGATTAATATAAGTAAACGGAGTGATATCCATATCAATATTTAAAGCAAGTCCATGCAATGTGCAACCTCGTTGGATGTGTAAACCAAGTGAACAGATTTTTTTAGAATCAATATAAACGCCAGGTGCATCGGGTTTGGCATAAGCTATAATATCATAATTAGCTAAAGTTTGTATGACACTGTTTTCCAGATAACTGACCATATCACGAATGCCGAGTTTGGCTCTTTTTAAGTCAAAGAGTATATACATAATTTGCTGACCAAGAGCATGGTAGGTGATTTGACCGCCTCTATCTGTTTGTACAACAGGTATATTTGTTTGTTTAAGTAAGTGTTCAGGTTTACCCACTTTACCTTGAGTGAAAACCGCATGATGTTCGACAAGCCAGATTTGATCGGGTGTCTGATTATCTCGACTTTGAGTAAACTCATGCATAGCTTGATACGTTTGCATGTAAGGTTGTATATTCAAATCTTTGATAATAATGTCTTTGTTTATCATGCTCGTTTTTTCAGTCTCTACGTTGCATTGCTTTAAAATTTACATTTATATATCAGATTTTACTATAGCTTGACAACCTATGCTTGAACAAGGTATAACCATATAGATATTTCTTTAATTTTTCACTTCTTAAAAATTCTTTTATATCAATGAAATATATGCTCTAAGTCGTATTTATTGGAATAGTTGATTAATTTGATAGGAATTAACATTCTTTTCTAAACTCAGGTTTACTTTACTTTTTTTCTGAAAATGGCAGACTGATATAAGTAAAGCTCCATAATGCAGAATTGAAGCTTATATATTTAGTTATGCTTTTGTGATAGCTAAGGATAGCAAAAACTGCATTTTTTTTAACAAAAAAGAGGTTTTTATATGTCGGACATGCAAATGAATGATATCGATCCATTTGAAACGCAAGATTGGCTGAAAAGTATCGAGTCGATTATTCGTGAAGAGGGAATCGAACGTGCTCAGTACATTATCGAACAAATAGTCAACAAAGCCAGAGATGGTGGCGTTCCACTTCTTTTCGGTTCTTCAACAAGTAATTATATCAATACCATTCCAGTAGAAGAACAACCTGCTTATCCAGGCGACTGGGAAATTGAAAGGCGCATTCGTTCAATTGTTCGTTGGAATGCTATCATGATGGTATTACGAGCATCTAAAAAGGATTTAGAGCTTGGCGGTCATATGGCTTCATTCCAATCGGCAGCCACTTTTTATGAAGTCTGTTTTAATCACTTCTTCCGTGCTCGCAACGATAAAGATGGTGGTGACTTGGTCTACTTCCAAGGTCACATTTCACCCGGTATCTATTCTCGTGCTTTCATCGAAGGACGTTTGACTGAAGAACAATTAGATAACTTCCGTCAAGAAATTCATGGTAAAGGTTTACCATCTTATCCGCACCCTAAATTATTACCAGAATTTTGGCAATTCCCAACCGTATCTATGGGATTAGGGCCAGTAAGTGCTATTTATCAAGCTCGTTTCTTAAAATATTTACATCATCGTGGACTAAAAGATACCTCTGAACAAACCGTTTACGCTTTCTTAGGTGATGGTGAAATGGACGAGCCAGAATCTAAAGGTGCAATTACGGTGGCAACCCGTGAAAAACTAGATAATTTAGTTTTCGTTGTTAACTGTAACCTGCAAAGACTTGATGGACCAGTAACCGGTAATGGTAAGATTATCAACGAACTTGAAGGGATTTTTGCTGGCGCAGGTTGGAATGTTATCAAAGTGCTTTGGGGTGATCGTTGGGATAAATTATTACAAAAAGATAAATCAGGTAAATTGATTCGTTTAATGAACGAAACCCTTGACGGTGACTATCAAACTTTCAAATCAAAAGATGGTGCTTATGTGCGTGAGCATTTCTTTGGTAAATATCCTGAAACGGCTGAATTAGTAAAAGACATGAGCGATGAAGAAATCTTCAGACTCAACCGTGGTGGTCAAGATCCAGAGAAGATGTTTGCGGCATTTAGTCGTGCTAAAGAGACTAAAGATCGTCCTACCGTGATATTAGCACATACTATTAAAGGCTATGGTATGGGTGAAGCGGCTGAAGGTAAAAATATTGCTCACCAAGTGAAAAAAATGAATATGGACGGCGTTCGTCATGTTCGTGATTTCTTTAACATCCCAGTTAATGATGAATCACTTGAAAAATTACCTTACATTAAATTTGAAGAACATACGCCAGAATATAAATATATTCATGAACGTCGCCAAGCATTACATGGTTATGTACCTTCACGATTAACTAAATTCTCAGGCACCGTGTCAATTCCACCGTTAAGTGAATTTGCGCCACTACTTGAAGAGCAATCAAAAGAGATTTCGACCACTATTGCTTTTGTTCGTGCGCTTAACATTATGCTTAAAGATAAAGATCTTGCTCCTCGTTTAGTGCCAATTTTAGCAGATGAAGCAAGAACATTTGGTATGGAAGGCTTATTCCGTCAAATTGGTATCTATAATCCACACGGTCAACAATATACGCCACAAGACAAAGAACAAGTGGCTTATTATCGTGAAGACGAAAAAGGACAAATTCTACAAGAAGGTATTAATGAATGTGGTGCAACGGCTTCATGGCTTGCAGCTGCAACATCTTACAGTACCAACGACTTACCAATGATTCCATTTTATATTTACTACTCAATGTTTGGTTTCCAACGTATTGGTGACTTAATGTGGGCAGCAGGGGATCAACAAGCACGTGGCTTTATGATCGGTGGGACTTCAGGTCGAACAACCTTAAATGGTGAAGGTCTACAACACCAAGACGGTCATAGTCATATTCAATCTTTAACCATTCCTAATTGTATTTCATATGATCCAGCTTACGCTTATGAAGTGGCGGTGATTATGCAAGATGGTTTACGCCGTATGTATGGTGAGCAAGAAAATGTTTACTATTACATTACCACACTAAATGAAAACTATGCACAACCAGCAATGCCAAAAGGTGCTGAAGAGGGTATTCGTCGTGGTATTTATAAACTCGATACGGTTAAAGGTAAAAAAGGTAGCCCAACCGTTCAATTATTAGGTTCAGGTGCAATTTTACGTCATGTTCGTGAAGCCGCAGAAATTTTGGCTAAAGATTACGGCATTGGATCCGATGTATATAGTGTTACTTCGTTTACTGAATTGGCTCGTGAAGGTCAAGATTGTGAACGTTATAACATGTTACATCCAAGTGAAAAACCAAAAGTACCTTATGTAACACAAGTGATGAATAATAACCCAGCAGTGGTTTCTACAGACTATATGAAACTGTTTGCTGAGCAAATTCGTGCCTTTGTACCAGCTGAAAGCTACAGAGTACTTGGTACTGATGGTTTTGGTCGCAGTGATAGTCGTGAAAACTTACGCCATCATTTTGAAGTCGATGCATCTTATGTTGTTGTTGCAGCATTAGGTGAGCTTGCTAAACGTGGTGATATTAAAGCCAGCGTTGTTGATGAAGCGATTAAAAAGTTTGAAATCAATGCTGACAAACTAAACCCACGTATTGCATAAGAGGTAACCAACATGAGTATTGAAATTAAATTACCTGACATTGGCAGTGATGAAGTCGAAGTCACCGAAATCCTTGTAAAAGTGGGAGATAAGGTGGAAGTCGATCAATCATTATTAACGGTTGAAGGCGATAAAGCCTCAATGGAAATCCCTGCACCACAAGCAGGGATCGTAAAATCTATCTCAGTCAAAGTCGGCGATAAAGTTAAAACTGGTGTCGATATTATGGTATTTGATACCGAGAATGGCGCAGAATCTGCGCCAGCTCAAGCAGAGTCTGCCCCGAAAGTCGATGTTGCTCCACAAGCGGCAGCAGTGAGTCAAACAGTCGATGTTAATGTGCCAGATATTGGCGGTGACGAAGTCGAAGTGACCGAAATTTTAGTAAAAGTCGGTGATACCATATCGGTTGATGATTCACTTATTACTGTTGAGGGTGATAAAGCCTCAATGGAAATACCTGCATCAATCGCAGGTGTCGTTAAAGCTATCACGGTTAAAATTGGCGATAAAGTGAAAACAGGTTCCAAAATTATGGAATTTGAAACAGCATCCAGCAGTGCACCAGCTAAAGCTGCAACTGCAACGCCAGCGCCGACAGCACCAGAAAAATCAGCTTCGGTTGCTGCACCGGTGAGTAATGTTGCTACGCCAGCAGTGACGGCTTCTACAACGGCAAGTAATGATTTTGTTGAAAATGATGCTTACGCACATGCAACACCATCTGTTCGTCGTTTAGCGCGTGAATTTGGCGTGAATCTGGCTAAAGTGCCACCAACAGGGCCTAAAAACCGAATCCTACGTGAAGACATTCAAGCTTACGTTAAAAATGCGGTTAAACAGGTTGAAAGTGGTGCCGCAGGCGGAGCATTACCGGGATTATTACCATGGCCAAAAGTTGATTTTAGCAAATTTGGTGAAGTTGAAACCTTGCCATTAACTAAAATCCAAAAAGTGTCAGGCGCAAATTTACATCGTAACTGGGTCATGATTCCACATGTTACCGAATTTGATGAAACCGATATCACGGATTTAGAAGCATTCCGTAAGCAACAAAATGCCGAAGCAGAGAAGAAAAAACTCGATCTTAAGATTACGCCGTTAGTGTTTATTATGAAAGCGGTTGCAAGTGCATTAACTGCTTATCCACGTTTTAATAGTTCGCTATCGGAAGATGCACAAACCTTGATTGTTAAAAAATACATCAATATTGGTGTAGCTGTTGATACGCCAAATGGTTTAGTCGTGCCGGTATTTAAAGATGTGAATAAAAAAGGCATCGTTGAGTTGTCACGTGAACTTGCCGAAATCTCGAAAAAAGCTCGTGATGGTAAATTAACTGGTGCAGATATGCAGGGCGGATGTTTTACTATCTCAAGTCTGGGTGGTATTGGTACAACTTCATTCACACCAATTGTGAATGCACCCGAAGTCGGTATCTTAGGGGTGTCACGCTCAAGCATGAAACCAGTTTGGAATGGTAAAGAGTTTACGCCTCGTCTAATGTTACCTCTATCTCTGTCATTCGATCATCGTGTGATTGATGGTGCAGATGGTGCACGCTTCTTAAGCCATATTGTTAACGTCTTATCTGACTTACGTCGATTAGTGATGTAGTTTAGGAGAATAAATTATGAGTCAAGAAGTTAAAACACAAGTTGTGGTTTTAGGTGCTGGGCCAGCAGGTTACTCTGCTGCGTTCCGTGCAGCCGATCTTGGATTAGACGTAACGTTAGTTGAACGCTATTCTACTTTAGGTGGTGTATGTTTAAATGTGGGATGTATTCCTTCTAAAGCGCTTTTACATGTTGCAAAAGTCATGGACGAAGCCAAATCGCTAACAGAACATGGAATTCACTTTGGTACACCTAAACTTGAACTGGATAAAGTTCGAGGTTGGAAAGAAAAGGTCATTAATCAGTTAACTAATGGGTTAGCGGGTATGGCTAAAATGCGTAAAGTCAATGTTATTCAGGGCGAAGCGCAATTTACCGGTAGTCATACTATGGATGTGACATCTGCAAAAGGTATTACTAAAATTACGTTTGATAATGCCATTATCGCAGCTGGATCCAGACCAATTAAATTACCTTTTATTCCGCATGATGATCCTCGTATTTGGGATTCAACAGATGCGCTTGCTTTAACAACCATTCCTAAAAAATTATTGTTAATGGGTGGGGGTATTATTGGACTTGAAATGGGTACTGTTTATCATGCCTTAGGTTCAGAAGTTGATGTGGTTGAAATGTTTGATCAGGTTATTCCTGCTGCTGATAAAGATGTGATCAAAGTCTTTACAAAACAGATTCAGGATAAATTCACCCTACGTCTTGAAACTAAAGTGACGACAGTTGAAGCTAAACATGATGCAATTTATGTCACAATGGAGAAAAAAGACGGAACGACTGAAACTCATACTTATGATGCCGTATTAGTCGCAATTGGGCGTTCACCTAATGGAAAACTTATCAGCGCTGAAAAAGCCGGCGTAAACGTAACTGATCGTGGCTTTATTGAAGTTGATAAGCAAATGCGCACCAATGTACCACATATTTACGCTATAGGTGATATTGTTGGTCAACCTATGCTTGCACACAAAGGTGTTCACGAAGGACATGTGGCTGCTGAAGTGATTGCCGGCAAAAAACACTATTTTGATCCAAAAACGATTCCTTCTATCGCTTATACTGAGCCAGAAGTGGCTTGGGTCGGTTTAACCGAAAAAGAAGCGAAAGAAAAGGGTATCGATTATGAAGTGTCTATCTTCCCATGGGCGGCATCTGGGCGAGCTATCGCATCGGATTGTTCACAAGGCATGACAAAGCTGATCTTTAACAAAGCAGATAATCGCCTTTTAGGTGGTGCAGTTGTTGGTGTTAATGGCGGTGAATTGCTTGGTGAGATTACTCTTGCGGTTGAAATGGGTTGTGATGCCGAAGATATCGCCTTAACTATTCATGCGCATCCAACTCTTCATGAATCGATTGGACTTGCGTCTGAAATTTATGAAGGAACAGTAACCGATTTACCAAATCCGAAAGCTGTAAAAAAATAGTCAATCTTTAGTCTTTTTATCTATCTTAAACTTTTGCCGTCAATCATTGACGGCTTTTTTTAATCACTCACTTTTGCAAAACAGCCTTCTCCACAATAATGGTAATATTTGGCATCATACGCAATAAACACTGATTCACCTTTGTTTAAAGTAAGTACTTCATTTTTTGTTGTCAAAGTAACTGAGCCATTCATACAAAATAGGATTTGGGGGCTGCTGACTTGTTCTTTTCTTAATGAAAGATCACTTTGAATGATTTCAAATTTAAAATCATCAACGGGAACAGGAAAATCAATTTTATTATGGTCAATTATCGGATTAGTTAGCAGTTCATTCGCATCAATACTACTAAAGTATGTATTCTCTATTAATGCGTCAATATCAATAAACTTATGGGTTAAACCGGCTCTTAAAACATTATCTGAATTTGCCATCACTTCAAACCCCGTCCCCGATAAATAACAATGCGGTGTTTGGGCGTGTAAAAACATTGCTTGCGTTGGCTTAAGTTCAATCACATTTAAAATGAGTGGCATAAATAAACCAATATCTTCAGGATAATCTTTTACCAGTGTATGAATGGTTAAATAAGGTTCTTGATTTAAAGGTTTAGTACAGGCTAACAATTGACGAATAGCTTGTAATTTTTGGTCTGGTGAAAGATTTAACAAAAATTGGAAAAAGTGTTTAAGTTGCTTTGGATTAAGATCGTTGTGTAATTGTACCAATTCATGCTTAAAGATAGGAATATTGATTTGCGTAAAAAATGCCAATATTTCTTCAATTGGTCGAAATGAGTTCATGGCTTTAAAGGGGGTGAGTGCATACAATAATTCGGGTTTATGATTGGGATCCTTAAAATTTCGGTAAGGAGAATGAAGATCAATGCCTAATTGATTTTCCTTTTCAAATCCCTTTTGAGCATCAGCTTTAGTGGGATGTACCTGAATTGAAAGCGGTTTACGTGCTGCCAGCACTTTGAATAAATAGGGAAGCGTGCCAAAAAGTTGATAAGTGTTTTTACCCAATGTCTGTAGTGGATTTTGACAAATAAGCTCATTAAGTCTGATTTTTTCGCCATTTACGCCGATGACTTTTGAACACCCTAACGGGTGAATACCCATCCATATTTCTGCCATGGGCTTTTGGCTTGGGTTTTTAATATCAAATAGGGTTGTGATACTATCGATACTTCCCCAGTCATAATCTTTAATACAATTTTCAAGTTTCCATATCGTTTGCTTCATATTATCATCCTTTAAGAGAGTGAATGTGACGCAAGCAAAGGCAATTAAGCTTATTTATACCCTACAGAAGATGTAATTTAGCAGTACTGCATGTTTATTGAAGATATAATTTAATTAATCTTAATTACACTTAATCTGATCTTAAAACTGTTTGTTAAACATTTTGATTAACTTTTAACGACGATTATTATTCGACCTAATCATAGTAACGGCTGAAATTATTTTTTTAAATATCCAAATATCATTTTTGTGAAATGAATAACAGTTTTTGATAGTTGTGTTCATAAATAAAATCATTAGATATTTCACCGCATTACATATACTTCAATTGATGAACCGGTACGGAAACTGTATTTTAAAGACGATTAAGTATATAATGCCCCGCAAATTCATTTATTCACGATTAGAAATAGACTTTTATATGAAACCCTCAATTATCAGTAAGTTAGAAACTCTACAAGAACGTTATGAAGAGGTTCAAGCGTTATTGTCTGATGCATCGGTGATTGCCGATCAAAATCGATTCCGTACTCTTTCTAAAGAATATGCGCAATTAACGGGTGTGGTGAAATGTTTTACAAGTTGGAAGCAAACGCAAGAAGATATTGAAACTGCTAAAATGATGCTTGCCGATCCTGAAATGAGTGAAATGGCTCAAGAAGAGTTAAACGAAGCTTTAAACCGTATCGATGAGCAAGAAAAGCAGTTACAAGTTTTATTACTACCTAAAGATCCAAATGATGATTATAACTGCTTTGTTGAAGTCCGAGCAGGAACCGGTGGCGATGAAGCAGCAATCTTTGCTGGTGATCTGGCAAGAATGTATACCAGATATGCAGAATCCCGTCATTGGCGAGTTGAGATTATGAGTGCCAATGATGGTGAACATGGTGGCTATAAAGAAGTCATTATGTTAGTCAGTGGTGACGGCGTTTATGGTAACTTGAAATTTGAATCAGGTGGTCATCGAGTTCAGCGTGTTCCAGAAACAGAATCGCAAGGTCGTATTCATACCTCAGCATGTACGGTTGCGGTGTTACCTGAAATTCCTGAAGCAGAAATGCCAGAGATCAATCCAGCTGACTTAAAAATTGATACTTATCGTTCATCAGGTGCAGGTGGTCAGCACGTTAATACTACCGATTCGGCTATTCGTATTACCCATATTCCAACAGGAATTGTTGTAGAATGCCAAGATGAACGTTCTCAACATAAAAATAAAGCTAAAGCGATGTCAGTTTTAGCAGCACGAATTCAAGACGCAGAAACCCGAAAACGTCAACAAGAAGAGGCATCAACCAGACGTAACCTTTTAGGTACTGGGGATCGTTCAGACCGCATTCGAACCTATAACTATCCACAAGGTCGGGTGACGGATCATCGCATTAATTTAACCATATATCGTTTAGATGAAGTCATGGAAGGCAAGTTAGAAATGTTAATTGATCCAATTATACAAGAATATCAAGCAGATCAACTTGCTGCTTTATCGGAACAAGATGAATGACTTATTTAGAATGGCTAAAGCATGCATCTTTAATATTATCTGAAAGTGAAAGCCCTAAACGTGACGCTGAAATTTTATTGAGTTTTGTTACTCGCAAAACACGCACTTTTATTATGGCTTTTAGTGAAACAGAGTTAACCAGTGATGAAATTACGGCTTTAGACGAACAATTAGATCGTCGCAAAGCGGGTGAGCCGATTGCCTACATAACCGGTGAAAAAGAGTTTTGGTCTTTAAAATTTAATGTATCAGACTGCACATTAATTCCCAGACCAGATACTGAAAAGTTGGTTGAGTTGGGATTAGAGTATTTACCCAAAATACCTTGTGAAGTCCTGGATCTTGGTACCGGTACGGGAGCTATTGCTATAGCCATGGCAACAGAACGTCAGGATTGTCTTTTTACCGCAGTGGAGAAAAATCGAGAAGCACTTATTCTCGCTCAGCAAAATGCGACACAGATAGGCGTTAACAATGTTTATTTTTTGCAAGGTGATTGGTATAAGCCATTGAAAACACGCCAATTTTCTATGATAACTGCTAATCCTCCTTATATTGAAGCAACAGATATTCACTTATCCCAAGGTGATGTTCGTTATGAACCAAGAAGTGCGCTAGTCTCTGAAGATGACGGTCTTGCTGATATAAAAGTCATTGTTAAAGGCGCAACCAAGCATTTAATTCAATATGGTTGGTTGTTAATTGAACATGGCTGGAAACAAGGGCCAGCGGTACAAACAATATTTAAACAACACGGATTTCAATTAGTTGAAACCTTCACAGACTATAGTGGCAATGATCGAGTGACTCTTGGTCGTTGGTTTAAACCTTAATTAGGAAATATTTTATGATGAAGCAAAAACAAGTAAAAGTTAGGGATATCACTGTCGCTAATGATCTCCCATTTGTATTATTCGGTGGTATGAATGTTCTTGAATCTCGTGATCTAGCAATGAAAATTTGTGAACATTACGTGACAGTGACAGATAAACTCAATATTCCTTACATTTTTAAAGCTTCGTTTGATAAAGCTAATCGTTCTTCAGTTCACTCATATCGAGGGCCAGGATTAGAAGAAGGTATGAAGATCTTTCAAGAGCTTAAACAACAGTTTGGCGTGAAAATTATTACCGATGTTCACACCGAAGCACAGTGCCAACCTGTTGCCGACGTGGTTGACGTTATCCAGTTACCTGCGTTCTTAGCCAGACAAACGGATTTGGTTGTTGCAATGGCAAAAACCGGTGCAGTAATTAACGTAAAAAAACCACAGTTTGTAAGCCCTGGGCAGATGGGTAATATTGTTGAAAAGTTTGAAGAAGCTGGTAATGATCAAATTATTCTTTGTGATCGTGGTAGCTGTTTTGGTTATGATAATCTAGTGGTTGATATGCTTGGTTTTAACATCATGAAAAAAGCTAGTCATGGCTCACCCGTTATTTTTGATGTTACTCATGCTTTGCAATGTCGTGATCCTATGGGAGCCGCATCTGGTGGTCGACGTGGGCAAGTGACCGAACTTGCTCGAGCTGGTATGGCTGTTGGTCTAGCAGGGTTATTTTTGGAATCACACCCTGATCCAAGTCATGCAAAATGTGATGGACCTTCAGCTCTTCCATTAGCTAAACTTGAACCTTTCTTAAAACAGATGAAGGCAATTGATGAGCTAGTAAAAAGTTTTGAGGAAATTAATACCGAAAATTGATACTAGTTTATTAATTTTAATCAGTAAATTAAATATATCATCGTTATTGGTACTGTGTTTTCTAAAAGAGAAATTTTTCAATTTCTCTTTTTTCTTTCTTCCCTTCTTATACTTTGATGCCTAACAATTTAACCCATTTAATCAATGACACATCACAATAAGTGAATCGATTACATGGATTTTTTACACTCTTCATCTTCTCTTATTTTTTAAAATAAAAAAAGTTGTGATATTTATCCAAAAATTAGAAAAAAAAAGGGCTATTTTGGTGATTCCGATCACGATTTAACAACATTTAATTTGCTAACCAAAATATGTTTATGCATTATGAAATTACCTTTTAAAGGTTTTTTTAAATTAATTTATTAAATTTAATCAGATTTTTTTATTGTAGATAGACATTAATTTTATCGTTTTTAATTGATTTTAGGCATAAAAATGATTTTCAAATCCATGTAAGAGAAGTGCCAACTAATCTTATCGTGATTAAAAAAGTCATTTCAAGGAAGCAGATATGAATTTTTATAATCCTTTATTTACCAATCGTTCGCTAAATTGTATCACAAAGCTAATACTGTCATGCTCCATTTTAGTCTGTGCTGTGCCAGCACAAGCTGATAATATTCAACCTTTTTTTGATGATGCTTCATTAACCGGTAATGTCTTTTTTTGGAATCGTGATCGAGAAAGAAAGGATATCACTCAACATAAATATGAAAAAAACCTAAGACATACTTCTTTCAACACTAATTTAGATTTCAATTCAGGTTATATTGCGGATATGTTTGCTATTGAACTTGGCGGATACGGAGCTTGGGAAGTGAGTAACGGCGGTAATGGTCATCCTAATGAAATCGGTTTTAGTGGCGCCAATAATCGTTGGGATGAAAATTGGAAAAAAGATGTCAGTGGTCTAAGTTTTTATAAGGCTCAGCTAAATTTTAAACTCGATAAGCTATTATGGTTAAAAGCGGGATATATTCAACCATCAGGACAAACACTGCTTGCCCCGCACTGGAGCTTTTTACCTGGCACTTATCGAGGCGTTGAGTTTGGAACAACGTTTGATTTTGACTCAGCAGGGATGTTATCCATGTCCTATATGTGGGCTGATAAATATAAAGCTCCGTGGTATAAACGACTTTATGAATTTAGACAGTGGCAAAAAGGGAAAAAAATCGATTATTTACATTCTGCTGGTTTGAAGTATGACTTTAAAAATAATTTAGTGCTAGAAACTGCGTTTGGTCAATCGCACAATTATATGAATCAATTTTTTGGTAAAGCATCTTATAAAATGAATGTATTTGATAATCCGCTAACTTTAAGTTATCAATTTTATGGTGCTAAAGACCAATCCCATAAAGGTGCTAAAGTTTATGATGGTTTAGCATGGTTACAAGCGGCAACATTAGGTTATCAGATGGGGCCAGTAGGTCTACGACTTGAAGGTGTTGCTGTCAAAGCAGAAGGCGAACAAGGATTCTTTTTACAACGAATGACGCCGGATTATGCGTCATCAAATGGTCGCTTAGATGTATGGTGGAATTCACGTTCAGACTTTAATGCCAATGGTGAAAAAGCCTTATTTGCAGAAGTAACTTATGATTTAAGTCATCTTTCCCCTTATTTTAACGGGTGGAAAACGGGCGCTTCTTATGCTTATGGGTGGGATGCTAAACCAAGTACGAATAAACTTTTTAACCAAAAGACTCGATTAATTGAATCAGCTTATAATTTCGATTTAGGTTATACAGTACAGCAGGGTTTTGCTAAAAACACCTCTTTCCAGTTACATTATACCAAATATAATAACCACTCAAAAATACCAAGCTGGAGCGAAGGTTATGGTAATATCTTCCAAGATGAACGAGATATCAAATTTATTGTTACTGTTCCATTCACAATATTCAATGCAAAACAAAAATAGGTAAAAAAATAATGAAAAAGCTTAAAACTGCAATACTTGCAACCTCGATAGCCTCTTTATTAAGTGTAGGCGTAACACAATCAGCTTATGCTAATCAAAAGACAGTTGATTTAATGAGTGCTCAACTTAATGTTAAATATACTGTTAATGATAATCAGGCAAATGATCATGGTATCAATTGTGCTGCTTTGGGTGCGGATTGGGCTGCATGTAATAAAGTGACCATCTCGTTAACAAATAATGGTTCAGCAATCAAAGATAAAGATTGGGCAATTTATTTTAGTAGTATTCGTATGATTTTGTCCGTTGACAATGATCAGTTTAAAATCACTCATCTTACTGGGGATCTTCATAAAATAGAACCAACGGATAAATTTACCGGATTTCCTGCCAAAGGCACTATCAATATTCCAATTATTGGTGAATATTGGATCGTAAGCGAAAGTGATATTATGCCACGTTGGTATGTAACATCGACCAATGCAAAGCCTAAAATTATTGCAAATACTAATACTGATTCTGATAATTTATCGGTTTTTGTGTCACCAATTAATCAACAATGGAAAAGAACGGCTGATGACCATAACATTTTAATGACGACTGTTAATCGTTTTCAATATAACGCCGATATTGAAACATTATCAGCAGATTCTTTACGTGGACAAATTTTACCGACGCCAAAACAATTATCAGTCGGTAAAGAAGATATTAAGTTTGATGCTAAAGGTGTCAATTTAGTACTTAATGGTTTAAATCAAGATAGCTTAGCCGTTTTAAAAAATGAGTTTAAAACGTTAAATATCCCGGTTACAGAACAAGGTTTTAACATACAAGCATCAATTGATCCTCAAAAGTTTGAACAAGGGCAAGCCGGTGCTTATCAACTTGATATTACCAAAGATAAAGCAACCATTTACGCTTTTGATGAAAGTGGTATTTTTTATGCAATTCAATCTCTATTATCGACGGTTTCTGTCGATCATTCGAATTCAGTTCCTACTCTTAGTGTCGTTGATTCTCCAAGATTTGAATATCGTGGTGTGATGCTTGATATCGGACGTAATTTCAAATCCAAACAAGCGATTTTACGTTTATTAGATCAAATGGCTAAATATAAAATGAATAAATTCCATTTTCATTTAAGCGATGATGAAGGTTGGCGAATTGAGATTCCGGGGTTACCAGAACTCACCGAAATTGGTAGTAAACGTTGTCATGATCTTACTGAAGAGACTTGTTTACTACCTCAATTGGGATCGGGGCCTGAAAGTAATACAACCGGATCTGGTTATTTAACTCGTCAAGACTATATTGAAATTATTAAATATGCAAAAGCAAGGTTCATCGAAGTCATTCCGGAAATTGATATGCCTGCACATGCTAGAGCCGCTATTGTTTCTATGGAGGCACGTTATAAACGCTTAATGAAAGAAGGGAAGGAGCAACAAGCTAATGAGTTTCGCTTAGTGGATCCAACTGATACATCTAATACCACAACTGTTCAGTTTTATAATCGTATGAGTTATTTGAATCCTTGTCTCGACTCATCTCAACGATTTGTTACTAAAATTATGGATGAAATGGCAAAAATGCATGTTGAAGCTGGACAACCGCTCACGACTTGGCATTTTGGCGGTGATGAAGCAAAAAATATTCGTTTAGGCACAGGTTACCAAGATTTAAAAAGTAAAGATAAAGTTGCTTTTAAAGGTCTTATTGATCAAAGTCATGAAGATCATCCATGGGCTAAATCAAAAGCCTGTCAAAGTTTTGTATCTAAAGGGGTAGTTGAAAATATTGAACATTTGCCTAGCTATTTTGCTGAGCAGGTCAGCACCATAATTAAAGATCATGGTATTAACCATATGCAAGCTTGGCAGGATGGTATGAAACATGCTGAGAGTGCTAAATCTTTTGCTGTAGATAAAGTGACAGTAAATTTCTGGGATACACTTTATTGGGGCGGATTTGATTCAGTCAATGAGTGGACAAATAAAGGTTATCAAGTCATTGTCTCTAATCCGGATTATGTGTATTTAGATATGCCATACGAAGTTAATCCAAAAGAAAGCGGTTATTATTGGGCAACACGTTATAATGATGAGCGCAAAATTTTTAGTTTTGCACCGAATAATTTACCTCAAAATGCGGAAACATCTTTAGATCGTGATGGCAATCCGTTTACGGCGAAAGGTACGTTAAATTGGCCCGGAGCTTATGGATTGTCTGCTCAAATTTGGACTGAGGACATTCGAACAGATGATAAGATGGAATATATGACTTTTCCTCGCTTATTAGCCATTGCAGAACGGGCTTGGCATCAGGCAGATTGGGAGATCGACTATCAAAAAGATCGTGAATTCATACAAGGTAAAACACACTATGTGGATCAACAAAAATTGCGTCAAGATTGGGTGCGTTTTGCTAACTTAGTTGGTCAACGAGAATTAGCAAAATTAGATTTAACGGGAATTGATTATCGTTTACCAATTCCAGGTGCTAAAATTGAAAATAATCAACTTATGGCTAATATTGTCTTCCCTGGCTTAATCATTGAATACTCAATTGATAATGGTAAAAATTGGCATCGATATACCGATCCTGTCACCATTAAAAACGATGATACGGTATTGGTACGTAGTTTATCAGCTGATTTGAAAAGAGTGAGTCGTGTTGAACAAGTAAACGAATAACTAACTAATTTACCATTTTTATCCAAGTATTCTTGGATAAAAATGGAAATGGATTGATTTAGAATGTTTAGAATTTAATGTAGAGTTTCATTGTCAAAGACACTTTCGTCTAAAATATCATCACTCCCATCTTCAAAATAAGTACCCCAACCGTCATAATTCACCTTAAATTGATGCGCCAACGTCATAATTTGGGCAATCTGTGCATTGATTAAATCAGCACTGAGAGGGCTTTCAGCGATGATATCAAAACCAATAATAACATTGCCAAAATCATCAACATCTTCATCGGGATCTGTTGCTTCATAACCTAATTTATAGGCTTCAACTGCAACTTTTTCAAGTTTATCAAAGTTTTCTGATGAAATATGATGTTCAATTAAATACATCGCATGGGGATCACTACCATCTTCTAAAAGTTCATCAATAATTGATTGAGTATCTTGTTGGGCAAGTAGAATTTGATCTTTCATAATATACCTTTTAGTGGTCACGCAAATTGTGTGGTATATTACACGTTTAAAAATAATTTTCGAGAAAAAAGTGATCGTAGATTTGCATTCTCATACTATTGCCTCTGATGGTGTCCTATCACCCAGCGAGCTGGTTAAACGTGCTATCGATAACCAAATTGACATATTAGCGATAACGGATCATGATACCGTAAAAGGATTACCAGAGGCACAAAAGTTGATCAAGGATGAAAGTCTGCCGATTAGGCTGATTAATGGTGTTGAAATATCGACTGTTTGGAAAAATAATGAAATTCATATTGTTGGCTTAAACATTGATATTGAAAATCAACAATTGTTGGACTTACTTGTTGCACAAGAACAAGGGCGGATAGATCGTGCAATGGCAATCAGCCATAAATTGGTCAAGTTACATATTGATAACGCTTATGAACAAGCAAAGGTGTTTGCTAAAGGGGATATTGTTTCTCGTGCACACTTTGCCCGATTTCTCGTTGATCAAGGTTTAGTCAAAGATGTGAAAACGGCATTTAAAAAATATCTTGGAAAAAGTGGATATGCTTATGTGCCCGCAAAATGGTGTAGTATTGAAGAAGCGATAACAGCTATTCATGCAGCAGGTGGACTTGCGGTATTAGCACATCCGACTCGATATGATTTAACTGGTACTAAATTGAAATTATTAATAAATGATTTCAAGACTTGGGGCGGTGATGCCATTGAAGTTTCGCAAAGCCGACAAACACAAGATGACTTACAGCGATTAGCTAAATTAGCCAACGAATTTGAACTGCTTGCCTCGCAAGGTTCTGATTTTCATGATTTGGTTAACTATTTAGATTTAGGTAAAACGACCCCTTTGCCAACTAGTGTAACGCCAATTTGGCATAATTGGATACTAGATTAATATGGACTAAAATTGCTTTAAGTTAACATGCTATCAATCTTGTCTGATAGTAAAACTGACATTGTAAAAAGTGTTTTAAAATTAATATTAATATAGAAGATCATTATGAGCCAAACTTTTTATATACATCCTGACAATCCTCAAAATCGATTATTAGAGCAAATCGTAAAAATCCTGAATGATGGTGGGGTTATCGCCTTTCCTACTGATTCTGGTTATTCACTTGGTTGCTTACTTGATAATAAAAATGGTGTTGATCGTATTTGTAAAATACGTCAGCTTGATAAATATCACAATTTTACGTTGATGTGTCGAGATTTATCGGAGTTATCCTCTTATGCAATGGTCGATAACATCACATTTCGTCTGCTCAAAAATAACACTCCTGGTAAATACGTTTTTATTTTACCTGCAAGTAAAGAAGTGCCTCGTCGCTTGATGAATGAAAAACGGAAAACCATAGGATTACGTATTCCGGATAATAAAATTGATTTAGCTTTACTTGATTTATTAGGTCAGCCATTAATGACCACAACGTTAATTTTGCCAAATGAAGATGAAGCACAATCTGATCCTGATGAAATTGAGGATAAAATTGGACACCAACTTGATGCGGTTGTTCATGGTGGTTATATCGGTCAGCAACCAACAACCGTTATTGATTTAACAAATGATTACCCTGATGTTATTCGTAGAGGTAGTGGGGATATTAAGCCTTTTGAATAATGATCAAACATGTTGAAAATGATTCATGAGTTCATATTGTTAAATATAATGATTGAATCCTTCAGTATGCAATTTTATTGATGATTGAAATGACTCGGTCAATGAATGCTTTAGCTTGGTAATCAATCTTAATGTAAGTTTCACGTTTAATTACCATTGACAATGAGAACTTCAATTATGATACGTGTGTAATAGCACGAAAAGTCGTCGTTTTTTAACGAATATACAAATGTTTAATCTGATACCTGTGAAGGTAGCGAGGAAAATATGAAAAAAGTAAATGACAATACTGAAAAGTTGCAAAAAGTGTTAGCTAATTTAGGTAATGGTTCACGTCGTGAAATTGAGGCAATGATTGCCGCAGGCAAAATTAGCGTTGACGGTAAAATTGCAACATTAGGTGATAGGGTTGATGTGAATGCTAACCCTAAAATTCGAATTAATGGACACTTGGTTCAGCTAAGAAGTAAAGAAAAAACGGTTTGTCGTGTGTTAGCTTATTACAAACCCGAGGGGGAAATCTGTTCCCGTAACGATCCACAAGGACGAGCAACAGTTTTTGCTCGTTTACCGCGTTTAAAAAATGCTCGCTGGATCAATATTGGTCGATTGGATATTAATACTTCTGGTTTACTTCTTTTTACCACAGATGGTGAATTGGCTAATCGATTAATGCATCCTCGTCATGAAATAGAACGTGAATATGCGGTACGTGTTTTTGGAAATGTGACTGATCAGCAAGTTAATCAATTACGAAAAGGAGTACAACTTGAAGATGGTCCAGCTTCTTTTAAATCTGTTAAAGCGCAAGGTGGCGATGGTTTAAATCAGTGGTTTAATGTCGTCATAACTGAAGGGCGTAACCGTGAAGTGCGTAGAATGTGGGAAGCAATTGATGTACAAGTAAGCCGTTTGCTGCGTATTCGTTATGGTAATATAACCTTACCTAAAGGTTTATCACGAGGAACTTGGATGGAGTTAAGTCTTGACTCGGTTAATTATCTACGTGATATTGTCGGATTAGCAAAAGAATCCAAATCATTCATTGATGCCAAAACAGATAAACGTAGTTTCAGACCCAAAAGAACTAAACTCAACAACTTGTCAAAATCATCAAGACAAGCTACAGCTAAAAAGCCAACACGAATCTAAAAACTAAATCACATCCTCAATAAAAACAGATCAATTTATTGGGGAGTGATGACATCTATCCAATTTTTCTCACATAGACAGTAAAGCAATTTCATAAAACACACTAATTAAGTAAATTAAGTTAATCTTGATTTACAATTTATTCAGCCTCTAAATGACAATTTAGATGTTATTATTAATTTTAAATATTTATAATGTTTTCACTTATATAACATGAAATTAACGAATATAACTAAAGTAAAATGACTTCAAATATATTAACCATCAAATGTCCACAATGTGGAAGTATCAAGCATATCTCATTAGGTAATGAAAAATATAAATGTGAAGGGTGTGGAGCTGTTTATTTTGTCGATAAAAAAGATATTCATATTTTTCATCATCAACAATCTCAACAATCCCAACAACCAAATATGGTGCAACCTAATAAAACCATAATCTGGGGAGTGATTGCTTTTTCCTGTGTCGTGTTTTTACTCGTCATGATTGAATCATTCATAGATGGAAATAATTCTAATAGCAAAGGTAGTGTTGTTGGACACAGTAGCTATAGTTCAACCAATAACAATCGTCCAAAACCAACCCAAGAGGCGATAACCAAAGAATGGTCTAATAATATTATCGATATGTACGTATTTAAAGGAAAACCTTATTTGATTTTCAAAACTGAATTAAGCTTATCTAAAAGAGCATCACGCAGCCAATATCAACATTTTATAAGAATTTACGATATCGAAGCAAATAAGATTGTTGGTCAGTTTGAGTTGCCAACTGATAAAAAAGACCCTTTTTCAAGACCTCATCCTTATGAATTAGTAAAATGGGAAGACGATGACTTTATGCTGCTTATTGATAATCAAAAATTATATCAATTAAATAAATACAATAATACGTTTGAATCTGTTAATAAGGAATTGTTTTCAAAACAAGCTGAGTTTTCTTCAGGATTAGCAGAAATCAAATTTGTCAGCGAAGATTACGGTAGTGGTTTATATGTGTACACCAATAAAGGTAAACATTTCTATTATTACCCAAAGATTGATAAAATTTACAATGATAGTGAATATTACAAAGCAAGAAGTGGGCAAACACCATTGCCGTCCAATTTTTCTGTACGCACTGGTTTTAGTTTTAGTACAAAAAGTAATGATTATCCAGATGAAATTCCGAGATTAATAAGATATGAATATCAGTTCTTACCTGGTTATCCACGAGAAGATGTAGGGTTTAAATGGACAAATGTTTACTATACCAAACAAAATCAGGCTATTGTTGTTATAGACAATAATACGCCTTATGAAAAAATTCTATTGGAACCATGGCGAAAGAAAGCATCCAGGACGTTAAAATATCTAGATTTTACCCCAGATCGTGTTTATTTCTTCCCACGAATACTCGATTATAATGCTGATTCAGTATTAATTGGTTTCTCTACCTCACCTGTCAACAAAGATAAGTATATTATTCAATTGTTGGATGCAAAAACAGGAGATATTCGTTGGAGTTATAATTTTCCTTTGGAATACTATAAACTTGGTGCAAAAATTTTGGATAATCGTATTATTTTGAGGACAGAAAATAAATTTATTCTATTAGATTCTGATGGTAAACAAAATTCAATTTCAGATATAAAAACTTTAGAGTAATAAGGAATAATATCATTATGTTAAATATTTTTAGAAAACAATTAGCTTCTGTCATTGAATGGAATGACAATTCACCCAATATATTATGGTATCAATTCCCGGCTACCAATAATAACCAAATTATCAATGCCAGTAAGCTTATTGTTGCCCCTGGGCAAGGTGCAGTATTGGTATATGAAGGTAAAATAGCCGATGTCATCGAAGATGCTGGTATTTATAACTTAAAAACTGATAACCACCCATTTATTACAACGATGTTAAAAATAAGACAATCTTTTAAAAGTGAGCACAAGCTTTATATCTACTTTTTCAGAAAAAACGATATCGTTAATCAAGGGTGGGGTACAGCATCACCCATCAAATATTTAGAACCTGAATATCAGTTTCCAATTCAACTAAAAATGAATGGTAATTATTCTTTTTCAATCAGTAATATTGCACAATTCTATCAACAAATTATTGGTCAACGAAATCAATATACCATTCAAGAAGCGAAAGAATTAATTTCAAATCGTATTATTCAAGAAATAACCAGTAAACTTGCCCAGATGCAGTACGGTTATTTACAAATAGATTCAAAATTAATCGAACTATCTGAAAATGTTAAACAAGAGTTAATTAATGAATTTGTTAAATTAGGCTTAACTTTGTCGGATTTTCGTATTTTGGGATCTCAATTCGATGATGAAACAGATAGTAGAATTGCGAAAATAGCTAATATTTCAGCAGATGCAACAGCAGCAAGCAAAGCAAATTTAAGTTATGCTGAAATGGAAAAATTACAAGCTATGCGTGATGCAGCTAAAAATGAAGGTGGTATAGCAGGTTTAGGTGCGCAATTTGTTGCAGGCGCTGAATTATCCAAAATCTACACTCAACATGTAGCCGATACAGTGCATAAACAAAATATGTTTGATACTCAGACAGTTGACACAGAAGATACCTACACCAAGTTAACAAAATTAAAACAACTGTTAGATATCGGAGCTATTACTCAAGTTGAGTATGATGCGAAGAAAAAAGAATATGTTGATAAGCTTTAATTAAGGAATAACAGAATGAAAACATTTTTAGCTGGTCTTTTTATTGCTATTATTTTTACCTTTTCTGTAGGTTTAATATTATTAATATGGAATATTGATATATTTCAATATGTTGATATGAAGAAAATTTTGTTGACTATGGTAACCATCATGGTGAGTTCTATCATACTATGTCTTGTATGGGCGCTACTATTCAATAAAAATCAATATCGATATGATAAAAATGCAGGTAATGTGGCGCAACCCCGAAAAATAAAATAATAAAATTTTATTTGATTTTATCACAATTAAAAGCCGACATAACGTCGGCTTTTTTGTTTCAATTACTTAATGGCATTAGCAACAATTTGTTGTGCTTCCTCTTGAAGTAAGGCTAAATGTTGATTGCTGATAAAACTTTCCGCATAAATTTTATAAGCATCTTCAGTGCCAGAAGGCCGGGCTGCAAACCAGCCATTTTCAGTGATAACTTTCAATCCACCAATAGGAGCATGATTAGCGGGTGCCGTGGTTAAACATTGAGTAATTTTTTCACCTGCAAGCTGATCAGTAGTCAATTGGCTTGCATCAAGTTTGGCTAGTTTTTGTTTCTCAGCAAATGATGCTGGCGCCTGAATTCTGCCATAATAAGAAACGCCAAATTTATCTTCAAGTTGTTGATATTGTTCTTGTGGGTTTTTGCCTATTTTGGCGGTCATTTCCGCTGCCAATAAACATAAAATAATGCCATCTTTATCGGTTGACCAAACTTTACCATTTGTTCGTAAAAATGATGCACCTGCACTTTCTTCACCAGCAAAACCTAATTGACCATGATAAAGTCCTTGGGCATACCATTTAAAACCGACAGGGTATTCTAAAAATTTTCGGTTTAGGCTGTTCGCAACGCGATCTATCATTGAACTTGTCACCAGTGTTTTGCCAATGGCAACATCTTTATGCCACTCTGGACGGTGCTGAAATAAATAATTTACACAAGCTGAAAGATAAGCATTTGGATTCATTAATCCTTTTGGTGTGACAATACCATGACGATCAAAATCGGTGTCATTACCAAAGGCTAAATCAAATTTGTCTTTTAAATTTAACAACCCATCCATTGCCCAGCGACTAGAACAATCCATTCTAATCACTTCATCGTGATCTAAATGCATAAAACTAAAGGTAGGATCAATTTTGTTATTTACAATATCAAGATTAAGACCATACTTTTCAGCAATTCGAGGCCAATAAGAAATACCGGCTCCGCCTAATGGATCAACACCAATTTTAAGTGAAGAAGATTTAATCAGTGCAAGATCAAGAATATTTTCCAGATCGTTAATATAATCAGTTTCGTATTCTTTAGTATGAATAAAATCGGAATGGATGGCTTTTTCCAATGTCACTCTTTTCACACCGTCTAATTGATGTTTAAGTAATTCATTTGCCCGATTTTCAATTTGTTTGGTAATATCAGTATCCGCAGGCCCACCATTTGTTGGATTATATTTAATTCCACCATCTTCAGGGGGATTATGGGAAGGGGTAATCACGATACCATCAGCAAGTTGTGATTTTTTATCTTGGTTATACGTTAGAATTGCATGTGAAATAACCGGAGTAGGGGTATACCCCCAATCATGCGCTATAACAACTGTTTGTTCGTTAGCAACGAACACTTCAAGTACTGATTTAAGCGCTAATTCAGATAAAGCGTGGGTATCTTGACCGATAAAACAAGGCCCCGTTATGTGATTTGCTTTACGGTATTCGGCAATGGCTTGAGCGATTGCGAGTATATGGGCTTCATTGAACGTGCCTTTGTTTGAACTTCCTCGATGTCCAGATGTCCCAAAAATGACTAATTGACTAGCATTGTCTGTATCAGGTTTAATTTGGTAATAATTATTTTGTAAAGTTTCCACATTGATTAGATCAGATGGTTTAGCTAATAATCCTGCTCTGCTAGGGGTTGCCATTCTTTACTCCTCTTTCATAATTACTTTAAATCATTTGCTAACAGTTACAGCACAACATTTCTAATTAACGTGTAACTATTGATTTTTAATTTGTTGAAGACGAAAAAACATTTTTAACTTGATTTATCGTTGCTTCTGATATGCCCATATCACTCATAATAGATTCGATAATATAAATTTTTCTTGCCGTGTTGGTATTACTAATCACCCAATAAGGTGTACCAATAATCTCACGAGGTTTTGTATTCTTGCCGGAAGTTTCTAATGATTTTTTATCTTTGGCTAAATATTGTCTTTTGCTACCATGTAGCGAAGTTGCCGCAATGGCGAAAAGTGCAGGGTTGTAATTGTAAAGTGCTGCTAATAGTAGCAAAAAACGACTAATAATTGATTTTTCGCTGGTGAAACTATCACTAGTGAATAGATCACTAAATATTGAATTATGACTTTCAACATCAACTTTTGAAGTTGAATTAGATGAACTTGTATTCAGTTTTAACAAGCGTCTAAGAATACTTGAGGCATCTTCACCTATATGTTTGGTTTGCCCTGCAATAAATTTGTATAACTGTTCGTCAATTTCGATAGTTTTCATTATGTTATTCATGCCCATATAGATTATTTACCCAACACTTTATAAAGTAATAATGTTAAGTAATGAATGATTTAGTTGTGCTCTTATCAAAACAATTATGCCTTAGCAAAAACGATTAATTGAATGATTGTCTCATATCTAAATTTTAGGTTACTGATTTGTATCAAGACAAGCTAATATCATATCTGATAATGCATTTTGAAAAAATAACCGTTTCATATAATAATTGTATGTCCAATAAACTATTGGACTGAGTATACTCTAACTTTCTCGTAAATTATATTATCTATTGATAAAATATTGAAAAAAATGTTGTTGTTATTGTAAAAGAATATTATGCTAGTATATATTACAAATAGAAGTTAATCTTCAAAAAATATATATGGGGAATTTAATATGAAAAAAATCATCACTGCATCTATTTTAATTGCGCTTCTTTCAGGCTGTAGTAATAGTGATATTTATTCTGGTGATGTATATACTACGGATCAAGCAAAACAAGTTCAAAAAGTGAGTTATGGTACAGTTTTATCTGTAAGAGCAGTAAAAATCCAAGCGAATACATCAAATGGTAAAAATGAAAACATAGTGGGTTCAATAGGTGGTGCTGTTCTTGGTGGCGTTTTAGGTAATACCATCGGTGACGGATCGGGTCGAGTACTAGCTGCTGCAACAGGTGCTATTGGTGGCGCAATTTTAGGTAGCGCTATTGAAAATAAAGCTAATCAAGCTGATGCAGTTGAACTTGAAATCCAGCAAGAAAAAGGCGGTAATATCGTTATCGTGCAAAAAGGTTCAGCAAAAGAATTTTTTACTGGTCAACATGTTAAATTAGTTACTAACGGAAATAGAATTAGTGCAGCACCTCGTTACACTAAAGTTGCAAATAGTAATTAATATAATTCAATTATTACATTAAGTTAGTTTAAATAGGGTTTGGCTGAAAACAAAGTTTTAGCTAAGCCCTATTTTGTTTTTAAAAATATGCAGTATTAAAAACATATACGCTTTAAACATCAATAAATTATTCCGAATTAATTCTTAAAGTTACTAAATATATTGCATGTGATGCTAACTTATAAACTCTATCAAGATTCATTTGTTAAAAAAAGGAAAACAGAAGCAATGCGTATTTTACATACAATGATTCGAGTAGGTGACTTACAACGTTCAATCGATTTTTATACTCGTGTTATGGGAATGAAGGTTTTAAGAACGAGTGAAAATACAGAATATCAATATTCCCTGGCTTTTGTTGGTTATGGTGATGAGTCTGTTAGTTCTGTTATCGAATTAACTTACAACTGGGGAACAACAACTTATGATCACGGCAATGCATTTGGTCATATTGCTATAGGTGTTGATGATGTCGCAAAAATGTGTGACGAAGTGAGACAAGCTGGTGGTAAGGTTACACGTGAAGCAGGCCCTGTGAAAGGTGGAACAACGATTATTGCTTTCGTTGAAGATCCCGATGGATACAAATTAGAGCTTATTCAAAATGATCAGGCTGATAAAGCTTTAGGTAATTAACTTTTTTATTGATGAACATCGCCAACTATATTGGCGATGTATTATTGCATTTGTCAGTTTGGTATTAATTACGACGCTTTACTTCTGAAAAATTTAACTATTTGTTATTCTTCTTTAGAAGATTATCAAATAACGTATGATGAATCACTTCTTGCTTTCTACGCTCTAAACTTGCTGAGGTTATGATTGAAGTTAATGCATTTAATGATGTATCAAAATCATCATTGATAATCACATAATCATATTCATTATAATGCGAGATTTCAGCTTGTGCTTTTGCCATTCTTTTGCCAATAACTTCTTCATTGTCTTGTCCCCGTTTAATTAAACGATTTTCAAGTTCAGTTAATGAAGGGGGAAGAATGAAAATACTTTTTGATTGTGGCATTTTATCTCTGACTTGTTGAGCACCTTGCCAATCAATATCTAAAAATACGTTAACTCCTTGTAATAGGCTCTGTTCAATCTCTGCTTTTGAGGTACCATAATAATGGTCAAAAACGTGAGCGTATTCTACAAAAGCTTGGTCACTGATTAATGACTCAAAATGATTATGATCAACAAAATAATAATCTTCACCATGTTGCTCTCCTGGTCTTGGAGATCGAGTAGTGTGAGAAATCGAAACTTTTGCTGGATGATGATTTTTTTGGGCTAAATAGGCTCGAATTAAGCTTGATTTACCCGCACCACTTGGCGCAGAAATAATAAACAGTGTTCCAATAAACATATTTACTTTATCACTTTTCATATAAATCTTATTTGATTGTGTTAAAAGTCATTAGAATTATTATATCAAATTTATGCACCATATGTGTGAAGGTATCACATTTATCTTAATGAAAAGTTAATTGATGATCTTTTATTTACTTTTGTGAAATTAATTAGCCCACAAATTAAAATTAATTTGATTTAACCAATTGGATAGCTTTATTATTTTTTATTTGACACAATAACTTAAGCTATTATGATAATCTTTTTTTCGTTTTAAGGGTATTTTATGTCATTAACATTTAAAGATGGTGTTTATGCTTGTATTCCCACGCTGTTAGGTTACATTGGTATTGGAATTGCGGCAGGTGTTGTGGGTAAAGCAGCAAATTTATCCGTTTTAGAAGTCACTTTACTTGCCGTTATTGTTTATGCAGGTGCGGCACAATTTATTATTGCTGGTTTAATGTTAGTGGCGACCCCCATTACTGCCATCATTTTTACTGTCTTTCTTGTTAATTCCCGCCATTTTTTGATGAGTATGGCAACGGCGCCTTCTTTTCGACGATTCTCTTTACTAGACAATATTGCTATAGGAAGTTTACTTACGGATGAAAGCTTTGCAGTAACGATGAATGCGGTAGCCAATAAAGTACCTGTTAATGCATCATGGATGCATGGTCTTAATTTGACTGCTTATGTCGCTTGGATATTATCATGTTTAGTGGGCGCTTTAATCGGTGAGTGGTTACCTGATCCGGCTATTTTTGGATTAGATTATGCTTTAGTGGCTATGTTTATTGGGTTACTTTATTTGCAATTAATTGGTGATAAGACCAAAACCATAAAAAACAGACTTATCGTTATGCTGACCGTTACTATAATGTTAGTTTTTTTGATGCGTTTTTTTTCGCCTGAAATGGCTATTCTGATCAGCACTTTTGCGGGTTGTTTTATGGGCGTTGCTATGGAGCGTGATGCATGACAATTTATAGTTTATTGATTATTTTAGGATGCGGAATAGTGACTTGGTTTCCGCGAATTATTCCTTTTATATTAGTAAGAAAATTGCAGTTACCGAATATCGTCGTTCGATTTTTATCTTATGTTCCACTTTGTATATTAACAGCACTGTTTGTACAAAATTTATTTATTGCAAAACAAGGTGAGTTTCCAGAATTCAAAATTGAGTATTGTTTAGCTTCCATACCCACAGTGATTGTGGCTATTATAACAAAAAATTTAATGTGTATTGTTGTTGCCGGTATGTGTTGTATGGCATTAATCAGATATTTTTGGTCAATATAAAAATTAAAAAACAGGGTTTAACCCTGTTTTTTAAGTTCTTTCTTGATTTTCAATTTTTGTTACTGACGCTAATAATTTTTCAGCTTCGGTAGTTTGACCGAGTTGTTGAAGGTAGTTTGCCATAGCTTTCTGGTATGAAAGATTATTAAGTATTGCTTTGGGCTGTTCTTTCCACCATTTAATTAATGCAAGCGGATCTTTATCGACAGATAATTGCTTAATCCGAGCTATATAAGCAGATTGTTTGAACTGATCTAATTGTGAATCACTATAGGTTTTGATCTTATACATCGTCGGTAATAGATCGATAACAGCTTGATAATTACCCATTTCGTAATAGAGCTGGTCGGCTAGTCGCAATACTTCTGCATTACGGGGATTTTCATTTAACAAACGTTCAATAGTTGTTTGTGCTGAAGTATATTCACGATTTTTGATTTGTAACCTAACTTGAACAAGTTGAAACACAAATTTTTCGTTATCTTGGCAAGTTTTAGCCGCTTTTTCGAGCATTTGATTTGCTTCAATAAGTTGATCATTGTCAATATGCGCTTGTGCCGCTAATAAATATGATAACGTCGTATTTGAGGCTGCTTTAGCACTTTTCATGAAAAGCTTCGCTGCTTGTTGGTAATTACCTTCAAGTAGCATGAATTGTGCTTGTTCAATTAATTTGTTCGCTTTTTGAGATGAATTTAATTTAAACCAATTTCCAAAAAAACGCTTAGAATTAAGGATTTTTTTGAATAAACGATCAAATAAATAAATAATGAATAGTGCCAACAATAATAAAATTACGAAGGAATTAAATGACATGCTAATTTTATAATTGGCAACGACAAACACAGCTGAGCCTTGATTTGACTGTATCAATGGACCTAAAAAGAAACCGGCAATTAGCACTAAGAAAATAACCAATACTTTAATCATTATTATTCTCCTATTTTGCCAACATTGAACGAACGCGTGTTTGCATTAATTTATTCAATTCGCCTATACTCGCAAGAGTTTCGGGTACATTTTGATTGCTGATAGATTGTTTTTGTAATTTATCGATATCATTTAAAAATGCTTTAACACTTGGGGCATTGCTATCAAAATAAGCATTAACCCAAAGGGCGACATCATTTAAAGAACGTTGATAAATCTGGTCTTGATGTCTCGGTACGGCTTGTGCAGCGATTAATAGACGAAAACGAATATTTTCCCGTAAATAAAATGATTGCTCTAAACTCAATGGTGTTTTTAATATATGACATTTAGCAATCTGTTTTTCATCTTTACCCGCTTGAGTTATACAAGTTGAAAAAGTGTTATCACTATTGTCCAATTTTTCAATAGAAATAAATTTTTTCACAAATGAATTAGCATTTGACATTAAATTATCCGACCAGTCTGATAATGAAGGTGTAACTTGATTATCATTACGGTTGCTCTCGCTATCTTTTTCATTTAGCCCATCATCAGAATGAACGGCTGCTTCTGCCGATGAATTACCTGACAAATTAGAATTATGACTATTAGCATCTTGTGATAGACCCATATCGATCTCTTTATAATGACCTAATAAAGGTAATTGAGTTAGAGAATCGGATAAATTAATGAGCTTTATAATAATTCCATCAGAATCGATAAAACTGACTTGAGATAATGAGTTAATGTCTTTATTAATGGCTTGTCTAGCTAGTGTTAAACTAGGGTCATTGGTTTGAGCTAAACTTTCATCCGCATTTTTCAAAAGTATACGAGCGGTAGTGTAATCTTGATCATTCCATATTTTTCTCGCAGCTAGATTTACAAAGTAGTTTGCTTGCGAAATCAACCAAACATTAGAATCCATTGTCGACATGGCAGATAAGCGTTCATTGAAATTATGAAAGTTCTGTTGGTTTATTTTAATCGTATCATTAATCTGATTAACTAATTGCTGTTGTTGTTGCTGTTGCTCAGACAATTGATCGTTAACACGTTGTTCAAGTGAGGAAAATTGTTGTTTTTGTAGGTTAACCGATTGGTTAATATTATTTTCTACATCATCAATGATGCTTTTTTTAGTTGTCTGTTTTAAATTGGCTATCTCAGTTTTCAAACTATCTATGACGTTTTTTTGTTTTTCAATTTGCTCATGACCGTGATAAAAAATAAAACCACCAAGACCAAGGGTTAAGGCAATGGCGAGCAAAGATAATTTTGATATAGGTACTTTTTTAATATAATCAGTATTTGACGAAGAAGGCTCTTTTTTTTCTACTTTAGGACTAGATTCGCTGTTTTTAAGATTTTTTTTATCTTGTTTCATAGTCTGTTTCGCTTGTTTTATTGAATCAATTGTGGATGTTTGGCTAAATGAAGTTGTGCTAATCGTTGAAAGTGTGGCATTAGCACTATAATATCGAAGCGACATAAGTTACCTCATTCAGTATTGTTTAAATTAATCTTATCATTATGACATAGAGTGATTAACGTTTTAAATAAAATTTGATTATTAGCTCCGGTTACCAAAACAATTTTTTGCCAATTTTGTTGTTTTGCCTCCTCAAAAATTCGTTGGCTGGTGACCACTAAAATTGCATTTTTTTTATGGTTAATTTTGCAATATATCTCAAGTTGGTGTAAATGAGCAATACTGGTAACGATCAATATTTGTTTTTCAATATCATTATAAAGGATATCCTGCTGGTAGGGTATGACATTACGAGAATAACATTCGATTAATTTTATTTGGGCTTGTTTAGTGCTTAGTGTTTCGGCTATTAATTGTCTTCCAACATTTCCTTTTAATATGAGTACAGTGTAATTATTTACTGATTTTGAGGCAAGTAACTCAAGTAATCCTTCACTATCTTCTTGTCGGGGATAATCTACTCGTGTTTGCGTTAATTGACTCAATAATTCAGCCGATTTTTTGCCAATAGCGAAATAACGTAGATTATTCGGAAATATCAGGTTTGGAATATAATTTTTAATGACATTGATGACCTGTGGTGATACCACAATGACTATATCATTCGGCATTAAGCGATTTAGTTGAATTTGTAAATTAAATAGATCTTTACCTGCTAACATATCGAATAGCGGCAAATGTATAGCAGGCAAATTAGCTTGATTTAATAATTGCGTTAACACTTCGCCTTCGGGGGAAGGTCTGGTTACATAAATCATTCGCTATTTAATTCCTGTAATATTGCTTTTGCCCCATTTTCTAAGAGCAAGTCTGCTAATTCATAACCCAATTGCTCTGGTTGATTAGGCGTGCCTGATAAGTTCGCTTTAATAATTTGAGAACCGTCAGTTTGTCCAACAAGACCTTGTAAAAATAATGCATCGTCTTGAATTTGGCTGTAGCATGCAATGGGAACTTGACAACCACCTTGCAAACGTTGATTCATCGCTCTTTCGGCTTGTATGCAAATGCGACTTTTTTTGTCATCAAGTGGTGCAAGTAAGGTTAAAATGGATTTATCATCAGCTCGCGTTTCAATGCCAATGGCACCTTGACCGACAGCAGGTAAAATTAAGTCTGTATCAATATATTGTTTGATTCGATCTTGCAATGCCAAACGTTTTAAGCCTACTGATGCAAGAATAATCGCATCATATTCATGATTGTCCAATTTTGTTAAACGAGTGCCAACGTTTCCCCTTAAATCTTTGATATGTAAGTGTGGATAACGAGCACGTAATTGACATTGACGCCGTAAACTAGAAGTTCCCACTATTGCGCCATGTGGTAACTGCTCTAAATTATCGTATTGATTTGATATAAATGCATCTCGGACATCATCACGTTTGCATATAGTGGCAAGTTTTAATCCATCAGGAAAATGTACAGGAATATCTTTTATAGAGTGAACCGCAATATCTGCTTCATTATTTAAAATAGCTTGTTCGAGCTGCTTAACAAATAAGCCTTTACCTCCAATTTTAGATAATGGGCTATCAAGTAATATATCACCTTTTGTCACCATCGGGATGAGCTCAACTGTCAAATTTTGGTGAATAGCTAATAGCTGTTGTTTAACATAATTAGCTTGCCATAGAGCTAAAGGGCTTTTCCTTGTTGCAATGCGGATTTTCAATGGATGTTCCTATTAAATACTTTGAATGTTGTTTTAATATTGATGTCTTAATGGAGACAATTAATATATATCTATTATTAAATCACAAATTTACCTAATTTTTTAATGCATTGTGACTAAAGATAATCTGAAACATGAATCAATAATGTTTCAGACTATCAACCACAAATGACAATTAAAGTTTATCAACAAACGCTGATGCATACCCAATGTAGTTGGCTGGTGTTAATTGTTTTAGTCGTGATTTTTCATTTTCAGGTAAATCTAATGAATCAATAAACTGCTTCATTCCTTCAGCATCGACACGTTTTCCTCGAGTCAATTCTTTTAGTTTCTCGTATGGTTTTTCAATACCATAACGTCGCATTACAGTTTGAATTGGTTCGGCTAATACTTCCCAGTTACGATTGAGTTCATCAAGCAGGTACTCTTGATTAACTTCAAGTTTACTTAATCCTTTCAATGTTGATTGGTAGGCAATGATTGCATAGCCAATTCCTACTCCAAGATTGCGTAAAACGGTAGAATCGGTTAAATCACGTTGAAAACGTGATATAGGTAATTTACTCCCTAAATGGCTCATAATTGCATTGGCAATGCCAAGATTACCTTCAGAATTTTCGAAATCAATGGGATTGACTTTATGAGGCATGGTTGATGAACCTATTTCACCGGCAATGGTTTTTTGTTTAAAATGATTCAATGAGATGTAACCCCATATGTCACGATTAAAGTCGATCATAATGGTGTTAAATCTTGCTACACAATCAAAAAATTCAGCGATATAATCATGCGGTTCTATTTGAGTTGTATAAGGATTCCATTTTAAATCTAAAGAATTTACAAATTCTTCACTAAATTGATGCCAATCAACTTGAGGGTAAGCCACAATGTGAGCATTGTAATTACCTGTCGCTCCATTTATTTTACCCAAGATTTCAACAGTTTGAAGTTGTTTTAATTGACGTTGTAAACGGTACGCAACATTAGCAAACTCTTTTCCGATTGTTGAAGGCGTTGCTGGTTGTCCGTGCGTTCTGGAAAGTAATGGCAAATCACGATAGGTTTTTGCTTGTGCACTTATTGTCTCAATTATTTTTTTCCAATAAGGTATTAAGACTGACTCTTTCGCTTCCTTTAACATTAATGCGTATGACAAGTTATTAATATCTTCTGAAGTACAGGCAAAGTGGATGAATTCATTAATGGCATGCAATTCTTCATGACTGCTCACTTTCTCTTTCAAAAAATATTCTACGGCTTTAACATCATGATTAGTCGTTTTTTCGATTTCTTTAATACGTTCAGCATCATTTATGTCAAATTGCTCAACAATTTGATTAAGATGATTGGTTGCAGATTGGCTTAGAGCGGGAACTTCAGAAATTTCTACTTGCGAGGCTAACTTCTGTAACCATTGTACTTCGACTTGTACACGGTATTTTAGCAAGCCATATTCACTGAAAATTGTACGTAATTCAATTGTTTTATCTCCATAACGACCATCAATAGGCGAAAGGGCGGTAAGTGCAGATAATTCCATCGGTATAACTCCGTTGCGATTTTTAAATATTGATTTGAAAAATTAAATGATTTTAGCTATTTCTTGTAATAGGGCTTGTGCTTCATTACAGATGCTTTTTCGTTTAAATAGGAGTTGTAAACGACTTCCTCCTACTTGATACCATAAAATAGCAGAACGAACACAGCCAAGTAACGATGCTCTTACTTTAGCTTGAACCAATGAGTTCTGTAAAAACTCAATTTTACCCATTACTTTAATTTTGGCTGATATTGGACTGACAATATCTGAATAAATTCCTGCTAATGAGTATGATAATTCATCTTCATGGGTCTCAATGGTTTGATCATTCATATCAGGATAGAGACCTGAAATACGTTTTAACCGTTGATCTATCTTACTTAAAGCATCGTTATTTTTTAATAGTTTATTGGTAATACTTAATGTACCAAAAAGATAACGCATAATATCTACTTGTTCTTTTTGACCCGAATTAAGCAATTGAATTAATACCGTTAATCCCGTTTCTATATTTTTAATACCATCATACACATCCTCCGTACTGAGAGGGGATGTGTTAAAGATGCTTTTGATCGATAGTTGATAAAGTGTATTATTGCAGCCTCCAGTATTGGCTAATTGGGGAACTAATATAGCACTTTGCGCAACACCTGCAAGCGCTATAGTTATATCATGGTACTTATTATTCACTTAGCCGCTCCTTACTTTCTATAATTCGTTCCTCAATGATACCGCCACCGAGACAAACCTCGTTTTTGTAAAAGACAGCAGATTGTCCGGGCGTTACTGCTGCAACAGGATGCTCAAAAATTACTTCTATTTTATCTTCCGCTAATGGATTTACCTGACAAATAATATCTTGTTGGCGGTAGCGTGTTTTAACAGTGCATTCAAAAGGTTCGGTCACAATATTTCTATCCACCCAATGTAATTGTTGTGCAATTAAACCAATAGAGAATAGGGCTGGGTGATCATGTCCTTGTGCCACGATTAATTCATTATTTTTGATGTCTTTATCAACAACATACCAAGGTGTGTCATCAGCTTGTTTTAACCCACCTATACCCAATCCTTTTCGTTGACCTAAAGTGTGGTACATTAATCCTTGATGTTTTCCAATTACTTGTCCGTCAACTGTTCTAATCAGTCCTTCTTGAGCTGGTAAATAGCGTGCTAAAAAGTCATTAAACTTTCGTTCACCAATAAAGCAGATACCGGTAGAGTCTTTTTTTGTCGCTGTCACTAAACCAAGTTGTTCAGCTATTTTACGAACTTGTGGTTTTTCTAGTTCACCGACAGGAAACAAACTTTGTTTAATTTGATTTTCACTAAGTGTATATAAAAAATAACTTTGATCTTTATTCGTGTCGATACCCCGTAATAGTTCAACTTTATTGCCTGTTTCTCGTTTACGGACATAATGACCGGTTGCGATATAATCAGCGCCAAGATCTTCAGCTGCATATTCTAAAAATGCTTTGAATTTTATCTCTTTATTACAGAGTATATCTGGGTTAGGGGTTCTGCCTGCTTTGTATTCAGATAAAAAATGTTCAAATACGTTATCCCAATATTCAGCAGCAAAATTAATTGTGTGTAGTTTAATGTTTAATTTATCACATACCGCTTGAGCATCAGCTAAATCAGCAGCTGCAGAGCAATATTCATCAGAGTCGTCCTCCTCCCAATTTTTCATAAATAATCCAACGACATGGTAACCTTGTTGTTGAAGTAAATAAGCAGAAACAGAGGAGTCAACGCCACCGGACATTCCAACAACAACTTTTGGGGAAGCATTAATATTAGGCATAATAACTAGATAATTGATTAAAAATGATGGGCAATTTTATCATAAATAGGCAAAAATACATAAAATTATGCCAATAAGAATTCTGATTGGGCTCAATCTTTTTACTGGAACATGGGGTTAAACTTAAACATTTTTACGTTTTTTAAATTGAAATTATAATTTAAAACTAAAGAAAAAAAACGAGTTAGAAATTCTGTTTTTAAACGATTCCGTTGATTATTAGCAACGGAATCGTTTATTGAAAATGACTTAACCAATAGTTATAAGCCGTAACCCTTCTTAATAAAGGTTCTTTAAAAGATAAACAACATGACCAATAATTTTAAAATCCTGAGGTTGGTTTTTGTCTACTATAATCGTTGGATATTTGGAATTATCACATAATAAAGCGATATTAGAACCCTGATTTTGTATACGTTTGATGCTGATTTGGTCATCATATTGTACCGCATAAAGATACCCGTCAATAGGCTTGATATGGGCAGTATTAATGACCAAAATATCGTGATTGGATATCGTTGGTTCCATACTGTCACCTTTGGCACATACCACTCTTAAATCGTCATGATTAAACTGTTGATGCTTAATTAATGTGACATCAAAGGGAATTGATTCAATATCAATAAAAGCCGTATCTGTTTGATTATCATTTAATAAATGAAAGGGGATATAGATAAAACCTTTACGTTCTGTTTCTGGTATTAGTCGGCATTCACCTTTACCTGTTGCCAGCCATTCAATTGGTATATCACATTTTTGAGCAATAATCGCCAATCGATTTAACGAAGGGTAGGTTTTACCCGATAAATAGTCGCGAATTACAGCTTCTGACATACCCACTTTTTTCGCAAATGCATTGCCAGATAGACCTTCTAAGACCAAAGTAAGACGATTTTTAAAATCAATGACGCCAGTTTCAATCAGTGTTCGTGTTTTTTCGTGTTCTTCGATTGTTTTTATGTTGCTTTCTTTCATTTTTATAATCCATTTTGCGTTATTTTTTATTTTTATTGTTTTAATTCGTTTTTTTATGTGTTATTCTTTTGCTAGGTTTTTACATCATGCTAGTGTTGTATACCGATAATCTTTACGATAGCAAAAATAAACTTATAGAGGATCTCATAATGAGCGAACAAGATCAAGACTGGACTCCATCAAGAGTAGTAGGGGAAATTAAAATTAGAGGTGGAAATTTAAGAGGTCTATCTCGTGCAAGTGGGTTACAAGCTGATACTCTAAGAAATGCACTTTATCGTCATTGCCCTAAATATGAACATATAATTTCAGATTATTTAAAAGTTCCAGTTGAAAAAATCTGGCCTTCTCGATATAACTCAAAATCTAACAAAGTAAAATATAAATAAAGTTATTCAAGCATTCCTAATAGACGCCATATTAGGCGTCTATTACACCACGATTATTTCTTGGCTTTTTCTGCTGCTTTAACAATAACAGCAAACGCATCTGCTTTTAAAGATGCTCCACCTACTAATGCACCATCAATGTCTGGTTGAGTAAATAACTCAGCAGCATTTTTGTCATTAACTGAACCACCGTATTGAATAATAACTTGTTCAGCCACTTTTGCATCTTGTTTTGCAATATGGTCACGAATAAATTTATGAACAGCTTGAGCTTGTGCTGGAGTTGCTGATTTACCTGTACCAATTGCCCATACTGGTTCATAAGCAATCACAGCACCATTAAACGCTTGTACCCCTAATGCATTAATTACTGCATCGATTTGACGAGCACAAACTGTTTGAGTTTGACCTGCTTCATTTTCAGCTTCCGTTTCACCGATACAAAGGACAGGTACTAAACCAGCATCCTTGATGACACCAAATTTCTTTGCAATAAATTCATCTGATTCTTTGTGATAAGTACGACGTTCTGAATGGCCAATAATAATATGCGTAACACCAACTTCTTTTAACATGTTGACTGATACTTCACCAGTATAAGCACCAGAAAGATTGATACCCACATCTTGAGCGCCTAAAAGAATATTTGAGCCACCTAATTGGTGTTTAACAAAATCTAAATATACAACTGGTGGTGCAATAGCAACATCACATTCGACATCCGTAGATAGCTCATTTCTTAGTTCTGCAACTAAGTTTTTAGCCATTTCTATACTTCCATTGAGTTTCCAGTTACCCATCACTAGTGGTTTACGCATAATTTTCTCCAACTTAAATTTTAAAAAGGTGTTGATTTTAGAATGAATTCGTTATAATAGTAAACATTATACACCAAGTAAATAAAGTCTGAGGAAAAATATGTCATTAGAAATATTGAATCAATTGGAAAATAAAATCCAACATACTGTTAATACTATCAATACATTACAAAAAGAGATTGCAACGTTAAAACAAGGTAATCAGGAGTTGGAACAACTGATTAATGACAGCTCAGATGAGATGAAAGCATTGCGAGACGAAAACGAAAAATTAAAACAAGATCAACAAGTTTGGCAACAACGAATTCAAACTTTATTAAGTAAAATTGGTGAAATAGCACAATAATTTATTTAACTTATGAAACTGCGCGACTTTGGTCGCGTTTCTTTTATGCTTCATTAATTTCACATTAAGAATAAGTATAATGCGAGAAGAGTTAAAATCATTATGGCTAACAGAAACAATACGCCTGATTGAAAATGAATCAGGACGCTTTGCTGATCAAGATATAAATCGCCAAATCAGAGCGGAGCAAAACACATCATTAACTCAACGTATTGTTTTGCGCGCATTAGCTCTATCTAAACTCAATGGGCTTTATTCAGCACAGAAATTATTACTGCACACGTTAAAAATTTCTTTTGTTTTATTACTGATATTGTCTGCTTTTATTGGTGGTTCTTTAGCCTTTGGAGCGTTGAGCCAAAATCCTGTTAATCTATATTGGGCACTTTTTAGTTTATTGGGTGTCCATTTTATCACACTATCAATTTGGATTTGTTCATTTTTTTTCTTTTCTCAATTTGGTGGAAGTGTATTAATACATTGCTGGATATGGTTAGCTAAAAAACTTTCTCAGAAAAAGACAATACAAGAACTCATTCCAGCTTTTGTTCAACTATTTGGTAACAATATTCGTTGGTTTGTCGGATTTGTGCTTAATCTTTATTGGACAATTATATTAAGCTTTGCATTGTTAGTGTTATTGATTTTGTTTTCAACTCAGCACTATAGTTTTGAATGGAAGTCGACTTTACTTAGTCCAAATGAGATTATTCAATTAACCCATTATTTGGGTTTCATCCCTTCAATGTTTGGTTTTTCGATTCCTAAAGATGATGTGATTCGTTTTAGTGAACAGGCGTTGAGTGACAGTGAAGTTCGTTCATCATGGGCGATGTGGCTATTAGGTGTGTTCATTGTATATGGACTGTTTATTCGAATTTTATGTATGGTTATTTGTGGCATCAATTGGAAAATACACAGTCGACAAATCAGATTAAATTTAGACTCACCCGAATATCAAATTTTAGCCAACGATTTACAACCCATTAGTATCGAAATTATTGATGAAGATAGATATGGAATAAGGCATCATTCTTATCTAACTGAAAATGCTATTGATTCTAGTAATGGCGAGTTTTTAGTTGCTATTGATATTTCTGAAGATTGGATTCCACCAGATTCAGTCTATTTTTTGGGTTTTTTAAATAGCCGTGAACAAAGACGAAAAATTTTAGATTATTTACAATTAAAACCTGCTCAAAAATTATTGATAGCAATTGATACCGATCGTGCACCCGATAGGGGGGTATTGAATTTATTGAATCAACTAATTGAAAAATCGCAACAAAGTCGAATTTGGTTTATTAACCAAGGTAAACAATTAACAAATTGGCAATCTTTACCTTATAAGTTTGCTGGGTTGTCATGGCTAAAAAAGGAACAGTAAAATGATGGCAACATTAAAACTGGCTGTTGTTGGTCATGCAAACGTTGGTAAAACATCGTTATTACGTACTTTAATTAGAAATAGCCATTTTGGTGAGGTATCAGATAGACCGGGTACAACAAGACACGTTGAGTCAATTACTTTAAGACTTGCTCATCATAAGTCTATTATTTTCTATGATACTCCAGGTTTAGAAGATAGCTTGGCACTGTTTGATTATATCAATCAACTCACTTCCCATGATACTAAACTTGATGGCATCGATAAATTAACAATTTTTTTACAAAGCCCTGAAGCAGAAAGCCTTTTCAATCAGGAAGCAAAAGTCATTAGGCAAGTTTTAAATAGTGATGCAGCTATCTATGTTATCGATGTGAGAGAACCCATTCTACCTAAGTTTCATGATGAATTAGCCATTTTAGCAAACAGTGATAAGCCTATTTTGGCTGTGCTGAATTTTACCGAGAAAGAAAAGCAAAATGAAAAGGAATGGAAAATGTTACTCTCTCGTGTCGGAATTCATGCTATGATACGGTTCGACGCCATATTCCCACCTTTGGATGGTGAGGAAAGATTGTATCAAAGTCTCGCTTTATTAATAGAACCAGCAAAAGCTATCTTAAATGAATGGCTAAACAAAATAGCGGATATGCAATCTTCACGTAATCAAAGTGCTAATTTGATTATAGCTGAAACGCTGGTTGATGTTACTGCTTACTATCAAATGGCAAAGTCTGATGATAAACAGGCCATTGCCGATATGCAAAATAAAGTTAGAAAGCGAGAGCAAAAAGCGATTGATGATTTACTTAAGCTTTATCAATTTGATGCAAATTACGAATCAGAACAAGGTTTACCCTTACTTAAGGGGCGTTATAAAGCTGACTTATTTAATGTGGATGCGCTCAAAATGATGGGGGTTCATTTAACCAAAGGCTTTGTATCTGGTGCAACCATAGGAGCAAGCATCGATTTAGCTACAGGTGGTTTAACATTTGGTTCAGCTGCTCTAATTGGTGGAGCCGTGGGTAGTTTGATGCAAACGGCTAGACATTATGGGGCCAGAATGCGTTATCAGCTTTCTGGATACAGTAAATTAAGTGTTGATGATGCTATAATTTGTTTCCTTTCATTACGCTTAATTCTTTTAAAACAAAATTTGTGTAATCGTAGCCATGCGAATACTAGCCCGATTAAATTGTCAAATTTAGACAATAAAGAATGGGAAAAAGGCGTATTACCAAAAAGTCTGAAATTGGCTAGACGTTATTCGAAATGGTCGACTTTAAATAAAGGAACGAAAAGGTATGACGAAAAAAGACAATCGACAATCAAGGATGTTGCTAATCAATTATCCTAATGGAAGAAAACGGTGTTTTATCATCGCCTTGATCTTTTCTCTTTTTATGTTATTCGGTTGTAGTAGTACTCAAGGTCAGGTGGCGATAAAAAATAATAAATCTGATCGTACTATGTTAGCTAAAATTGAATCTCACTACAAAAAATGGCAAGGCACGCCTTATCGTTATGGTGGAACAACTTTAGCGGGTAGTGATTGCTCTGCATTAGTCATGAATTTCTTTAAAAATAAACTGGCCAAAAAATTACCTAGAAGTGCGGCTGAACAAGCTAAATTAGGTTATAAAGTTAGTACACCAAAAGCAGGTGATTTGGTCTTTTTTAAAACAGGTGGTCGAGGTAGTGGCTTACATGTTGGTATCTATTATGCAGACGGAAAATTCTTACATGCTTCATCATCGAAAGGCGTTATTTATTCCAATATGAATCAAAGTTATTGGAAACAACGTTATTGGATGACTAGACGAATAAGCGATATCTAAAAATGACTATAATGCTCACTATAACATAATTAGTGAGCATTTTAATTTTTGATAGTTTAACGTTATTAAATCACAGATTGATTTCTTAAATTTCGCATTACATTAGCAACATATAGCATTTCACTTGGTGTTCCTAAAGATATTCGACACCAATTTGTAGCAGGCTCAAAATCTCGTCCTATTAAAATAAAATTTTGTTTCATAAGTTCCCGATATTTTTTTAGATCAATAGGGCTTTTATGAAACAGAAAGTTAGTTTCAGATTTAAGATAATGTAACCCAAGATCTGATAATGTCTTTTCCATAATTGTGCGTGACACATCAACTGCTTTCTTGGAATAAGTTAGAAATTGCACATCATCCATTGATGCTAAAGCTGCGCATACACCGCAATAATTTAACTTTTCGCCTGCAACGTATTGGGCAATATGACGAATATTATCTGCTGAACTTACCACATAACCGACACGTAAACCTGCCATAGCATGAATTTTTGAAAACGTTTTCAGTAAAACGATATTATCAAACCCCTTCGATATTAAGTAATCAACCGACTTAAAAGCTGGATCATTTACGAATTCGGCATAGGCTTCATCGACAATAAATACCGTATTTTTGGGTTTGCTTGTCAACCATGATTCTATTTCACTGTTGGCAAATACAGTCGAAGTAGGGTTATTAGGATTGACTAAATAAACAATTGAATAACCTTGATAATCTTCAACCGCTTTTTGTAAGCCTTTAATATCAATTTGCCAATCTGCTAAGCTCGGCACTTTGGTTACTTTCAATTTAAAGATTTTAGCAAAATGTTCGCCGTCACTATAAGTTAATTCTGGTATTACTAATTGTGTATTGGGTTTCACATAAGCGGCGATTGCACTTCGGATACCTTCAGATGACCCAGCAGTTAACAAAATATGATCATCGCTTACATGATGATGTTTTGCTAATCGTTTGTTTAGCAGTGGCATTTCAGCTTTCGCATAGCGATTGGCTTTAGGTATGGCATCGATGGCTGCTTGTTTAGCTGATCCAGACATACCAAGCGCATTTTCATTAAAATTTAGTCTTACTGGATTGTTAAGGTTTGGTGTCACTACGTTATCAAGCATTGGTAACGAGTATGACACCGTGTTTTGTGTTTCTTGCGCATAAGCTTTGGACAGTAATTGATTAACAGTTAAACCAGCAATTGCTGCGGAAGACATTGTTAATAACTTTCTTCGATTAATATTTAAAGTTGCGACCATTTTTCACCTCACGATTAATTAATCCTTTATTGGCTAAGAAAATGGTGCAAAAAGCGTACCAAGTCTGACAACCATAGCTAATAGACGATTAACACTATAGCAACAGTAAAGAAGGGTAAATGTTGAAGATTAAACGAATTAATTTGGTTAAAAAGCGCACTTAACCAGTGCTGTTTTGCACTATAGGGAATCGAGAAATAAGATCAATTGCTTATGTTTTGCAACATAAGCAACTGTCTTATTGATTGATACGATTCTGTATATCCACCCTCGACTTATTAACTATCTGCGGGTGTTTCTATATCAGAATAAGTAGATAACATTTGCAAGAATTTAAATTTAGCGTTTACCATTTTGGTTGAACGTTCATGCAAGGTATTGGCAATGACTGGTTCTAACGTTTCTAAACGTCTAAAACGCTGTTCCTTCAATAAGATATCCGATAATAATTCACTATTAGGTGATTTAGAATCCAGAACTAAGCCCGGTTTACCTTCTGCTGTGCGTCGTGGATCATAACGATACAGTGGCCAGAATCCTGATTTAACTAAATCTTTCATCTGCTCATGCGATTTTGCTAAATCATAACCATGCTCTTCGCAAGGGCTATAAGCAATCACTAAAGAAGGGCCGTCATAGGCTTCGGCTTCTTGCAAGGCTTTTAACGTTTGATTAAGCTGTGCACCTAATGCAATTTGTGCAACATAAACATGCCCATACATCATCACACTAACACCCAAATCTTTACGCGCTTTATGTTTACCTAAATCGGCAAATTTAGATACGGCACCCATTGGCGTTGCTTTAGATTGCTGACCGCCAGTATTAGAATAGCATTGCGTATCTAACACTAAAATATTAACGTTATCGGTTAAACTCATCACATGATCCAGTCCGCCAAAACCAATATCATATGCCCAACCGTCTCCACCAATTGCCCAAACTGACTTATCAATTAAATAGTCCGCATCTTGAATTAACTCTTTTGCTTCAGGTGAGTCTAAATGCGCTAGTTGATCACGTAATAAAGCAACCTGCTTACGTTTATCATCAATTGTGGCATCAGGAGATTGTAACGCCAGGATAATTTCGGGCGAAATCTCACCCGCTACATGTTCAAGCAAACGTAACGCCCGTTTTTTATGTTGGTCATAAGTGATGCGATAACCTAAAGCAAATTCGGCATTATCTTCAAATAACGAATTTGCCCAAGCAGGGCCACGACCATAACGATCGGTAGTATAAGGGGTAGAAGGTAGATTACCGCCATAAATTGAAGAACAACCGGTTGCATTAGCTATGGCAAGATGATCACCATAAAGTTGCGTTAACAATTTAATGTAAGGGGTTTCACCACATCCTGCACAAGCACCTGAATACTCAAACAATGGCGTTAATAACTGCGATGTACGGACATCAATACGTTCAAGTGTTTTGATATCACGATCAGGCAAATCGTTAAAGAACGCAAAATTGGTGCGTTGCGTCTCTAAATTATCAATGCGTGATTGCATATTAATTGCTTTAATATCAAAGTTATTACGATCCCGAGAAGGGCATACCTCAACACACAAATTACAACCCGTACAATCTTCAGGGGCAACTTGTAAAACATAGCGTTGACCTCGCATATCGCGAGCTTTTACATCGAGTGAACTTAATGAATCCGGTGCGTTTGCCAAATCGTCAGGTAACACCACTTTAGCTCGAATTGCCGCATGAGGACACGCAACCGCACAATGATTACATTGAGTACAAAGATCGGGTTGCCAAATAGGAATCGCTTCCGCAATGTTTCGTTTTTCCCATTTTGTGGTGCCAGTAGGCCAAGTGCCGTCGGGTGGAAAAGCGGACACTGGCAAGTTATCCCCTAAACCAGCAAGCATTGACGCCGTTACTACTTTCACAAAGTCAGGCGCATTACTTGGTACTATAGAAGGGCGTGATGCGCTACTTTGGTCGACACAACTTAACGGAATTTGCTCTAAAGAAGCAATCGCTAAATCAAGGGCTTTCCAGTTGTTTTCGACTAATTCTTGACCTTTGCTACTGTAACTTTTGGCTATCACTTCTTTAAGCTGTGTGATGCTAAAATCGTTTTTAAATATTTCAGAAAGATGAAAGAAAGCCGCTTGCATAACGGTATTAATACGAGCACCTAAATTACATTCTCGGGCAATTTTAGCGGCATTAATAATATAAAAATGTGCTCTTTTCTGAATTAATTGTACTTGAACTTCTTTAGGTAAACGGTGCCAAACTTCATCTTTACTATAAGGTGTATTAAGTAAAAAGATCCCGTCATCTTTTAGTTTTTCAACGATTTGATACTTATCGATAAATTGGTCTTGATGGCAGCCAATAAAATGTGCGCTAGTGATTAAATAAGGGGAATCAATAGGCTCCAAACTTACCCGCAAATGCGAAGTCGTTAAGCCACCCGCTTTTTTCGAGTCATAAACAAAATAACCCTGCACATAGAATGGTGAGCTATCACCAATAATTTTAATATTATTTTTAGTCGCCGAAACCGTACCGTCACTACCCAAACCATAAAATAATGCTTCAAGCGCAGATTTTTGTGGAATAGATTTTTCGGGTAATTTTAACGACAATCCGGTTACATCATCATAAATCCCAACGGTAAAGCGTGGTTTAGGTTTCTCCGCTAACAGCTCGTTAAAGATAGCCATGACACAGCGAGGATCAAACTCTTTAGACGACAAACCATAACGCCCACCAACAACGGTTGGTAAACAATGGCGTTCACCTTGGCTAAAGGTTTCCGCAAAAGCGGTCATAACATCTAAGTACAAAGGTTCAGCCTGGGCACCGGGTTCTTTTGTTCTATCTAAAACCGCTATTTTTTTGACAGAATCCGGAATGACCGCTAACAAATGTTTTGCAGAAAAAGGGCGGAATAATCTGACAATCACCACACCGACTTTTTCATTATTATCAAGCAGATAATCGACAACTTCTTTACAAGTACTCACGCCTGAGCCCATTATGACAATAACACGTTCGGCATCACTTGCCCCATAATACTCAAACGGTTGGTAATGTCTGCCTGTCTCTTTTTCAAACGCTTGCATAGCATCAACAACATGCTGATAAGTCTTATCATAATAAGAATTCACCGCTTCACGACATTGAAAATAGGTATCAGGATTAGCCGACGTACCACGAATGACAGGTTTATCGGGTGTTAAAGCACGGCTACGATAAGCTTTTATTGCATCATGCGGTAATAAGTTATGAATTTGTTCATCACTTAAAGGGTAAATTTTATTCACTTCATGGGACGTTCGGAAACCATCAAAAAAGTGGACGAAAGGTACACGACTATTCAATGTTGCCATTTGGGCAATCAATGCAAAATCTTGGGCTTCTTGCACTGAACTTGAACAAAGCATAGCAAATCCCGTTTGTCTGATTGACATTACATCGGAATGATCACCAAAAATAGACAGTGCATGGGTTGCAACCGTACGAGCAGCAACATGTAAAACAAAAGGTGTTAATTCTCCGGCTATTTTATATAGCGAAGGAATCATTAATAATAAGCCTTGTGATGAAGTAAACGACGTCGCTAAAGCACCCGTCATTAACGATCCATGAACAGTTGAAATAGCGCCTGCTTCAGATTGCATTTCAACTACCTTGGGGATATCACCAAAAACATTAGGCTTATTAAATTCAGCCCAAGTGCTTGCTTGCTCAGCCATCGTTGAGCTAGGGGTGATAGGGTAAATAGCGATGACTTCATTGGCACGATAAGCGACGGATGATACCGCACTATTAGCATCAGATATGATCATTAAAAAAACCTTGTCTTTTATAGTGTTACGACATTACTTAATTATTATAAATTTGTGTTATTGTATCAGAATCTAAGATAGCTTTGAGTTATTTTTATAATAAATTAGGAAAGTATTTCCGACAGATATAATTATCACGTGTTTACCAACCGGTTGAAAGTATTTTATTAGTAAAAATTATAAAATAACCCTTATGATTTATTATATGATTTTATAAAAGTATCACGATGATTACTTGAAAATATGTTGACTTCAATACAGTGAAAAATAGGTGAATTAGTTATATAAAAAGACGAATAGAATCTTATTAATTATAGAACAAAATTGCATTGAAAAGCTAGGTAAAAAATAACTAATAAGGGCACTATTTGCCCTCTAGTCGTCTAATTCGGGATAACCAGGCCAGAAGTTTTTGTATGTTACTTCACCCATTCGTGTTGCATATTTACGCCAAAGTTGAGCTATATTGATATTGAGCTCTTCATCTTTATAATATCGACTGAGCAATGTCATTGCACTGTAATAGCCTTGAATGGCTTTTTTCAGTAAAAAACGTTTCCTTAACGGCGTGATTTCACCAATAGTTTCCCCTAATATTCTTGAATTCGTTTTTCGATTTCGGATATATAAACTTTTCATTGCATCATCTTCAATCATATTTAATTGATAGAATGATTTAAAATAGATCAATCGCTCGTAAATAAAATCTTCATTACTGGAATTAGAATATTCGAACGGTTCTCTTTGTGGTAATTTTTTAAATTTAAGATTAGTCTTCAATCCATATTTTTTATATTTATTATTATATTGGATATTTGTAATCACTTTCCATAACTCATTATCCGGTGAAAGGCGGTAAGCTTTTTCTAACATTTTAAAACCTTTAGGAACATCCACTTTCGTTGCTATTCCTTGAAAATACATAAAAGCTAACGTTTTGATTGCCGGTAAGCAGTTTTGTTTTGCTGCACTTTGATACAACTCGAAAGCAACTTTAACATCTTTATCTACACCAAAACCCATTAAATAAAAATAAGCAAGGTTGGTCTGCGCTAACGGATGCCCCTGAATGGCAGCCATTTTATACCATTCAATCGCTTTATTTATATCAGGATTTACGCCCTGTCCATAATCACTTATTGGGTAAATTGCACGAGGATAAATGGAGGAAGGTAAAGAGCTTTCATTGGTAACAAATTTGGCTATTAAATCAGGAAGTTCAGGATCAATATTTTCACCATTTTCATCAAAATAATAGTGTCTAGGTGGTTGACCGCCTGAAGCATTTTCGTAGATATAACCTATACTGTTTTGTGCATCAAGGTTGCCTTGAGCTGCGGCTTTTTCAAACCAACTTAATGCAATTGGAAAGTTATTAAATTCATCTCGATACATACTACCCAAATTATATTGGGCTTTAGCTAATCCTTGTTTAGCCGCTTTTTCAAATAATAATCTGGCTTTGGTATGATAAGATTTATTTTTTAAGGCTTCTTTATAATAAATTTCACCTAATGTATTTTGGGCATTAGCGTCACCCTTGTCGGCTAGACTGGTACAGGCTGCAATATTGGCTTTGTTATTTTTAGCAGTTAGACATTTTGTTTTAGCCTGTACGACAGATATCGATAAAATAGTTAGAACGATTAATAATAATATTTTGGAACGAATTAACATTATACTGCATATACCTTATATTTTTTCAAACTATTTAGCATTATTTATTAATAAGTTAAATTTTTATTTTGAGAATGTTTGAAACTAAATAGATAGTTTTTAAAGCTCAAAATTTTGATGAAAATTTAAAAAATACGTTTATTATTTTGGACATATTACCTATTATTTATCAAATAATCTAATCTAGGTTTTAACGTTATTGTTAACTTATTCTATCTGACCTATCTTAATATTAACTTATTGATTATAAGATTAATTTTTGTTAAATGCTTTTTAAATCTCATTCAATTAAACAGTAAATCAAAATGTTCAACACCATAACGAATTTATACGATAAGTACTTTATCATTCGATGATGAGTGTTTTATCTCTCCTATCACCCAAGCTTTTTCTCCATGGTTTGTCAGTAAAGCTATTGCTTTATCTACACAATCTTTTGGTAAGACAACAATCAAACCAACACCACAGTTAAAAGTACGATACATTTCATGGTGACTAACTTTACCTGCTTGTTGTAGCCAATGAAATATTGGTGGCCATTGCCAACTGCTTTCGTTAATGATAGCTTGCATATTGTCGGGTAGCACTCGTGGAATGTTTTCCCAGAAGCCTCCCCCAGTGATATGTGCAATAGCATGTAAATTAACATGCTCAATCAGGTCAAGGATAGGTTTTACATAGATTTTAGTCGGCGCAAGCAAATGATCTGCAAGCGGTATCTCATCCAATTTTTCTGTTGAGGGATTGACCCCGCTGACTTCAATAATTTTTCGAATTAATGAGTAGCCATTAGAGTGAGGCCCACTGGATGCTAACGCAATGATGGCATCACCGTCTTGTACTTGACTGCCGTCGATCATTTTGGTTTTTTCAACAACACCCACACAGAAGCCTGCCAGATCGTAATCATTGCCCTGATACATGCCTGGCATTTCAGCTGTTTCGCCACCGACTAATGCACAACCAGCTTGTTTACAACCTTGCGCGATTCCTGTCACCACCGATGCTGCAATGTCAACATTGAGTTTTCCTGTTGCATAATAATCAAGAAAAAATAGAGGTTCAGCACCTTGTACAATCAGATCATTGACGCACATGGCGACTAAATCAATACCAATCGAATCGTGATGGCTTAAATCCATCGCTAGGCGCAATTTAGTTCCAACCCCATCAGTACCGGACACTAAAATGGGTTCATGATATTTTTGTGGGATTGCGCATAATGCACCAAATCCACCTAAACCGCCCATAACTTCAGGTCGTTTGGTTTCGTTGACAACTGATTTGATACGATTAACAAGTTCATTACCAGCATCGATATCGACACCAGCATCTTTGTAGCTGAGAGATGTTTTAGTTGGCACGAGAGCAGTCCTTGAATAATAAAACTGCTGATTATTTTAGCAAGTATATAAATGATTAGCGACTGATAATTTGTAAAATAAATAAAAGGTTAAAATCCTTAATGGTTTTCAAACCAACTTTCTAAAATGATAATAGCTGAAGTTGCATCTATATGACCTTTATCAAGCGCACGGTAACCACGTGAAGCAAAAATATGTGATTTCGCTTCGACCGTCGATAGTCTTTCATCTTGTAAGTGGACTTGATAGCCAAACATGCCATGTAAGCGATTAGCAAATTTGCGTGCTCTGGCGGTAAGCGGTTGTTCACTGCCATCCATATTGAGTGGTAACCCGACGACTAAATAATCGGGTTTCCACTCATTCAATACTTTTTCGATGGCTTGCCAACTAGGAATGCCATCTCGTGCTTTAAAAGAACAAAGCGGATTGGCTGTTTTGGTGATGTCTTGCCCAATTGCTGCACCAATACTCGCTGTTCCAAAATCAAATGCAATAATTGTTGCCATTAATCACGCATTTCCCATTTGATGTGAAATTCTATTTATGTTGATGCCTAATGATTCAGCCGCTTTTTGCCAACGATCCTCAATTGCAACATTAAAAATAATATTAGGATCTGCATCAGCCACTAACCAATCATTACGAGCAACCTCTGCCTCGAGTTGTAACGATCGCCAACTTGAATAACCTAAGGCAAGAAATAGATCTTTAGGTTGTTCTGGTGTACCTATTGATTTTAATGCATCTAATGATGTTGTTATCATAACATCATCCGATATTTGAATGCTCGATGAAAACCCCGGATGTGGTGTATGCAATATAAATCCTTGTTCATCGGCTAAAGGCCCACCAGAGAAAACAGGATATTCCAATTCAGCACAATTTTTCGGTGCCATAATTTCTAGTCGAGTAAGAACGGTAGCGACATTAAGTTCAGCAATAGGCTTATTGATAATAATGCCCATGGCACCATCTCGATTATGTTCACAAATATACACTACCGAACGACTGAAAATTGTTTCTGATACGGTAGGCATAGCAATAATAAAATGATTTTTTAGATTCATATGCTCACATTTTTGTAAATTTTAAAGTGCACATTTGCCAATTTTAACATTATGCTCAACTAAGCAACGCAATAACAATTCGGGTTCATTGGTTTCTTCGTTTATTGATTCCGAAACAATTTCAAAATTTTGTGAAAGATAAAAATCAATAGCTGCGCTATTTTTTTTATAGACGTGAACAAGTAATTCATTGAAACGTTGCTTCGCTTTATCGATTAATGCTTTTCCTGTGCCTTGTCGTTGAAAATCTTTGTCGACAAATAGACCTGAAATATAATTTTCGGTTAAACCAATGAATCCTTTTACACCATTGAGATCCTGTACATAGATAGTTGACATCGGGATTAACATTTTAACAAATTCATAATTTTGTTGAAAAAATTCAGGATCGATAAAATCATGTGCTTGTTGATTTCCCTCAAGCCATAGTTGCATTATTTTATCAAGATCAGGTGTTTGATATTCTCTAATCATTTTTTAACTCTTTTGATTTAATCGTTTTTCAATGGCATCCATTAACATACCTGTAATCGATAAGTCTGGATTGGCGGCTTCAATTTCTCGAACACATGTTGGACTTGTGACATTTATTTCGGTTAATTTATCACCAATGATGTCTAACCCGACAAACAATAATCCTTTTTCTTTTAAGGTTGGTGCGATGGCTTTAGCTATTTGCCAATCACTTTCACTGAGTGGTCTCACTTCACCATATCCACCCGCGGCAAGATTACCACGTGTTTCACCTTTTTGGGGGATTCTGGCAAGACAGTAGGGAACGGGTTGACCATCGACAACAAGTATTCGTTTATCACCATCTTTGATCGCAGGAATAAATTTTTGTGCCATACAATAACGGCTATTCATTTCAGTTAAGGTTTCAATAATAACCGATACATTCGGATCATCCTCTTTTATTCTAAATATTGATGAACCACCCATGCCGTCAAGCGGTTTTAAAATAATATCTTTGTGTTCTTGATGAAATGATCGTATCAATTGAGTTTGACGAGTCACCAGAGTTTCAGGCGTATATTGCGCAAACCATGCTGTAAATAGTTTTTCATTGCAATCCCGTAAGCTTTGAGGTTTATTAACCACTAATACCCCATGCGCTTCAGCTCGCTCTAAAATATACGTTGAATAGATAAATTCGGTGTCAAAAGGCGGATCTTTACGCATTAAGATGACATCGAGTTCGTTTAAAGATAAAGTTTGCTCTTCATCGAAATCAAACCAATGATTGTGATCGTTATGGACGGTTAACTTTCGAGTTGTTGCATAAGCTTGACCATTACGCAAAAACAGATCATTCATTTCCATATAAAAAAGTTGATAGCCTCGCTTCTGAGCTTCAAGCAACATGGCAAAACTAGTATCTTTTTTTAATTTGATATGACTAATTGGATCCATAACAATACCAAGCTTAATCATGGTAACTCCTTTTGTATTGTTCAATTAATATGTCATTATGACAGATAGTGTTTTAATCACTACTCAATGAGCTTTGGCAACTATCATACTCGTAACAGATTAAGATGCAATGTAAACATGATGAAATATGATTATTTGCAGTGAATTATCCCAAATCACCAAAATAAACTTGTAGTGCTGTCAAAGCTGTAAGCGCTGCTGTTTCGGTACGTAGTATTCGGGGGCCAAGTAAAATATCGGTAAACTGATATTGATGGGTCATGTTAATTTCGTCATCCGATAACCCACCTTCAGGCCCAATAAGTAAACTAATATCCGTTTGTTCGGTAGAAAGTTGTTTAACACCATGTTTTGCTCTAGGGTGTAAGTTTAATCGTAACCCGCTGCTTAAATTGGCACACCAATTTTCCAGCTTCATAACCGGATTTATTACCGGAATGACATTACGACCACATTGTTCACATGCTGAAATCACAATTTTTTGCCACTGTTGGACTTTTTTGTCTAACCGCTCAGCATCCAGTTTTACTCCACAACGTTCAGAAATAAGGGGGGTTATACTTGTTACACCTAATTCAACCGATTTTTGTATGGTGAATTCCATTTTTTCACCTCGCGATATGACTTGTCCGAGATGAATTTTTAAAGGAGATTCCCGATTTTCTAAAATTGTGGTCTTTGTTTTAACAGTAACTGATTTTTTATTGATTTCATATATTGTTGCTGGTGTGATGTGATTTGTTCCATCAAAAAGAATAATATCTTCACCTGTTTTCATTCGTAAAACCCGAATAAGGTGATTAAAGGCATTATCATCTAATGTCATTATGCTATTTTCAGGAATTGAAACAGGTTGATATATACGAGTCATAAGCACTAAGTTTAATTTCATTACATTTTTAAAATAAATTATAGCGTAATTTATTTAGATTCGGTAATCTTCTGTTTAAGTCAATAAATTTAATTAGTGTTTAGGATAAATTATGAACATAAATAGCAATGATCGCGTTTTAATTGAAGGTTTAACTGTTTTCACAACTATTGGTGTTTATGATTGGGAAAAAAATTTAAAGCAAAAGCTTATTCTTGATTTGGAGATGGCTTGGAATAATCAACCAGCAGGGAAGAGCGATGACGTATCACTTTGTTTAGATTATTTTTTAGTAAGTAAATCTATCACGTCTTTTATTGAGAATCACCAATTTGAATTAATTGAAACTGTTGCTGAACAGGTTGCTGAGCGGGTAATTAACGAATTTTCAGTTAAATGGATAAACATTAAGGTATCAAAACCCGGTGCAATTGCTAATGCAAGTAATGTCGCAGTAGTTATTCAGCGTTCTGCTAAATAAATGGATTTAATCGATGAGTGATAAACAACAAAACAGGGATGAAAAAACTTACCCTACGGGTCAAAAATTCACAAACTATGAATCTGTTAAGATCAATTTTGTTGAGGCTTGTCGTTGGTATTTAAGTCGAAAAGTCCTTCCGCCTAGTGAAGGTTACGAGATGTTCAACCAAAAATGGTGTGAACCGATAGCGGTATCTTTCACTCACGATCGCGTTTGGTGGTTAGGTCATTCAACATCGCTTATCCACCTGAATGGCAAGATGATATTAACTGATCCTGTGTTTTCGCATAGAGCTTCGCCTTTACAATTTTTAGGCCCTAAAAGGCGAACTCTGCCGGCAATGAGTATTGAACAACTCCCAAATATTGATTTTATTGTTATTTCACACAATCATTATGATCACCTTGATTATGGTAGTATTCGAAAATTGGTAATCCGTTTTCCAAATATTGTTGTCCTTGTACCCTTAGGCTTAAAAAATAAACTAATGAAATGGGGAGCTAAACACGTAATTGAGCTTGACTGGTGGGATTCGGTTGAAATCAATAAACTTACTTTTACTGCAACCCCAGCTAAACATTGGAGTAAACGGGGATTATTTGATGTCAACAAAGCATTATGGTGTGGTTGGGTCATTCAATCAAACAGGGATGATGTCAATCAATCAAAAACGGTCTATTTTATGGGAGATACCGGTTACTCAAAAATTTTAAAACAGATAGGCGAACGTTTTCCACGTATTGACATGGCACTTATACCGATAGGTGCTTATGCGCCTCGCTGGTTCATGCAATCCCAACATATCGACCCAAAACAAGCGATTCAACTTTTCGATGAGCTTAATTGTTCTAGGGCAATTGCGATACATTGGGGAACATTTGAATTAGCGGATGAACCTTTAGATGAGCCGCCAAAACTTTTATATCAATATCGTGATGAGCGTCTCTTTCATTTGTTAAAAATAGGTGGTAGTCTATATATTAAACAAGGTATCTCTTAATTAGAAAGAAATTAAATATATCAAATTTATAAAATTCATTTTTTGGTTATAGGAAAGGAGAAAACAATGAAAGTAACAGTTGTCGGATTGTCATGTTTGATGCTTAGTCTTGGACTTATAGGTTGTGGTGGTCAAAATGATCAAGGAAAACAATATCGTTGGTCAAAGGCTCATGGTGTCTTGGAAAGTTGTAATGGTGTGATGAGTAATTCACAGCAATGTCAAAAAAACTCTAATAATCAGCAATACATGATTCAAATAGATAGGAATTAAAAGTGAGTGCTTGGCTAATTTATGCCTTACTTTCTGCAATTTCTGCTGCTTTGGTTGCTATTTTAGGCAAAATCGGCTTACAGCACCTTGATGCAAATACGGCAACAGCTATACGATCTATTGTGATGGCAATATTTCTAGTTGGTGTGGTTATTTTTCAAGGAAAATTAAACTTAATCAATACGTTCTTTAATGATAAAAAAGCGCTATTGATCATCGCATTAAGTGGTATTGCCGGTGCATTATCTTGGTTATTCTATTTTATGGCGATCAAAGAAGGTAAAGTTTCACAAGTTGCCCCAATTGATAAGCTTAGTGTTGTGTTTGCGGTGGTGTTTGCTGCTGTATTATTTGGTGAAAAAATCTCGTTTCTTTCCGGCATTGGCGTAATAATGATTGCTGCCGGTGCGATATTAGTGGCACTATTTTAATAGTGCACTAAAAAGACTAACCGTGACGAATTCACCTTTAGTGACTTTGTCACGTTCTTGCTCTAATAAAATAAAACAATTAGCTTTATTAAACGTTTGCGTAATATGCGAGCCTTGTTGTCCAGTGCTCATCACTTCTAATTCACCATTAGCGTTTACTTGTAATATTCCACGTTGAAAATCCATTCTTCCAACGCTTTTTTTAAGGTCGGTTGCTGTTCTCACTTGAAAAGTTAAATCCATTGTTAAAGGTTCTAGCCCTGAAAGAATTGAAATCAGTGGTTGTACCAATTGATAAAAAGTCACCATGGTTGACACAGGATTACCCGGTAAACCACAAAATAGTGCATTGCCAATTTTCCCAAATGCAAAAGGTTTTCCTGGCTTCATGGCAATTTTCCAAAAATTGATTTTTCCTAAGGCTTCTAAAGCTGTTTTGGTATAATCAGCATCACCAACCGAAACCCCACCACTGGTAATAATTAAATCAGCTTGCTTAGAAGCTGTAATCAATGCTTGTTTAATCAAGTTTGGATTATCAGGGATAATACCTAAATCGACGATTTGACAATTGAGTTTTGTTAATAATAGTTTTAATGTAAATCCATTACTATCATAGATAGCACTGCTATTGGATAATGGTTTATCAATCGAAGTTAATTCATTACCGGTTGAAAAGATTGCAACTTTTAATTTTCGGAAAACAGAAACTTGATGGATTCCAAGCGTTGCTAACGTAGACAAAGCGGGGATTGATAAACGTTGCCCTTTGGCAACCGTGATGGCGTCTTTTTTCACATCTTCGCCAATACGGCGAATATTATCACCTGCTTTAATTTCTTTAAGAAAAGTGACGCTTTGTTCTGTCGCTTGTGTATGTTCTTGCATTACAACGGCATCGGCTCCATCAGGCACGGGAGCACCGGTCATAATTCGTAAACAACTGCCGATAGGCCAGTTGAGATTACTGATGTCATCGCCAGCAAAAACCGCATTTGAGACAGGTAAAGTTCTTGATTGTTCAATATCTGCTAATCTTACTGCATAACCATCCATTGCTGAATTATCAAATCGAGGAACATTGATTGGTGAAATAATCGGGGCAGCCGTAATTCGATCGAGTGCTTCAGTTAATGATACTGTTTCGTGTTCTGGTAATGTCGCTGTTGAGCTGGTTTGCAATATGTTTTGCTTTGCTTGTTCGAAAGTCAGTAACATATCAATTTTCCTTATGTTGATTGATCATCCATTTTATCGAGAATGACAAAGTTGTATCATCGCCGTTGATTTATGATTATATGGAAAAGCTATCCATGTTTTAAATGCTTTAAACATTTAGATAATCAATTAAAGTCGAATTCAGTTTGTTAAATTTTGAAAAAGAACATTTTTCTAAATGATTAAACTTTAACGTCGCCATTAGGCGACGTCAATTTTATAAAATAACAAGTTAAGTTAGACATTAAATAAAAAGTTCATAATGTCACCGTCTTGCACGATATAATCTTTACCTTCAGAACGCATTTTACCTGCTTCTTTTGCACCTTGCTCACCGCCATATTTGATAAAGTCATCAAATGCAATGGTTTGTGCTCGAATAAAGCCTTTTTCAAAATCTGTATGAATTTTTCCGGCCGCTTGTGGTGCGGTATCGCCAACGGATATTGTCCATGCACGTACTTCTTTCACGCCTGCGGTAAAATAGGTTTGTAAATTAAGTAATTTATAACCTGCACGGATAACACGATTTAACCCCGGTTCAGTTAATCCTAAATCTTGCATAAATTCATCTCGATCGGCATCATCAAGTTCTGAAAGTTCCGCTTCAATGGCTGCACAGACAGGAACAACAACCGCTTTTTCTGCTTCAGCAATGGCTTTAACTTTATCTAAATAAGGGTTATTTTCAAAACCGTCTTCGTTAACGTTAGCAATATACATGGTTGGTTTTAACGTTAAAAAGCTCAAATATTTTATTGCATTTAACTCTTCTTTGCTGAGATCTAATAATAATAACTTTTTACCCTGTTCTAAGTGCGGTAAACATTTTTCAAGAATCTCAAGTTCAAACTTAGCATCTTTGTCACCGCCTTTAGCACGTTTTTGTAATCGCGTCATGGCACGTTCACAAGCTTCAAGATCAGCTAATGCAAGCTCGGTGTTAATAATTTCGATATCTTCTGCTGGGTCAATTTTACCTGCTACGTGAATAATGTTTTCATTTTCAAAGCATCGTACAACATGACCAATCGCTTCTGTTTCACGGATATTTGCTAAAAACTGGTTACCTAATCCTTCACCTTTTGAAGCACCTTTAACTAGCCCTGCAATATCTACAAATTCCATTGTAGTGGGTAAAGTGCGTTGTGGTTTGACAATTTCAGCAAGCTGATCGAGACGAGGATCGGGCATTGGCACTACACCTGTGTTTGGCTCGATTGTACAAAACGGAAAGTTAGCAGCCTCAATCCCGGCTTTAGTTAGTGCGTTAAAAAGTGTTGACTTGCCAACATTTGGTAGTCCGACGATCCCACATTTGAATCCCATACTGTTTGTTACCTTTTATCGTTTAATTACTTAAAATAGTGGCTAATTATATACTAAATCGTACTATTTGTGCCAATGTTCTATCGTTGTTATGAATGTCTAAGCTCATTGAACATCATTTAGTAATACCTATCCAGCTAGTTAGTTTCTAATAGCTAAATGCTATATGGTATTAGAAGATGGTTAGTTTAATGACTCGAAACTCAATCCTATTTGATAAAGTTGATTCTTTTTAAGTCCGTATATTTCGGCGGTAATTGCTGCCGCCTTTTTTAATGGTAGCTCTTTAACTAATAATTTTAAGGTGTTAATCACGTTAGGATCGATGTCCTTATCGGATTTAGTATGACCTTCAACGATCAGAACAAATTCGCCTTTTTGACGAGTAACATCTTCATTTAGCCAGTTTATTAATTGATTGACCGGATAACTGACGATGGTTTCCCATGTTTTTGTTAGCTCTTTGGCTAATACGATTTGTTTGTCTGTCCCAAATACAGTTTGCATATCTTGCAAGGTATCTAATAAACGATGAGTTGATTCATAAAAAATCATCGTTCGTGTTTCATTAACCAGTGTCGTTAAATAGTCCTGACGAGCTTTACTTTTAGCCGGTAGAAACCCTTCATAACTGAACTTATCCGATGGAAGTCCTGCAACCGATAAGGCTGCAATCGCTGCACAAGCACCAGGAATAGGAACGACTTTAATATCATTTTCTCGGCATGCTTTGACTAAATGATAACCCGGATCGTTGATTAAAGGGGTTCCGGCATCAGATATTAAGGCTATCGAAAGTCCTGAATTCAGTTTTTCGATTAAGATCTGGGATTTTTCTTGTTCGTTATGATCATGCAAAGCAAAAAGTTTCGCTTTAATGCCCAAATGTTGCAACAGTAAACCACTGTGGCGAGTATCTTCAGCAGCAATAAGATCGACATTTTTCAAAATTTCGATTGCTCGAAGTGTAATATCATTTAAGTTTCCAATTGGAGTAGCAACTATATATAGAGTCATTATTTGAAGTCACAGTAAAATTTTTGAAGAAGATTCTATTATATTTAACGGAAGTTTATATAATTGTCTATATTTAAAAAAGCTAAAACAAATTACATAATTTTCAATTTATCGAATAAAAAGTCTAACAGAAGTTTTTTGTTATGTCATAAGCTAGTTTCATTGTCAATTTACAAATGGTATAGTGATATTAATTTTAACATTTAAATTGTAAATGCATTGCTATAAAATTTAAGCAAGTTGATAGTAATCACATGTTAGAATGTAATAAAGTAATTCATTGATTTAAATTAAAAAAATATATTTAACTCGGGATAAATTATCATTAATATCATTAAGATAATAGATTTTTACAGTAAAATCGATAAAATAGGTGACTAATAGCGATTTTTACAAAATAAGATTAACGAATGAAAGGTATCACTGTGAAAAAAATTCTCTCATTAAGTTGTTTAAGTTTGATGATTACAGCGTGTACTCAGACTAATCCAGCGACAATTGAAGATATTTCAGATTCTTCTAGTAATTCTGGTTCTACGGTGTATGCCGAACCGCCAGCTAATATCTCAACAGGAGGTCGAGATTCTACTACGATAATTGATGCTAACCCATCAAGTAGTTCTGCGCCTGTTCCGGTAAGTTCGAGTAATAATAGTTCTGTCACGACGACAAATGAACGTATAGTATATAATCGTAATTATGATGATATCCCGAAAGGTGGCTATAAAGGGGATACTTATACGGTTAAACGTGGCGATACCTTATTTTATATAGCTTACATAACAGGTAATGATTATCGTTCATTAGCTGCAAAAAATAATATCAAAGAGCCTTATGCCGTAAATCCGGGTCAAGTCTTAGATGTGGGTGGCGGTACAACGGTTGTTGTGACCAAAAAAACCACTACCAAAAATAGTGACTATGGTTCCACGTCTCAAAGCTCGGCAGGTCAAAACAAAAATACATCACTTTCGACCACAACCACGATAACGACGACAACAACATCTGGTCATTCAACATTACCTAAGACAACACAAAGTACCCAAACGGTAAGTGTATCAGATACAAATCAAATTAAGTCGGGAAATTCAGCAACCGTTGCTAATATTTCATGGCAATGGCCAGCAAAAGGAAAAATTATCGAGAAGTTTTCTCAAGCGAGTAAAGGCATTGATATCTCCGGTTCATTAGGTGAAAAAGTTGTTGCCGCAGCTGATGGTCGAGTGGTTTATTCTGGTAATGCATTACCGGGTTATGGTAACTTGATTATTGTCAAACATAATGATGATTACTTAACTGCTTATGCTCATAATCAATCTATTTTAGTTAAAGAGCAACAAACTGTACGAGCAGGTGAACAAATTGCTACTATGGGGGCAACTGGCACCTCATCGGTTAGATTACATTTTGAAATTCGCTATAAAGCGCAGTCAGTTGATCCTATAAAGTACTTACCAAATTAATATATATTGAGTTTAATCATTCAGTGACACTCAATAGGAATGCACAAAAAATTGTGCATTCCTTATTAAAAAGATACACCAAAAATTATTCTACGTAACAAAGGAGTTATATTCATGGCAGTAAAAAAATTAGTTCTTATTCGACATGGAGAAAGTGTTTGGAATCAAGAAAACCGTTTTTGTGGTTGGACTGATGTTGATTTATCTGACAAAGGTAATAAAGAGGCAGCAGAAGCAGGTCAATTACTTAAAAAAGAAGGTTTTGAATTTGATTATGCCTATACCTCAGTGTTAAAACGTGCTATTCACACATTGTGGCATGTATTAGATGAAGTCGATCAAGCATGGTTACCTGTTGAAAAAAGTTGGAAATTAAATGAACGTCACTACGGTGCGTTACAAGGCTTAAATAAAGCAGAAACTGCCGCAAAATATGGCGATGAGCAAGTTAAATTATGGCGCCGTGGTTTTGCTATTACTCCTCCTGCACTCGAAAAATCTGATGAGCGTTTTCCTGGACATGATTCACGTTACAGTAAATTACCTGAATCAGAATTACCATTAACTGAAAGCTTAGCATTAACGATTAAACGCGTACTTCCTTACTGGGAATCAACTATTGCACCACGTGTAGCAAGAGGTGAACGTGTTATCATTGCAGCTCATGGTAACTCTTTACGTGCTTTAGTTAAACATCTAGATAATATTAGTGATGATGATATTATCGATCTTAACATCCCAACGGGTGTGCCTTTAGTTTATGAGTTTGATGACAATATGAAAGTGATCAAACATTACTATTTAGGTAATGCTGATGAAATTGCAGCTAAACAAGCAGCAGTTGCAAATCAAGGTAAAGCAAAATAGTTTTTTTATTTAATGCTAATAAGAAAAGGTAGGTTAAATAACTTACCTTTTTTCTTTTCAAATTATTCCGTGTGTTATTCATTTATTTTATTTTGAGGCCATATTTTGTCAAAAATTTATTATATTTACGCCGTAATGAACGCTGGTAAATCGACTGAGTTATTACAAATCGACCATAATTATTTAAGTAACAATATGAAAACTTTACTGCTTAAATCATCTGTCGATACTCGTGATTCTGCTGTTGAAATAGTATCACGCTTAGGATTACGTAAAAAAGCATTACAGCTAGATGATAATAGTGTTGATGAGATAATTGAATTAATCAAACAAAATGATTATGCCTGTATACTGATCGACGAAAGTCAGTTTTTATCTCGAAATACCATTTGGAAATTATCCGACGTTTGTGATGAATATGGCGTGCCGATGATGTTTTTTGGACTAAAAACAGATTATATGGGACATCTTTTTGAAGGTTCGAAAACGTTACTTGAAATAGCGGATAATTTTAGAGAGCTCAAAACCGTATGTTGGTGCGGTAAAAAAGCCACAATGAATCTATTGGAAGGCAAAGATGGCAAGATTGTTAAGTTTGGTAATTCGATTCATTTAGGTGATAGCGAGTTTCATTCTGTGTGCCGCAAACATTGGAAAGCAGGACAAGTTAGACCCAATCGTTAATTGTTGTTAAATAAAATCATTTCATTAAAAGTATTAAGATTATTGATATTTTTTCTTTGTAAAAAATGTGAATAATCTCTCATTTTTAATATTTTCTTTTTGTTGATTTATCTCATTGTATGCCATATTGACTGAAGCGATTCAGTTTAGTTGTTTCAATAAATTATGAGGAATTAACATGAAAGTTAAAATCATTTCACTAGCAGTTTTAGCGTGCTTTACAACCATGACAGCTAATGCTAAAGAGTTTGTGCTAATTGATACCGAAAAAGATGTAGCAAAAGGAAATTGGTCAATCTCAAACAAAGATTTAGGTATTAGCGCCGAAAAATTTTCTGTTACAAATACAGTATTAAAAGGTGGCAAACAAGAAGGTAGTGAACTATTAACAATCACCAGTAATGATTTTACCATAAAGTTGAGTCCAACGCGTGGATTAGGAATAATTTCAGTTGTTGGTGATGGTATTCGTATGGGTTGGGATTCACCTGTTGATGAAATTGTTAACCCTAAATTTATCAATCTTGAAAGCCGTGCCGGTCTTGGTTGGTTAGATGGTTTTAACGAAATGATGGTTCGTTGTGGATTTGAATGGACAGGGCATGCAGTGCAAGCCGATGGAATGATGTATACATTGCATGGACGAGCTCAAAATACACCTGTATCAAAATTAGTCGTTGAAGTGTCAGACAAAGCGCCATACACCATTACAGTTAAAGGCTTGATTAAAGAAAACACATTCAAAAAGAGCAATCTTGAAACATGGGCATCAATAAGTTATGTGCCAGGAAGTAAAGAGTTTACGGTACATGATGTTGTGACCAATAAAGGTGATTACACAAAAGATTATCAAATCATTTATCATAGCAATTACGGTACGCCAATTTTGGAAGAAGGCGCCAAATTTGTTGCCCCAGTCCGAGAAATCTCGCCATTTAATGACTATGCAAAAGATGGATTAAAAACATGGCAAACTTATCTAGGGCCAACCAAAGGTTTTGACGAAATGGTATTTAACGTTTATCCGTATGCTGATGCGAATGGTAAAACGCAAGTTATGTTAACGAATAAAGCAGGGGATAAAGGCACGGGTATTGCTTTTAATACCAAAGAGCTTCCTGTTCTTTCTTTGTGGAAAAATACCGATACACTTAAACAAGGTTATGTTACGGGGCTAGAACCCGGAACCAGTTTTGCCTATCCTGTTACTATTGAACGTGAACAAAAACGGGTAAGTCAGTTACAACCTGGTCAAAGTACTGAATTTACGTTAACTTATAGTCTATTATCCGGTAAAGATGCTGTCGCCAACTATGCTCAGCAAATTCAAGCAATTCAAGGTAATCAAGAAACGAAGGTAGTTGAACAGCCCATGGCTAAGGAATAAGTTATAGCAAATCGCACCGCTAACAAAAAGTTGGCGGTGACTTTCACTCCACCACTAAATAAATTCCCATATATTGTTACCTTATCGCATTAATCTAAGCTAAAATAAACTTAGAAAATTCGATGTAACTGTAGGAATCAATATGAAAAGAATGATAGTTGGTATAAGTGGTGCAACAGGCTTTGCTTATGGTATCAAAGCTTTAGAACTCCTGAAACCAATGGACATTCAAACCCATCTTGTCATATCAAAAGCGGCAAAAATAACGGGAAATTACGAACATTCTAAATCCCAGTTAGCACAATTAGAATCTTTAGCCGATATTGTCTATTCTGTTGATAATATTGGTGCTGCAATTGCGAGTGGGTCATATAAAACAATAGGAATGCTGGTCGCACCTTGTTCGATGCGAACACTGGCAGCAATAGCTCATGGTCTATCTGATAATTTATTAACACGTGCTGCTGATGTCGTTTTAAAAGAGCGCCGTCGATTAGTTTTAATGACACGAGAAGCCCCATTACATTTAGGGCATATTAAAAATATGGAAGCGGTAACATTAATGGGTGGAATTATTTTCCCGCCTGTACCTGCGTTATATCAACATATTGAAAGTGTCGATGATATTATTACCCATAGTGTTGCCAGAGCGCTTGATTTGTTTGATATAAACGTACCTAGTTTAGCACGCTGGGGTGAGGATATGAGTCTTAATCAAAAACCTGAAGAAAATAATGAAGACATCTGACCATAAAATCGTAAAATTTATTAAACAGCAACATGTTCTAAGTTTAAGCGTAATATTAACGGACAACCAACCATGGGCATGCAATGCATTTTATGTATTTGATGATGTCAATTTTTGCTTATATTTCTTATCTGAAATGAAAAGCAAACATGCACAAGCTATGCTAAAAAATCCTAATGTTGCTGGTACGATTAGCATTAGTCCAAAATCGATCGCCAAAATTCAAGGGATACAATTTACGGGCAAAGCTGACTTGCTTGCTGAAACTCAAGCAAGTCATGCATATAAGCTTTATTACCATGCCTTTCCTTTTGCCAGAGTGATGAAAGCACCGATTTGGTCTATTAAATTACAACAAATCAAGATGACGAATAATCTCATGGGCTTTGCACATAAAACCCATTGGCAGCGTAATGAAGATCTTTAAAAAGTTTTAAGCATAATCTTCAACTAGCGAATAACGACTGATATAAACATCGAATTATTATGATTTTGGTGGGATTCCTTCTTCAAATTCAGGATAACCATCGCAAATAGTATCCCAATTCGCTTTTGAGCCGGTGAAGATATGAATACGTTTTTCGGCATTAATCGGTTCATTAATCAGACCGATGCGTAATCGATAAGTTTCGTTATCATTATCACGACTAGAAAAAAGGTGCGAACCACATTTAGCACAAAAATGGCGATTGACCCCTGAGCTCGAAAAAATTGTTATATTTTCTTCGCCTTTAATAATAGTTAAATCGTCTTTATTAACCGCTGTTGCTGCATTAAAAGCCGAACTTGTTTGTTTGCGACAACGCGAGCAATGACAAAAAACAATCGTTTTGATATCACTATTTAATCGATAGACAATTTCACCACATAAACAACTACCTGTCATCATAATCAATTTCCCTTTTTTATTTATTCGATTTCTTACTTTCTAACTCATTGTAATATAATAAATACATAAGTACATAAATAAAAACTGAAGTACATGCTTTTTGAGAATGAAAAAAGCATCATTAATGAGTGGCAATAGTCGAATCAACTTACAGTTTCCCATATTTTACTTATGAGAAACTGTTTAATTAGCATTTTTCAATAAAATAACGCATTATGCGGTTGTCGGTCGTGAGTTCGGGATGGAATGCGCAGACTAAAATATTATTTTGTTCAGCCATTACACAGTGATCATCAATAAATGCAAGTTGATTTACTTGTTTACCAGCGTGGATGATATAAGGAGCACGAATAAAAATAGCTGGAATGTGTTCGCCAATTGACGCTATATCTAAAAAAGCTTCAAAACTTGCAACTTGTCGACCAAATCCATTGCGTTCAACGGTAATATCCATTAATTCAAGCAGTTCAACTTCATGATGAGTCGTTGTCATACCACAAAGAACTAAGCCGGCACAGGTGCCTAAAATACCTTTACCTTGACGGGCAAATTCTTTAATGGGGTCAAATAACCCATTTTGTTTAATTAGTCGGCTAATTGTAGTAGATTCACCGCCTGGAATAATTAGACCATCTAATCCCGCTAAATGTTCTGGTTTTTTTACTGTTACCGCAATCACATTTTCGATACTCAGCAGCATGGTTACATGTTCACTAACCGCACCTTGTAAGTTAAGTACGCCAATTTTTTTTAACCGTAAGGGTTTGAGTGATTGCATCGTTACCAACCTCGTTCTTGCATTCTTTCGAATTCAGACAATTTACTGATCTCAATGCCTTTCATTGCCTCACCTAATCCTTTAGATAGTTCTGCTAAGCGTGGATAATCGTCATAGTATGTCGTTGCCTGCACAATCGCTTTGGCAAATTTTTCAGGATGTTGTGATTTAAAAATACCCGAGCCAACAAAAACGCCGTCTGCGCCAAGTTGCATCATCAAAGCTGCATCGGCTGGGGTTGCAATGCCTCCAGCAGCAAAGTTAACAACAGGTAATTTACCCAACTGTTTGATTTGTATGACGAGTTCATAAGGTGCACCGATCTCTTTTGCCAATGTCATTAGTTCATCTTTAGATTTACTGTTTACTAATCGAATTTGTTCGTTAACTCTGCGCATATGGCGTACCGCTTCAACAATATTACCTGTACCCGGTTCCCCTTTTGTGCGTAACATCGATGCCCCTTCACCTATTCGACGCAGTGCCTCGCCTAAATCTCGACACCCGCAAACAAAAGGTACGGTGAATTCATCTTTGAGTAAATGGTACTGTTCATCAGCAGGCGTTAATACTTCGCTTTCATCGATATAATCAACGCCCATTGATTCTAAAATACGGGCTTCGACAATATGACCAATACGCGCCTTTGCCATAACAGGGATTGTAACCGCTTTCATCACGGCTTCTACGATAGTTGGATCTGCCATTCGGGCAACACCACCGGCAGCACGAATATCTGAAGGAACCCGTTCCAGTGCCATAACGGCGACAGCGCCAGCTTGTTCAGCAATTTTGGCTTGTTCTGCATTCACCACATCCATAATCACGCCACCTTTTTGCATTTGTGCCATACCCCGTTTTACGGTCTGTGTTCCGGTAATTTTATTCATCACATCTCCTAATTGAAATCAATTAATACTGGATGACGTATTATTTAAAATTAACGTTAGGGAAGAAACAGCCAATTGGACTATAATTAGGTCATCCAATTCTTGCTCGTTGTCTGGCAAGGTTTCAAATTTTGAGTAATCGATAACATGTGGAATAAACAGAAGTTAAATACTTATCAAGGCGCACTTTTTAATAAAGTAAGTCAACTGATTGAATATTATATTGAGCAAGGTGTATTGATTGCTGGCGAACAATTACCATCAGAACGTGAGCTTGCTAACATTCTAGATATCAATCGAACAACCGTGGTTCGAGCTTTGGATAATCTTTCTGAACGAGGGCTTTTAATCCGCAGGCAAGGAAGTGGAACATTTGTTAATGATAAAAAATGGGGTGTACAGGCGCATACGGCAATAAATTGGCGTTTACCTGCTCGTTTTTACCAAAATAAACAATCTCGTTATCAACAAAAAATCGAACTAATACGACGTCAGCAAACTAACATCATCGATCTTGCTAATGGGGACTTACCCACAATTTGGATGCCCAAATTGTTATTACCCAATATCAGCTCGGATGAGCTTATCATGCATGAAAAAAATAGTGACCAATTACAGTTAGGTTTGCCAGCACTAAAAACGCAAATAGCCAATTATATGCAACAACGTTTTGCTATGTCGGTAGATACATCTCAGATACTCATTACATCAGGTACACAGCAATCACTATTTTTAATTACTCAGGGATTACTTAAACCGGGCGATGCAATTGCTATCGAATCGCCTTCTTATTTTTACTCTTTGCCGCTTTTCCAAGCAGCGGGGTTACGATTATATGGTATTGAGTGTGATAATGAAGGTATTACCCTAGATAGTTTAAGTAAAGTCGTTAGTCAGCACCCCATAAAATGGCTGTTTCTCAATCCCATCTTTCAAAATCCATTAGGTTTTGTGATGAGTGATAAACGCAAAAAAGCGATATTAGCGTTCTGTCGCTCGCAATGTATTGGAATTGTTGAAGATGATGCATATAGTGGTTTAGGATTTAAATCTCAATTATCCATTTCACCGATTAAAAAGTTTGACCATCATAATCAAGTCATCTATTTAGGGTCGCTTTCTAAATATATTGGTCGAAATATACGGGTGGGGTGGATGATAGCGCCTCGTCATATTATTGAAAATCTAGCGGATATTCGTCAACATATCGATTCAGGATTAAGTATTTTGCCGCAATTACTTGCAGAAGAGTATTTGAAAAATCATTATGTTACTCATCAACATTTTTTAACTGAGCAACTCAATCTTAAAGCGAATCAATTAATGAAATGGCTCAATGATTATTTTGGTCATTCATTAAATTATCAAAAACCCTTGGGTGGATTTCATTTATATGCGCAATTATCTGTCCAATCCTCACAACAAGAAATCGCTATCTTAAATCAATTGCTTGCACAAAATATTATCGTATCACAGGGGAGTGATTATGGTGATAGGTTAGGGTGGATACGTTTAAGCTATGGACATTTTAATCAGAATTTGGTTTGATCTTCAAACATGAATTTCATTTAATTAACGTTATGCAACATTCAACTAAACTTTCAATGTCAACGAAAAAACTTTTAATCATTGCCGGTACAGGCTGGCTGTTTGATGCGATGGATGTCGGATTACTGTCGTTTATACTCGCCGCTTTAAAACAAGATTGGGGATTAAGCCCTGAACAACTTAGCTTAATTGGCAGTGTCAATTCTATCGGTATGGCGATAGGTGCCTTTCTGTTTGGAATCTATGCGGATAAAAAAGGGCGTAAATCTGCATTTTTATTTACTTTATTAATGTTTAGTATTGCCAGCGGATTAAGTGCTTTTGCTTGGGGACTGGCAAGTCTACTTATTTTACGTTTTTTTATAGGTATGGGATTAGGCGGTGAATTACCGGTTGCTTCTACTTTAGTAAGCGAAAGTGTCGAGCCTGAACACCGAGGACGAATTGTCGTACTACTTGAAAGTTTTTGGGCTGTTGGTTGGATTTTAGCTGCTTTAATCGCTTATTTTCTTATTCCTATTCCGGCAATAGGTTGGCGAGGAGCGATGATTATTTGCGCTATCCCTGCGTTTTATGCGCTTTACTTACGTTTTAACTTACCCGATTCATCGGCTTTTAATAGTTTGAATGCAAACTTTAAAAAAGATTCAGTGATTAAAAAAATTAATTCATTACTCACTTCAGAGTTTCGCCGTTCGACCATCATGTTATGGATAGTATGGTTTTGTGTGGTTTTTTCTTATTATGGCATGTTTTTATGGTTACCTAGTGTCATGATGATAAAAGGATTTTCCATGATAAAAAGCTTCCAATATATTTTAATTATGACATTTGCTCAGTTACCGGGGTATTTTTCGGTTGCTTGGTTGATCGAACGAGTAGGGCGTAAATGGGTGCTAATTATCTATTTATTAGGTACATTAATTAGTGCCTATTTATTTGGTGAGGCTGAATCTGTTAATCATTTACTCGTGTATGGTGCATTTTTATCATTCTTCAATTTAGGCGCTTGGGGCGCTATGTACGCTTATACTCCAGAGCAGTATTCTACTAATATTCGTGCAACAGGTTCAGGTATTGCCGCTTCGGTTGGACGAATAGGGGGAATATTAGGCCCTCTCATGGTTGGTTTTTTAATGGCTAAAGATATTCGTTTAAGTATGATTTTTGGGATTTTTAGCTTATCTATTTTAATAGCAATAATGGCTATTGTCCTATTAGGTAAAGAAACAAAGCAAACACCATTAACCTAATTTTTTCCTAAAATGTGAGTTGTATAAATTCAGCGTTGACCTATACTAGTAAAGTCATTCGGTCGCTTCATGTGATGAACATGAAGCGATAACACTCAATTTATCTTTAACATTGTTATCGTTCTCAAATCTTTTCGTTTTTTATATATCATTGTTTAGTGATTAAAGGGTTTAATATCATTTAAACGTTTTCATTCAAAATGATGAGTATTGCAGTTATTAAAATTATCGATTTAACTAATCATTAGGAGGTCATTTTGTATCTTTCAGCAAAAGCTTTCCATTATCTGGGTATTATTGCGACCATTGCGTCACTGGGTATGTACATTTCTTATATTCCACAAATCATTGATAATTTACATGGAATGAAATCGAATCCTACTCAGCCATTAGCGGCAGCAATCAACTGTTCATTATGGGTCAGTTATGGTCTTTTGCGTGAGAAAAAAGATTGGCCTATTGCAATAGCCAATTCACCTGGGGTAATTTTTGGCTTAATCGCCTTTTTTACTGCCCTATAATTGAAAATTAAAAGCAGAAGTGTTTGCTTCTGCAAAATTATCCGTAATACCACTTTGTGCTTATTTAATCCATCTTAATTTCGCCTAATTTTAACAAATTAACACTTGATTTTTTCTTTAAAATAATATCATTTTTAAGGTCGTTTATTATTTAATCTTGAAAATAAATTATTTAGAATCAATGCAATAGAAAGTTATCAACAGGTTTGTTAAATACTTATCAAATAGTACAGTGCATAATTTTTTTGTTACCCACAACCCAACAAGCCCCCTTATTTAATTGTTGCCATCAGTTTGATGCCTTTTTTACATAATTTTAGATTTAGCAATTGAGATTGTTTATTTCAAAATCTATTAAAATAAGAATATTGTATTTACTGCTATTATTATTCAATATATAGTCATAATCTGTTAGATTACTTAAGTTTATTATTTAGAAAGGTATTGATAAGGAAAGATATGAAAAAACTCGTCTCTGTTTTGTTGATATGTTTGCCAACATTTGCGCAGGCATCAAATTGTGACTCTATTTGTACCAATATTGCTGAAAAAATCGAAAATAATGGTGTAAAAACATCTGACTATATCTTAAAAATTTCACCCACTGATATTGCTGATCAAGTTGAAGGCAAAATTGTTGGATCCTGTGATACTGGCAAGAAAAAAATTATTTATCTTCGTTTAAATAATCAAACAGAGAATTTTTCAGATTTACCATCAGAATTAGATTCTGGGGTCATTGAGTGTAAAAAGCAAGATGATTTGAAGCAAAGTTCTGAAACTGAAATAGAATGAAAAAGCTGGATAAACGCTATCTAATTGAGAGTCAATTTTGCAAAAAAATAGTTAACTTAATTTAATACTCGTCATCATGTCGAATTGACAAACGTGAATAATTTATTCGTAATGGAATTAGTATTTGCAGTGAATTAGAGAATATCATTGATATAAAACAGACTTAAGCATTATCTCTTCTATTAGCAAAAATAGAAGAGATAATTATTATCGTATTATAGTAGATTGGTGTAATTTTGATGCGTTATATCGTTCCAAACACTTGCTTGTACTTGTCCAATATGTTTTTGTTGTAAAAGTAGCATCGCTAAACGTGATTGACCAATTCCACCACCTATAGTTTGAAGTAGATCACCATCCACTAAAGCTTTATGCCACGCATATTGTAAACGGTCTTCATCATTGGTTGCTTTTAATTGGCGCTTCAACGCTTCTGGATTAACTCGAATTCCCATAGACGAAATTTCAAATGCGCTATTTAAAATTGGATTCCAAACTAAAATATCGCCATTTAAACCTTTTGAACCCATATCATTGTCACTGCTCCAATCATCATAGTCTGGTGCACGTACGTCGTGTTTTTCATTATTAGATAAATCACCACCGATACCGATTAAGAACACAGCGCCAAGCTCTTTTGTGATGGCATTTTCACGCTCTTTAGGTGATAGATTAGGATAACGTTTTAATAATTGTTCGCTGTCGATAAAGGTGATTGATTCGGGTAAAAATCGAGATAGATGATATTTATCCGATACGGCACTTTCTGTCGCTTTTATTGCAGCATAAATCTGTTCAACCGTTTGTTTTAAATACCCTAAATTACGATCTTCTGGTCGCATTACTTTTTCCCAGTCCCATTGATCAACATAAACTGAGTGGATAGGGGAGAGTTGATCTTCGTCGGGACGTAATGCTTTCATATTCGTATACAAACCTTCGCCGACAGGAAAATGATGCATACTTAATATTTTTCGTTTCCATTTAGCCAGCGAATGAACGACTTCAAATTGGGATTGAGGAATAGCTTTAACTTTGACTTGAACGGCTTTTTCAGTTCCCGATAAATTGTCTTGAATCCCATCACCTACTTGACTTAATATAGGGGCTTGCACTTCAATAAGTGATAAGTTTTTTGCCAATTGTTCAGCAAAAAAATGTTTTACAAAACTGATACGTTGTTGTTGTTCTTTAAATGATATCGTCATGTTTACTCTTCAATTATTAGTTAATCCAGATAGCTAAATTAAACTAGAAATCAGAAATATGCAAGTTAGAACAGATAGGCACTTTTTCAAAAGTGCTAATCAAAATAATTGAATGGTTTTAATTTGTGCTTTTAAAGATGATGGCACCCGATATAAAACATTAAAACTAAAATTAAATCAAGCAATAATAAGAATATCAGGTGATTTTCAGTTACATAGCAAAAAGATAATTGGCTTGATTATTGATTAAAATAGGTAGTCATAATATTCGCTAAATTTGGTTTTTGCCATTTCGCGATCAGCACAAATTTAGGCACTTTAAATGGATATCGTTTATTTTCAGAAGTCGTAAATTCGAAATGGTTGTTAATCCAACCTTTTTTGAATTTTAAATTTGAAATTGATGTCATGGGTATTCGAATAACATTATTCGTTAAATCACCTGTGAGAGTTAAACCAACTAAAATAATTTCATTGGAATCAAAATAAATAAGGAAATGTTTAATATCAAAAGCAGCTAATCCCTGATAAAGTGCAAATTTCCATAATTTTGGGTGGATACAACCATAAATTACTGATGAGCTGTTAAAATCGGGTAATTCAAATTTTTCAAATAATTTGTTTATGTTTTCTAACTTTAATCCTTCATTCATGTTAATACTCCCCTGCGTGTAAAATTTGTTTTTAGTTTTAATTCAGAATATTATTTTAATAAAATTTCAACCATTTCGCCAAGATATTGCGCTATTTGTTTGTCGGATTTGTTTTCTATCGGCGAGTATAAATGACTGTGCGCTTCCAGCTCTTGTTTCATGATGTTAAGGCATTTTTTTATGATTAACGCCCAAAAACTATTACTTCGTCCATCAAGCAGATGATAAAAAATACTATCGCCATAATTGATTAAGTTATCCCATAATGCTATTTGTATTTGGCTCTTCACGCCGCCGATAGACGTAAAATCTATCATTGCCAAAAAATCCGAAAGATAACCTACATGGTTGTTAGAACAATTGGTATCACACTCTATTAACCAAAATTTGCAATCATTAAAAGGTGAATTTAGTTAATGTTTTCATTGCGTACTTCTAAGGTTTTATTAGTAAATAGGCTAAGGGTTCATGATATAATTCACCATCATCGCCTTTTATAAAAGTTATGGTATCAGGGTACGTTTTATTGGGTAGATAAACGGAATTTCTACCATATCTATTCCACTGTTTTATCTATTTTGTGTTACTGCAAATAAATAACTTATTGCTGTTTTAGGGTTAAGATTTTCTGGTAAAGCGTGAAAAATTTTGTATTTGAAGCGTCAATAATTTAGGGTTTTATTTCCAAATTTAAGTTACTTAATTTATAACATAAAAAACTTTACCATTTTTAATATTTAATAATGATAATCAAAACTGAACATAAAATCACTCTTTTTGGTTCATTTTGTGATAAATTTTTTTAATGCTATTAGCAAAATTACTAATTAAAAATAATTAGTTATCATAAAATTTTGTGATTATTCCTGAATCTCAACTCCCATTCAGTGTTTTTGATTTTCTGTCATAATGACAATAATCTGGCGACAATAAATCCGGTTATTTATATGCCTAATGTAAATTATTCTTAGAAGCAATTTAAACAACCCTATTGTCATTTATTTCAATTCTATTTCCGTGTTTTCAAATTAAATTTCCCTATCTGGGTTAAATTACAAAAACTATTCATCACAAATCCAATAAAGTGATGGCGCATAGCGTTGTTTACGAATATGCAAATCGTTAAGACTAATTAACCAATGGTGGGCTGCTTTGTAATGATTTAAAATAAGAAATCAGTAAGAAAGTTGCCAAAAGACATTGCAATTCAAAATTCTTTATAAACCGTTTTTTAAATAGAGAGTATTATCATGTCGTGATTTAAGCGCTTAAAATATAATCGCAAAAAAATACAATAAAATCATGAAAATAGAGCATAATGGCGATTGATTGCATTTTAAGTGGAAAAATAAATTAGTTTGTAGTCATTGAAAATTTGAAAAGTGATATTTAATTTGTTAATTTATTGTTTTTAAAAATTTTAATTTAAAGGAAATAATTCATGAAAAAAGTCGTTTTACTCACCATTCTTGCTTGTATTGGTTTTAATGTCTCAGCAAATGAAAATGCAAAAAGGATTATTGAATATTTAATTAAGGATGATATATCTGTATTCCGAGCAAATGGAAAATCAGGCTTCATGGATGAAATCCCAACTGTCAATTCAGCACAGCTAATAAAAGAATATAGTGATAATCAGTATAAATATGAAAAAAAATACGATAAGAACTTGGTCAATATCAAAACAGTCGCATCAGGTGTAAAAACAAATTTGAGTGGCGATCCCTATGTAGTGGCAAATGGTAAAAATAAATTTGAATATGTGTCTCTCGAACTAAAAAATAAAGATGATGCCATGAATATCAACAAAGGAACTAAGCTTGATATGATTTGTCTTGGTACTAAAATCAATGTTATTTTTCCTTCGTTGAAAAGTTGCGTGACTGCTGATAGCTATTTTGACAAATTCCTCAAATCAGTAATGAGCGATTTAAATAAATTAGATATAAATGATAAACCATCGAATAAACTTGAAGCTGTTTATTTAGCAATGTGGGCGTTTGATAAGCAAAAACCTAATACATTAGATAATTATAAATCCGCTAATGATTTAGTTAAAAATGAGGCTGATTTCATCGAAATTATGACAATGGCACAGAGTAAAATGAAAGACGGTGCTAAAAATTTTACATTACCAAAACCATAATAAAGCCCTTTTAGGGCTTTTTTTCAATGCTAGTTGTATACTCTCAAAACAAACCCAGCAATAAATCTAAACAATATCATGTAGAATAATCGAATATTAAAATGAACTAGACTAAACGATATTTTTCACTTAAATGATGTCAACAAATAAATTGGTATCAAACATGTACTGAAAAATATATAAGGTGCAAGAATATAAAAATGTGTAATGCACGCTAGTTTGACATTAACCTTCAACCAATCGATTACAGACACATCATGATTCCTAATTGTTTGGTAGACAAAAAAATCACAAGAACGACTATCGTGCAAAATCCCTTATAAATCACATCTAACAGATTGATTAAATTATAAATTTAAGCTGTTAATGCTCAATCCCCAGTTGCTTAAAAAAGAATCAAAAAAATCGGTAGAATTTTTCACCTTCTTATTTTAATTATTAAACAATAAGTTATAATAAGTATGTTCCCTGTATACACAGGGATAAACCGATCATCGAGGAAAAACAGCATACAATATCGAAATGTTCCCTGTATACACAGGGATAAACCGAAATCATAAATCAAATCGAAAAATACGAACCGATGTTCCCTGTATACACAGGGATAAACCGGTACAAAAAAGGGCAAAATTTTTTTCGCCCTCATGTTCCCTGTATACACAGGGATAAACCGGGCTTTTTTGGGACGTTGAGGCGTCAAAAAGAATGTTCCCTGTATACACAGGGATAAACCGAGCTGGCGTGATGCTACGAAGGAGTTGCCCGCATGTTCCCTGTATACACAGGGATAAACCGCCCAGCCGTCTCAAAAAACAAACGACCTTGGCATGTTCCCTATATACATAGGGATAAACCGTCCGTTCAATTATTATAAAGATCTATCGGAAAGTGTTCCCTATATACATAGGGATAAACCGGCACAGGCGGGCGTAGTAATAAAGAGAATGGTGAGTTCCCTATATACATAGGAATAAACTGGAATCGATATAAAACAATATATACGATATAATGTATTTCTTGTATACACAGGGATAAACAAAAAACACATTAACATTATTTAATGAAAGCGAAATTTATAATTCAGGAAAAGAATACATTGAAGCTGCTTAAAAAACTTATAATTTGTATATCAGTATTTTTAATGATCGGATGCAATCAAGCCGAACAGCCACAAAGTTCTAAAATCATCAGTGGAAAATCTTTTGATATTAGACACCTCGATTTTTCCGTCCCTATCGATACTCTTTTGTCTGAGTTTAAGGGTAAATACTACAAAGAACCTTTAGGAAAAATGACATCACCTGATGATGATGAGATGATTGGTTATACTTATATTTTAGTTCGATTAGCTGATGAAGATTATTATTTCTACAAAAAAAATGTCAAATTAGATAGGATAATAATCATCACTGATTTGAACGGTACTATCTATTCTTATACAGGAGAAATAAAGGCACCTACGAAATGGGTTAAAAGTGCAATAGAAGATTTTCACGAAAAAAACAGCCAATATTTAGAAGATAATTTAATGAGCGAGAAAATGGAAAGAGAGTATCGAGAAAAATTTGATTTACACTATTACTGCTATCACTTACCCGATCGATACTTAAGTACGAGCATTCAAATTAACGATTTCGATGACCGAGATACTATGGTTGGCTGGATTAGGGGGAGAAAATCCAATTGAACCAAAAAATGAATCACTTAAAGCTCAAACAGGAGCATATATGCGTAAAAATTAGTTTATAGTAAAACAGAGAAAAAAATTAGAAAGGTGAATACATTGAAATTAATACCTAGAATCATCTTTATACTACCGCTTATATTTATGGCAAATTGTAATCAAGCTCAAATTACCACAGTGTTCCCTATATACATAGGGAAACATCGTTAATAAAATCAATAAATTCTATAATTAACTATTTTGATGCAACAATAAAAGGTTATTTTTAGCTTGTAATCACTCTTAATGATTAACCCTTTTTATTCTGCAAATTTATTTTTGTGATCGTAACGATCATAGTGAACATCATCGCTAATCAAATATTGATAAATATCATCCACAATTTCGATCCCATTTTTAATATAATCTGCTTCCCGTTTTTTTCCTCTTTCACCAGGGAAGAATACTTCACTATTGCCTTTTGCGGGTTTTACCTGTTTCAATTGATCTAACATCGCAGACATGCTTTTTTTGAATACTTCAAGCCCAACAAAGTATTCTGGGTTAATGACAATATGTAAATGCCCTAGATCACGTCCTTTGGATAAATCGGCATACATCGAAGACACGTTTTTACCAAATGGTACACCAAGCAAAATTCCAGATAACACATCAACCATCATCATTAATCCATATCCTTTTGCATCTGCAATAGGTAATAAAGCATTGACTTTATAAGGATCGGTAGTGGCTTCACCTTGCTCATCAACAGCCCAAGTAGGGGGGATTGCTGCACCTTTAGAGCGAGCATACAATACTTTACCCCAAGCTTGTACAGTCGTTGCCATATCAAATGATACGACTCTTTCATCAGCAGAAGGGGCGGCGAAGGCGATAGGATTAGTGCCAAAAAATTCTTCGGCACCGCCAAAAGGTACCGCCATCGGATCAGATTGACACATTGAAATAGCAACAAGATTATGAGCGGCTGCCATTTCAGTAAAATAACATAATGAACCACTGTGTGACATGCGTCGAATACCGACAACGGCAACGCCATTTTTTTTGGCTAGTTCAATCGCTTTATCCATACCAATTTTTGCGCCAACCAAACCACATCCATTATCAAAATCGAGAATCGCACTAGCTGGCCCGGTTTCTTTATAGGTCATATTGGGATTTGTGGTCATGCCACCTTTGGCTATCCGCTCAGAATAGTATTCAACTCTTACCGCTCCATGTGAGTGTATTCCCCTTGCATCAGCAAAGGCTAGTGCATCGGCAGCAATATCAGCATGTTCTTTGCTTAATCCTGCTTTATGTAGTTTTTTCGCAATTAAATTATGTAATGTTTTTCGGTCTACTCTCATGTTTGTACTCCTCTGAATGGATTCTATTTAACCATGGAATGGTTTTTTATTACGGTACCTTTTTGACCTTTTAATAAGGATTCAATATCTGTTAGGGTACCGATATAAGCTGTATTCCCTGTTTTTTCGACAAATTCAATGACGGATTTGACTTTAGGGCCAATGGCACCATCATCGATAGCAAGCGGTTTTAGACGTTCAGTATCAACATGACCAAGTGCTCTTTGTTGTGGTGTCCCCCAGTTTTCATAAACGGCATCAGCATCGGTTAATATCATTAGGTGATCAGCTTGTAGCTGTATGGCTAATTGCGCAGCAGACAGATCTTTATCAATGACCGCTTCCACTCCTTGGTAGCCATGGTCAATGCTGATAACAGGAATACCACCACCCCCATTACAGATCACGATAGTATTGTCATTCAGCAATTTTTGAATGGTTGCAATTTCCAAAATTTTTTTGGGTTTAGGGGAGGGGACTACCCGTCGAATGTATTGACCGTCTTGTTTAAATATCCAACCATATTGTTGTTTGAGTTGATTTTGTTGTTCGGGTGGATAGACCGGCCCGATAAATTTTGTCGGGTGAGTAAACGAAGGATCATATTTATCAACTTCCACTTGCGTAAGTAACGTGACCACCTGGGTAACATTAGGTTGTTGCTGTAAACTTTGACCTATCATATATCCTAGCATGCCTTGAGTTTGCGCAACTAATATATCAAGCGGATAAGCCGGTACCTTTGAATAAGCTGCATTTTGCAAGGCTAAAAGTCCCACTTGCGGACCATTACCATGTACAATGACTAATCGATATTTACCTGCTAATTTAGCAATTAATTTGGTTGTAGAATGAATATTTTGATATTGATTCTCAACCGATAAAGGTTCATTACGTTTGGCAATTGCATTACCACCTAAAGCAATGACAATCAGTTCCATATGGGGTTTCCTTGATCATTTGTTAAAGTTATTGGATTTATCCGTTTTTAAGTTTACGTTGTCTTATTATCGATTGATTAGATAGCAACGTCTCGATGACAATCTTTAGAATAGATATAACTTAAAGGCACTTTACCAACGGCATAACAGGCTTGTAAGGCATAGGCACCCATAAAAATATAGTCATCTTTCTTAACGGGGATCCATTCATTATCCAGTAGGTACATCCCTTCACCACTTAGCAGATAAGCACCATGTTCTTGGACATGGGTTTCAATGTAACCATGACTGGCGCCGGGATTGAAGGTTAAAATATGGAAATTCATATCAAATCCAAGTTCTTTAGGTAATAAGTCTTGGATAAATACGTTATCCATATTTTCATAATTTAAGCTTTCTAACTGCTGAACGTGATTGGAAATAATGCGAGTTTGATAATCTGTTAAGGGGATATAACGTCTTTTGTAGAGAAATAATCGTGAACTTTCGGCATGATTGTGTAGATATAATTTTACCCCAGCAGGACAATATAAATAGCCACCAGTCTTTAATCTAAACGATTGACTATCTGCGGTGGCGGTAATATCTCCACTAATGACATAAACAAAAAGTTCAATCCCTTCGTTGCCAAAACCTTGTACATTTTTTGCGTCTTGATGCATGGTGACAAGATAATCTACGAAGGATGCACCTAACTTAGGTGTCGATAAGATAGTGATATCACAATTTTCGAATCCTGGAATGACATTTTTGACTAATCCATCAGGTGGAATAAGCGCATAATTTTGGCGTTTGATGATGGCTCTGGAAGCCAGCAAATCTTTTGGATAACCGGTATTGTGATTGAAGTACCCCATATTTATCTCCTTGAAAAATAATAATCTTATACTTTGCTGTTCGTTTTTTTAGGGTAAAAGGCAACTAGCCCGTAAAACAGCATCGTTTTAAAGCAATATTGTTATTGCCGACTACCGTATTGGATCGGCAATGATTGATTTGTTAATTGGTGATATGTTTACGCATGTTGATCAGGAAAAAAAGCAAGGTAGCGATAATTAAAATGCCAATTGCCACGTAAAATCCTGTCATTTTTGTTCCGGTTAGATCAGCTAAATAACCGGTTAATGGCGGTGCAATTACCGATGAACTCATACCAAAAAAGTTAAATACCCCAAACGAAGTGCCATAATTTGTTTTCGGTGCTGTATCAGCCACGTGTGAGATGAGGATAGGCTCTACCGCCAATTTACCAAACAGTCCATAAAAAATGAGCCCACCTAGCAATAACGTAATGGTTGTTGCTTGTACGGTCGTTAACAGGGTCGCTGCTGCAATTAACTCAAGTACAATAATGAAAAAAAGCCGTTTATTTTGGTATTTATCTGATATTTTACTGATGATTAACGCCCCGGGTATGGCAGCAAAGGCAACCAAAGACGATGCAGATCCAATGTTTCCACCTGTAAAGCCACGCTCGGTTTCGAGAAAGTTAGGTAACCAACTAACTATCATGTAATACCCATAGCAGGTTGCAAAATACATAATATAAGAAGCCACCATTTGACTACTAAAAAATCGGTGTTTGGCGTTCGGTTCGTCAGCGGATGTGACCGCTTCTTTTGCTGACGATGATTGACTTTGATTTTGTTTTTGTTTTGGCGTTTCCTTAATAATCAGGGCAAACCCTGCCACTAAACAAAGTAATAAGGCTGCAATGATATATAGCATATACTCCCAAGGCATTCCCCATGATTTGACCAAAAAGCTGGTGGCAAGCAGACTGATCCCCATTCCTAATGCTGAACCAGTATTAATAATGGCAGAAGCAAAACCGCGATGTTGCGAAGGAATGTTTTCAGCAGAAAGTGACCAAGCTGATCCATAATAAGAGCCACATCCTAATCCAGCCAATAAGCTACCGACATAAATCATCATAATTGAATGTGCATTACCAATGATTAATGCCGCTATGGTAAAGAGTAAAAATCCCGGAATCACCACGGCTTTTTTACCGAATCGATCGACAAGAATGCCAGCCGGAATTTGCATTGCGGTGTAAGCAAAAAAATAGCAACTTGCAATAAGTCCAAGTTCCGTATTGGATTGAGGGCCTATAGTTTGTTGAACTTCAGGGAAGATAGCGGTTAACACAGGGCGATAGATCCACATCACTGTCCAACCCAGACATAATAATACGACGATTTTATGCCAATATTGAATACCGCCTGTTTTTTCTGTCGTGGTCATATTGATTCCTCTTACTCTTGATAAGCTAGTTTATATAGGGCATAAGTGAGCGCTTTAATGCCTTCAACTAAATCTTCGGTTTTGGTATCTTCGGCAATATTGTGACTAATGCCTTTTATACTCGGCACAAATAGCATTGCTGTTGGAACACGAGGCGCGAAAATCTGTGAGTCATGACCTGCACCGCTATGCATTACCCGATAACTTAATCCTTCTTGATCACAGATTTCTTCTAGCAGATGAATTAATTTAGTGTCCATAGGAATGGGATCTTCATCCATCCAGCGATTGATTTCGATCTCAAGATCAAGTTGATGGGCGATGCGAATCATATCCGCTTCAATCTCTTCGGTGAAGGCGACGAGTTCCGCTTTATTGGTATGTCGACAATCCATCGTGAATAGCACTTCACCCGGCACGACGTTTACAACATTCGGTTTAGGTTCAACGTGTCCAAAAGTCAGGACTAAGGGATCACCCACTTTTATGGCTTTATTAATTGATTGATAACAGATTTGACTAAAGGCATAAACTGCGTCTTTACGATAACCCATTGGTGTTGTGCCGGCATGGTTAGCTTCGCCAATTAAGCGGATGTTATAACGGCGCTGACCAACTATGCTTGTCACCACACCGATACTTTTTTGTTCTTTTTCAAGCACGCCACCTTGTTCGATATGAATTTCTAGAAAAGCTTTAATGTCGGTGCGTGCAGGCTGAGTTTTGAAATTAAATCCACATGCTTTCATGGCATCAACAAATTTGATTCCGTCACTATCTTCAATCTCATTAACATCACGATGATCGGCAATGGCAAACACATTTTTACTTCCCCAAAAAACATACGGAAAACGGCTACCTTCTTCTTCTGCCATTGAGATGAGTTCTAGAGTTCGTAACGGTTGACCATAATGTTGATGTAAGTATTGCATGGCAAGTAACGCAGCAATAATACCAAGTTGCCCGTCAAGTTTGCCACCGTTAACAACGGTATCAACATGCGACCCAGACATAATGACTTCATCCGGATATTTGCTACCTTTGAATCGTCCATAAAGATTGCCTATTTCATCAAAGTCGCTTTCCATACCGATTTGCGTCATTCTGTCTTTTAAGGCATTTTGGGCGGCCAGCCATTCTGGTGTATATAGCAGTCGGGTGGTACCGCCTTGTTCAAGCCCCCCAAAACTCGATATCCATTTAACTGCATTAGCCACATCATCATACAAGATATTCATAAGCGTTTACCTATCATTAACCATTCGTTTAGAAAAATTGCTTTAACTCTTTTTAACTACTCGTTTTTAATTAGGTTTTTAGTTCTGGAACAAATTCGATAATTGTTTATTTGCCGTTTAGACTATCTATTAATAGCAGAGAATAATGTGATCAAACTAACTATTTTAGATTTATAAAATTTAATTAAATTAATGGGTTATTATTATAAAAAATTTTTTAATAATAATTTATCTTCATGATTATATTCATATTTATTTAATGATGTAGATGATTGTTTTGTGACTTATGACCTATTTATTCCGCTTTTTTTACGTAATATATAAATATAGTCTGATAGTTAGATTTAATAGGTTAACGCAATATTGTTGTTGTAAAACAGATTCAAAGCGGATAGCAGGGTATGACTGAGTAGGATAATTTATCGCGTCAATGAAAATGTCTTTTAACATCTAGCAAGCGCATATCTATTTATTTCCAATTACCATTACAGCATTTATTACAATAATTTAATAACTGAGAGGTCCAATTCTCATGATTCAATCTTTCATAAAAAAAGGTAGTTTTCAGGATTCTGTTAGCCTCATGTTGATATCTAAAAAGCTGAGTAACCTTGAAGAAGTCGATGAAGTTTCCGTTATGATGGGAACACCAGCCAATAAATCATTGCTTGTAGCTACGGGATTTTGGAGTGATACTTTCAATCAAGCAACGCCTAATGATATCTGTGTAGCAATTAAAACGCATGATGATGCTACCGATGCTATAGATTTAATTCGTTCACAACTTGAAGAGGCTTTAAAAAATATTGCTCAGCAACAGCAAGGGGGCAGTAAATTACTTAAAGCAAGGCGTTTAGCAACCGCTAATCGAAAACTCCCTGATGCTAATTTGGTGCTTATTTCAATTGCCGGTGAATATGCGGCAGAATTGGCAGAACAAGCGTTAGATGAAAATAAAAATGTCATGATATTTTCCGATAATGTGTCGCTTGAAGATGAAATCCGTTTGAAAAAAAGCGCAGCAGCAAAAGATCTTATTGTCATGGGGCCGGATTGTGGAACGGCAATCATCGCTGGGGCGCCATTGGCATTTTCTAACGTGATACCTAAGGGTAACATTGGGGTGATTGGGGCATCGGGAACCGGCATTCAAGAAGTGATTTCACAAATTGCATTACTCAATCAGGGAATTACGCAAGCAATTGGACTTGGCGGACGTGATTTATCGCAAGCAGTAGGGGGGATTAGCGCATTAACCGCATTAACTATGCTAGCGGCTGATAAGCAAACGCAAGTCATTACTTTTATTTCTAAACCGCCAGCAGAAAGTGTCCGTATAAAAGTGATTAATGCAATGAAGCAAATAGCTAAACCTATTGTGGCGCTCTTTTTAGGTTCCCGTATTGATAAACGGCAAGACGATAATATCTTATTTGCCAGCACGTTAGATGAAGCAGCTAGATTAGCTTGTTTATTAGCCAAAGTTGAAAGTACGATGAGCACGTTGCCTAGTGTGGCTCATCAAACCATTATGGGATTATATACCGGTGGTACATTAGCATCGGAAGCCGCAATGTTGCTGGCTAATCAACTCAATCTTTTGCTCAGTGATAACCACGACAAAGGCATCATGTTCGATCAGCAAGGTCATAAAATTATCGATCTGGGCGATGACTTTTATACCGTTGGACGCCCACATCCCATGATTGACCCATCCATACGTGAACATGCAATAGCACAATTGGGCGAGCAAACAGGGGTGGGGGTATTGTTGCTTGATCTGGTCATAGGTTATGGCGCAAATGCGAATCCGGCTGAATCAATAATCTCAGGTTACAACAAGGCTATCGCTAAACGATCTTCTCATCATCCCTTAATTGCTATTGCCACGGTGACAGGATCTGAATCCGATCCACAATGTCGTAGTAAGCAAATTGCAGCATTTCAATCGGCAGGTATTACCGTAATGGATAATTTACCCGAAGCCATTTTATTAGCCACAAAATTAATTACGCCAGCAAATAAAATTTATTGCTTAAAACCTTACCCTTTACTTGAGCATATCAGTGTGATTAATGCCGGTTTGCGGAGTTTTGCTGAAGATCTGCAATCATCAAATATTCCTGTGGTGCATTATCAATGGGCACCGATAGCTGGTGGCAATCAAAAATTAGCGGCTATTTTGAAAAAATTAAACTAAGAGGTTGTAACAATGAACTCATCAATTAATGAAGCAAATCAGGCCATTATTGAAATAATTAAAGCGGCAAGACCGCATTGGGTTGGTGTTATTGCTGCTAAAGAAGCGATCCCGACTTTGGCACAAGGTTACAAATTATTACATGCAGGCCCACCGATCATATGGCAGGACATGACCGGCCCAATGCAAGGTGCCTGTATTGGTGCCTGTTTATTTGAAGGCTGGGCGCAAAATGAAGAACAGGCACTAGCTTTGCTAACGACAGGTAAAGTGGAATTTATACCTTGTCATTCGGTTCATGCTGTTGGCCCTATGGGTGGGATTACTTCGGCAAATATGCCTGTTGTTGTGGTTGAAAATATTACTCATGGCAACCGAGCTTACTGTAATTTGAATGAAGGTATTGGAAAAGTCATGCGTTTTGGTGCCTATGGGCAAGAGGTGTTAAATCGTCATCACTGGATGAAAACGTCATTAGCGCCGGCGCTTAATGAAGCATTAAAATTATTTGAAAAAGGAATCGACTTAACCGCACTGATGGCTCAAGCCATTTCGATGGGTGATGAGTTTCATCAACGCAATATTGCTGCATCGGCATTATTACTTCGTACCTTATCACCTAAATTAGCTCTGCTTAATCGTAGTAAAGAAGAAATGGCGAAGATTTTTGATTTTTTAAGTGTCACCGACCAATTCTTTTTGAATTTAGCCATGGCATATTGTAAATCAGTTATGGATAGCGCAGCACAGATCCAAGCCGGCACTATTATTACTGCGATGACACGTAATGGTAAAGATTTTGGCATTAAAGTCAGTGGACTGGGTGATGAATGGTTTACTGCACCCGTTAACACACCACAAGGACTTTTCTTTACCGGATACTCCCAAAAGGATGCGAACCCCGATATCGGTGATAGTGCAATTACGGAAACATTTGGTATTGGTGGGGCGGCAATGGTTGCTGCACCAGGGGTAACCCGTTTTGTTGGCGCAGGTGGCGCGGATGTTGCATATGAAGTATCAGAAGAGATGAGCGAAATCTTTTTAGAACATAATATGCAACTACAAATACCGTCTTGGAACTTTCAAGGATGTTGTATGGGATTAGATCTGCGTCTGATTGTAGAAACCGGTATTACGCCCTTAATTAATACAGGAATTGCCCATAAACAAGCAGGTGTGGGTCAAATTGGTGCAGGAACGGTGCGTGCGCCGTTAGCCTGTTTTGAAAAAGCGCTTGAGGCATTAGCGATAAAATTGAAAGTGTAATTTATGAATCAGGAACTTGCAGATTGTCATCGTACCGATAATCAAGCTGAAAATCAGCAATGGCTCTCACCATTCTCTGCCGATTTTAATCGGCAGGGAGTTTGCCATACCTCAAAACGTATTACGCAATCTATAAAGCCATTGCTTAAAAGTGCCCATGTACCAATTACTGTGAGTGATTTAACACTATTTAGTCTGCATGAACATACCATTAATCTGATTAATAATGCAAAGCAGCTTATCACTTTACACCGTTATGGTCACGGTTTGTCGCCAATGGGTTGGGTACTAAAAAGTGCTCAATTTGATTTAATCAAACAGACACTAACTCAACGTCATAAACCAATCGAACAATTAGCAAGGGGTGACTTAATTATCGGACATATTCAAATTAGTGCGAAAACACACATCTGCTCTTTGCAATTACTTCCTTATCCGCATACCAATTATGATAAAAATGGAGTTGCTCAATTATTCAAGCGGATCAATAATCCTACAGGATTGTTTGGCGAGTTAAGACAAAATATTACTGATAAAAGAGCGCCTGAATTGTGCCAGTTTTGTGACAAAATTGACGCATTATTAAATGGATATTCTGATGATATTACCCCTTTTATTGGTCTAGGAGCAGGATTAACCCCCAGCTTTGATGATATTTTGATTGGCATGATTGCAGTACTATTAAGTGATCAGCGTTTTTATCGTCGATGTAACTTGTTACAACGTGCCATACTTAAGCTTGATCTTGATTCTTTAACGACAACTATTAGTGCGACTTTTTTACGTCATGCCCTGCAAGGAAGATTTTCATTACAAGTACTGCAAGTTATAACCGCACTCAATCAACAAAAATATCAACATCGATCTTTGGCTGAGATATCAAATTATGGTCATACTTCAGGGGCTGATCTGTTGCTTGGTATTTGGCTTGGTATCGATCGTTTTGTCATAAGGGATTGAAGTATGTTAGATACAGAAACCATGCGCACATTTACTAAAGTTGTTGAGTGTAACAGTTTTTCTAAAGCCGCAAAGTTATTATATAAAACCCCAGCCGCAATTAGCTATCGAATAAAATCATTAGAAGCTGAACTCAACACTCAGCTATTTGAACGAACCACTCGAACCGTTTCACTTACGCTTGCCGGTCAACACCTTTATGAGCACTGTAGTCAGTGGTTATTATGGTTAAATTCAATGCCCGAAGAGTTACAACAAATTCGTGATGGCGTTGAACGTAGAGTCAATTTAACGATTAATAACCTATTATATGACAGCGACGCTATTACAGAACTGCTAGATTATCTACTGGAAAAATTTCCTTTTACCCATTTTACGATTAATCGCCAAGTTTATATGGGGGTGTGGGATTCATTGTTACATGGAGAATGTCATCTTGCTATTGGGGCAACAGGCACGGAATCACTGGATAATATGATTAATATCTTTCCATTAGGCGAAATAACTTGGGCATTTGTAGCTGCTAAGCATCATCCTATCACTCGTATAGATAGTCCTTTATCAAATGATGCACTGCGTAAATATCCTGCAATCAATGTTGAAGACACCTCTATTCACATGAATAAACGTGTGGCATGGTTATTGCCAAGTCAGACCGAAATCATCGTACCGGATATTTCAACTAAATTGGCTTGTCATTTAAAAGGGCTTGGTATTGGATTTTTGCCTCGCTCTTTGTGTCAACCCTATTTGGAGACGGGGGAATTAATTGAATGCAAAGTGATTAATGAACGCAAACCCTCACCACTTTCGTTAGCATGGAAAAAATCGAATATGGGTAAAGTGATGAATGAAATCGTCAATTTGTTTAAATATCATCATCCTATTGCGCTACGTTTTTTAAAAAATATTGATAAAAAAAGGTAATCCAATTCGTTCTTAAAGTAGACATTGTTAATTAACAAATTTGATATTAATAAAGGAAAAATAATATGTTAGACCTAGATAAGTATGATCAAATTAATCCGCCAATGCGTTTACTCATGGGACCGGGGCCAATTAATGCCGATCCAAGAGTGACCCGTGCTATGGCTGCGCCATTAATTGGTCAATTTGATCCAGTTATGACGGATTATATGAATCAAACAATGGCACTGTATCGAGATATTTTCAAAACCACCAATGAGCAAACTTTTGTGATTGATGGCACAGCACGAGCAGGGATTGAAGCGGTCTTAATCTCAACTATTCGTCCGGGTGATAAAGTTTTGGTACCGGTTTTTGGTCGGTTTGGATTATTGCTATGCGAGATTGCCCATCGTTGTCGGGCACAAGTCCACACGATTGAAGTACCATGGGGTGAAGTGTTTGATCCTAATGTGATTGAAGATGCGATCAAAAAAGTGAAACCGAGATTATTACTTTGTGTTCAGGGCGATACTTCGACAACGTTACTTCAACCGCTTGATAAAATCGGTGAAATTTGTCGCCGACATGGTGTGTTGTCGTATGTTGATGCGACTGCTTCAATCGTCGGTAATACTTTGGAAGTGGATAAATGGCAACTCGATGGGGTATCAGTCAGTTTACAAAAATGTTTAAGTGGCCCACCGGGTGTTGCACCATTAACCTTAAGTCCTGCGATGGTCGACGTTATTCAAGCTCGCAAATGCGTTGAATTAGGCATTCGTGCAGAGGGTGATACCAGTGGCAATGACGAAATCATCTATTCTAACTATTTTGACATCGATATGATCATCCGCTATTGGGGGGTGGAACGCATTAATCATCATACAGAAGCAACTTCGATGCTTTACGCCGCAAGAGAGTGTGCCCGAATTGTGTTACAAGAAGGACTAGATAATGTTATTGAACGTCATCGTATTAATGGCGAGGCAATGGTCGCAGGTTTGCAAGCGATGGGGCTTAAACTTTTTGGCGATCTTAAATACAAAATGAATAATGTGGTTGGGGTTATGCGTCCTGAAAATATCGACGACCAACAAGTTCGTAACCTAATGCTGAATGATTTCGGTATCGAAATAGGGGCATCTTTTGGCCCACTTAAAGGGAATGTTTGGCGCATTGGCACAATGGGATATAACGCCAGAAAACAGTGTGTTTTACAAACCTTGACCGCATTTGAAGCCGTGTTAAACCGCCTTGGCTTTAAAACCATACAAGGTGCTGGTCTTCAAGCTGCCTGGAACATTTATCAAAATTCGTAATATATCGTCATCGTTATAAAGCTCACTAAGGTGAGCTGATCTTATAACTATTAAAAGTATTAGATACACCATTTATATCGAAAAGTAAGTTAGTTGTTATTGGTTGCAATAAAAGCAGATTATCAAATTAGCGTCTAAAAGCGTTGTGATTCGTTGCTCATTGATTTGAGTGATGGAGGACAATAGCCTAATTATACTTAAGGAAATTCTATGAGTATCTTAACAAATAAAGAGCCGACATCGGGATATCATCCTAAAAAGTGGAAAGGTCGTTATAGTGTCCTGTTGTTATTATGGTCTGCTTGGTTAGTATCATTTCTCGATCGAATGGTGATGAATGTATCGCTTCCCTTTATTGGTGACGATTTAGGGTTGGATAAAATAGAACAAGCATCAATTATCAGTGCTTTTTTTATTGGTTATGCCTTTTTTCAAATACCGGGCGGGTATTTATCCGATAGATTTGGATCCCGTAAAGTCATGGCATTCGCCATCGTTTGGTGGTCAGTTTTTACTTTTTTCACAGGTTTAATCTATATTCTGCCTTTAATGTTATTAGTCAGATTTCTGTTTGGTCTAGGAGAAGGCGGGTTTCCTGCTTCATCATGGAAAACCATTGCCACTTATTTTCCTGCTAAAGAACGAGGTCGAGCCACTGCGATTCAATCTTCTGTCAATACATTAGGGCCTGCTATTTCGGTCATCGTTGCGGTGACAATTATCGAATGGTTAGGTTGGCGTGCCGTGTTTATTCTGTTGAGCCTGCCCGGATTAGTATTAGGTTATCTTATCTACCGTTTGATACACAATCATCCTGCTGAAAATCCCTTAATCAAGCCTGAAGAACTGCATGAACTACAAGAATGCAATGACAATTTTAATCCCCCTAATCATAACGTCAATTTGCGCAATAATAGCCAGTCGCTAGCGGATGTGTTGAAAATGCCTTTATTATGGAAGCTGTCGCTAATTTGGTTTTTATTTGATATTACTTTTTGGGGATTTACGACTTGGTTACCCAGTTATTTACTGGAAGCAAGAGGATTATCGTTATCTAAGACTGGGATATGGGCCGCTATCCCATTTTTATTTGGTGCAGTAGGTACCTTGATCGGTGGCTATCTTGCCGATAAATTTGTGCAACGACTCAAAATTATTTATGGCGTTACCGCAATCTTATCTGCTAGTTTTTTATTTCTTATGTTTAACGTTGAAAATCTTGATGCAGCCATTGCTTTTCAATGTATTTCAGCGTTGTTTATGTTTATTGCCTTTGCTATTTTTTGGGGAATGTTAATGCAACTTATTCCAACGGTCATTATGGGTAAAGCTTCCAGTATCGTTAATTTTGGCGGACAAGTTGCCGGAATCATTTCACCCTTTATCATCGGTTTTTTAATTGAAAAATCAGATGGTGGATACCAAAGTGGTTTTTTATTTATGGTGCTATCACTGATTGCATCGGCAATTTTAACGCTATTCATTCAAAAAATAACACGTTAAAAATTAGAGCAATGCTCTGCTTTTTGTTATTGCTATTCAATTAATTAATATGGTTGCCATAAGGTTTGATTAAACAAGTGAAATAAAAATAGTCAGAATAACTAAGAAGAAATCTATACGATTAACCTAATCAGAAAAGTAAAATTATTTTATTTTCTCTAAAAATCATCATATTGTAAAAGAGATAAAAGTATCTGCGAGATTTATTGATTACAATTTGATTCAAAAAAAGTCAGGTTAAAGTCACGCATTAATTAGTTAACCAATGAAAATAGGATAATTATAAAAGGAATGTTAGCGATATTTTTGAACGTGAATAAAAAAACCGTTCCAAAGAGAACGGTTTTTATTTAACTAAAACACCAGACTAAGCTTTATATTTTTTCATGACAATTGAAGCGTTAGTCCCACCAAATCCAAAGCTATTCGACATGACTGTCGTTAATTCACGCTCGGTTGGTTCAGTGATAATGTTCATGCCAATAGCGGCTTCATCCAGTTCATCAATGTTAATACTTGGCGTGATAAAGCCATGTTCTAACATTAATAATGAATAAATTAATTCTTGTGCACCGGTCGCACTTAACGAGTGACCCGTCATTGATTTAGTGGATGAAATCGCCGGGATATTATCACCAAATACTTGCTTGATAGCCCATAGCTCTTTAACGTCACCAACAGGTGTTGATGTACCGTGTGTATTAATATAATCCACAGGCACATCTAAATCTTGGATCGCAAGTTGCATACAACGCATTGCACCTTCACCAGATGGGGCTACCATGTCATAACCGTCAGATGTAGCAGCATAACCAACCAGTTCACCGTAGATATGGGCACCACGAGCAAGCGCATGCTCTAACTCTTCAACTACAACCATACCAGCACCGCCGGCAATAACAAATCCATCACGGTTGGCATCATAAGCACGAGATGCTTTTTCAGGTGTATCATTGTATTTAGTTGATAACGCACCCATTGCATCAAATTCACATGACATTTCCCAACAAAGTTCTTCACCACCACCGGCAAAAACAATATCTTGTTTACCGAGTTGAATCAGCTCAGCAGCATGACCAATACAGTGTACAGACGTTGCACAAGCTGATGTCATCGAATAGCTAATCCCTTTGATTTTAAAAGGTGTTGCTAAACAAGCTGAAATTGCTGATGACATTGATTTTGTCACCGCATAAGGCCCCACGCCACGTAACCCCTTTTCTTTCATACCTGCAACGACGTTATATTGAGTTTTGGTTGAACCACCATAGCCAGCAATTAAACCTGTTCGAGGATTTGAGACTTGTTCAGGAGTCAATTTTGCATCATCAATAGCTTGTTGTAGAGCAAGATAACCATAGATAGAAGCATCATTCATAAAGCGCACGATTTTGCGATCGATAAGCCCTGTAGTATCTAATTTAACATTACCGCAAACATGGCTTCGCATTCCGCTATCTTTCATTTCTTGAGAAAAAGTGATTCCGCTACGTCCAACTTTTAACGATTCTAAAACCTCTTTAGTATTGTTTCCAATACTCGAAAGAATACCTAATCCGGTAATAACAACTCGTTTCATTTAATATTCTGCTCCTAAATTATCTGGCTTCATAAGAAAAATTGATGTGATTATAGCGTACACTTGTAAGCTGAACAATACCTTACGTATCTATTTTATTTGTTTTAGTGAATTTATTTATTTCAATAAATAAAAAAAATCTAGCAATTATACTTTCGGTTAGATCCATTATTACCCATTCACAGCTTAAGATTAAAGACTTTTTCGATACTAAAATTACACTTTTCTGATTGTTTATTTACTTGCTAATTAAAAAGTGATCAGTATAATGCTGTTCATTTATACAGTATTAGGGGGTTGACTATGAATGAAAAGATGATATCAAAGCTTGAAATATTAGCTGAATCAGCAAAGTATGATATTTCTTGTGCTTCTAGTGGCTCATCTCGAACTAATAAAAATAAAGGGATTGGTAGTGCTCATCGCTGTGGAATATGTCATTCATTCACTGCTGATGGCCGTTGTGTCTCCTTGCTAAAAATCATGTTAACCAACTATTGCATGTTTGATTGTGCTTATTGTATAAATCGCCAAAGTAATGATATTCCTCGAGCAGGATTTACGCCCAAAGAATTAGCCGATTTAACCATTGAATTTTATCGTCGCAACTATATTGAAGGACTTTTCTTAAGTTCTGGCATCGTCAGAAGCCCTGATCACACGATGGAAAAAATGATTAGAGTCGTAAAAATATTGCGTAATGAACATGGATTCAATGGCTACATCCATATGAAAGCGATTCCTGGTGCCAGTAATGATCTTATTGTTCAGGCTGGTTTGTTGGTTGATCGAATGAGTGTTAACTTAGAAATCCCAACAGAAAAAAATCTAAAGCTATTAGCGCCCGATAAAGATCATCAAAGTATTTATCAGCCAATGCGGCATATCCATCAAAACTTACTTGAAAATATTGAAGATCGAAAAAAAATTAAGTCTACGCCAAAATTTGTCCCAGCAGGGCAGAGCACTCAAGTCATTATCGGGGCAACAGATGAGACAGACAGCCAGATTTTACAACTAACGGCTAAACTTTATAAACGACCAAGCATGAAACGAGTTTATTATTCAGGCTTTATTCCAGTTAATGGTTACGATAAAAGATTACCCGTATTGCAAGAAGTACCAAGAGTGCGAGAAAATCGCCTTTATCAAGCCGATTGGTTATTGCGGTTCTACGATTTTAGTGTCGATGAAATTGTCAATGATCAATATCCTGATCTTGATTTAACTGTTGATCCTAAACTGGCTTGGGCTATTCGAAATCCCCAATTCTTTCCAGTCGATATAAACCGTGATAGTTATCAAAAAATTTTACGGGTACCCGGTATTGGTGTTAAATCGGCAAAATTAATTGTTTTAGCAAGGCGACACCGTAAACTAAATTTAGAAGCGCTTAAACGTATTGGCGTTGTACTAAAAAGAGCCCAATTTTTTATTATTTGCCATGAAATGCGAAAATTTAAATTGCTAGATTCATCCGAAGAGTATATTCGGCTTTCCTTGCAAGAAAAACCGTTGCTTGAAGTCAAAAACGATCATATTCCTCAGCAATTAGTGATGGGTTGGTAAATCATGTTAGCTTTTCAATATGATAAAAGTTTTGAAGGATTGTTATGCGCAGTGTTTGATGCGTTTGAGCAAAAAAAGATGCCCGATTGTTTGTTGGCGCATAATGAGCTTGTGCCTTTGTTAGTATCCGATACGCATCATGTGGAACTGCGTAACAGTAAATATGAACGGGTACAAGCAGCCTTGAACAAAAAGTTATCTCACGTTGCGCTTAATCAATTAAAGTATGTTTGGCTTTCTGAATTACCAGAAAGTGATTTAGTTATTTTTCGTTATATCTGTAAAGTTTTCAAATCAAAGCATGCTATTGAAACCGATTTTGGTGATCCTGATGTACTAACCGTTCATGACATAGCTAAAAAAATGAGTCGGGAACGGCATCATTTAATGCAATTTGTTCGCTTCAATACAATTGAAAACCCAATTGATAATCTCAATGAGAGACAAAATGAAAAGATCTATTTTTCGGTTATTGCTCCTATCTATAACGCCTTGCCTTTAGTCTTAAATTTTTTTAAAGATCGTTATGCCGATCAGAAATGGGCGATTTACGATGAAAAACGTAAATATGGTTACTTTTATGATCTCGACAAACTTGAAAAAATTTCTTTGGTTGATCATGATGAGTTGATCGTAGATAGCCAAGTGAATCAACAGTATCTCACCAAAGATGAAAAACTGTTTCAAACCCTATGGCATCGTTACTTTAATGCGTTATCTATTAAAGAAAGAGAAAATCCTAAATTACAACGTCAACAAATGCCAAAACGATTTTGGCACAATTTACCTGAAATGAAGGGCAAATAAAAAACCGCTATTTAAACAGCGGTTTTGTATTTATATATTATGATGAAACAAGTTATTGTGAATCGATATCATTAATAAAGCTATCGATACTTTCTTCACGTTTTTGTTGTTTCTTTTGGTCGACCTTTCCACCTGAAGCATTAAAATCATTACGTTGGAAGTAAGCATTACGCATAAAGTTATAAGGATCATCACTATTTTTTATCAGATCTTCATATTCAATAGCCGCAGCACGAGCCTCAATACCATCAAATACTCCTCGTGCTAATGCCCATTGCCAATCTAACCATGCTAAAGGTGGATAAAGCGTATCGACTAAATCGCCACCTTCTTGTCTAAGTGTCGCAGAGCCATAGAAAGGTAAAACTACATATGGGCCATAAGGTACTTCGTAGTGACCAAGTACATCACCAAAAGAGCGTTTATTCCCTTTTTGTAATTGAGGATCGGCTAAACTTGCCACATCAAATAAGCCCGCAAAACCAAAAACAGTGTTTAAAAAGAATCTTGCTAAATGTTTACCTGCTTGTTGAACCTCACCTTGTAGAAGGTTATTTACCATTGAAGCTGGTTCAGAAAGATTCGAAGAAAAGTTTACAAATCCTTTACGAATTGGCGAAGGAACATGATCTTTCCAAACGACAGCAGCCGGACGCAAAATATAAGGATCTAATGCATAGTAGTTGACGTTAAACATTGCTTTATTAAATCCAGATAGCGGATCACTGTAAGAATTGCTTTCAGGATCATATGATGCGCAACTTGTAAGCGTCATAACAGAGAAGAGCATAGCAATTATTTTTTTCTTCATAGGATTTTCAACTAAAAATAATTCAGGTTATTGATTTCGTTATTGTATCATGTTTACACATAATACAAAATTTTTCGTTATTTAAATGGCATTATTTTTTTAAATTTATTAAAATAAACGCCCTTTATGACCTCATAGTTAAATGGATATAACGAGCCCCTCCTAAGGGCTAGTTGCAGGTTCGATTCCTGCTGGGGTCGCCATTTCATCTGTGATTGGCTACGACTGAGAGCGAAAAAAGCCTTTATTTAGACGGGGTTTTTAGAACTTTGGACACCATCTAATACGACCTTAAACGATTGAAAACGACAATTTATAAACGGTATATTTACGGTATATTTTAATACCGCAATCAAAAATACCGTAATTATGCTAACTATTCAAGCTATCGAATTGGCAAAACCTAAAGATAAAGCCTACAAACTACCAGATTTTGAAAACTTATATTTGTATGTTACCCCTTCAGGGACTAAATCTTGGAGTATAAATTCAACGGTAAAAGAAAAACCTTAACTATCGGTAAATATTCGTATACCAACCTATCTGATGCCCGTAATGAGAAGGAGCTTGCCAGACAATTATTAGCTCACGGACGTGATCCATCCATCGAACGCAAAAAGAAATTCTTGCTGATAAACATGGCGCAGGGTAACACGTTCAGAAAGATAACTATGGAATGGTTTGAAAGCAAAATAAGAAGTTGGTCTCTAAGCACCAGAAAGGGCATACTTACCTATTTTGAAAAAGATATATTCCCGCATATCGGTGATATTGAAATTTCGCAAATAACACCTATCGAAATGCTAAATTGTTTGAAACAAATTGAAAATCGAGGGGGTGTATTAGAAGTTGCTAAAAAGATGAGGCAAAGGTGTACCGAAGTTTTTCAATATGCATTATTACCGAAAGGGCGGAGAATAATCCAGCTCGAGAATTGTCAAAAGCCATGGTGACACGTACACCTAAAAATTACGCATTTTTAATGGAAGATGATATACGGGAGTTTATGAAAGCCTTGCAAACCTATTCGGGTAATATTCTCGTACGATATGCTATCGAGTTATTAATATTAACAGCGGTGCGAACGGTGGAATTATTACGCTGTAAATGGGTGTATGTCAACTTTGAAAAGCGTTACATATTACTGCCTGAGGAATTGATAAAAAAAGACAGAACACATGTGATCCCGTTATCAAAGCAGGCTATAAATATCCTAAGATTTTATACCGGATTACGGGGAATTGTGATTTTGTTTTTCCTGGGCGAAATGATAACCAGTCGCCTATGTCCAATGGGCCATTTTAGGGTTGATAAAATGCTTAGGTTTTGCAAAACGCGCTACTGGGCACGGTTTTAGACATCAATTTTCGAGTATTTTTAACGAGCACGGTTTTAATCGTGATTGGATAGAAAAACAATTAAATCACGAGGAGGGCACTGTGCTTGGCAATTATAACCACGCACAGTATTTGGTGGGTAGACGTGAGATGATGCAGTGGTATGCGGACTATATAGATAGTTTAACTACTTGATTGATGTTCGTGTTCTTTTTGAGATAAATATGCGTTGACGGTAGACAATTTCCAACGCGGATGTCTACCTAAATATAAATCGGGTTTTGGGGATTTTCCTGCAGCGACCCATTTGTCTAACGTAGTTAGATCTAGCCCCCCATATATGCACAAACTTGCGTTCTGCTGTATCTTGGATCTTCCATTGTGTAATCTTTTGGCATTCTCGTGCCCTAATATTTAATAAATGAAATCCAATCCAATGCGTATTGGAACGTTTCCTAACGCTAGGTTTAGTTTACGTATTTTGGTATTCAAATTAGTTTACCGTGTGAAAAAGGCGTAAATACGTTAGTCAACGAATTTATCTACAGAGGAAAATTTTGATTTTTAGGGGGGTAACGTCTATAAAATCTGTAACCAGGGTTTCTATTTTTCCGTCTTCCAAATCCATCGCCATCGGAAATAAAAAACTTTCTTCTTTAATGAACACATGATCCTTAAATAAAAATATGTCTCCAACCTGTAAATCACATTACTTGACTTGTTTCTAGAAACATTTCGCGTTCGAGCTGTTTATACTGGCGTTGTAATTTATCTGGCAAATCAACATACACTGGCGTGACGATAGGGTCGTTAATGTCGAACCAATCCTAGGCTTCTAACGTAATGCAAACATCTTTAAGCCGTTCCTGTATTTGTTCCTGCGTAAATTCAGTTGGTGTAATTTTAAAATAATCATCGATTGGAATTTTGTTAAACCACCTATCAGTAAATGCGCCCAATGTTTGCCCTAAACGCTGTCCACCATCTATAAACCAGTTTTGCCCCCACAAATCCAGTAGACCGTTAGGGGCAGATGTGCCTGTCAGATTTTGCCAAAATCGCACATGTTTAAATGCAATACCGCGTAACGCTGCAGCCCGAACACCACCGCCACGTAATCGGAACGATTTCAGTTTAGTACTTTCGTCAGCTATTACCTGCTGAAACGGCCATTTATCCCCGAATTGTTCAACCAGCCACGGTATGTTTTCGTAGTTAGTTGTAAATACGTTTGCATTTCGGTTTTTTAGTGCATGCAAACGTTGTTTAGGTGTGCCAACGATAGGTTGGATACCAATGTTTTTAAAATCCCATTTATTTAATTCATCAGGCCATGTCGATTGCGCAACACGGAGTGGGCAATAACTAACGTAGGGTCGAGGGTTAAATGATTTGTTGTTCATATAAAAATCTCACATTGTGGGAGTCTAAAACCTCAACACGAAAACCTAGTTTTCGTAGGCGTTCGTACTCCCTTAATTGCCCCTGTCGGGGCTTTTCTTCGGGGCGTTTGCATTCAACAAAAATAATTTCCCCTCCTGGTAACATAACTAACTGGGCGGGTTTATTTATACGTCCGATAGGGGAGAGTTTATACGTTATTCCCCCATTTCCTCAACCCTGCGAGCGAGATTATTTTCGATTACGGATTCACGGGTTTTCATTCTTCCTCGCTTTTATAATTTACCGGGGTTGCTTGGAGTTCGACGGGCGATATGCTTTTGTTATCCCACTTATACACAGCAACGCTATCACGTAACCTCACGTCAAAATATCGCGACAGCCCGTGGCGATTTGCTGCCATACCTTGATATACGCCTCCGAAAAATATACAAAGGTGGCTCCGGAGGGAAGTCTGTAAGTAAACAAGGTTTGCCAAAAACGATAGTGTTAACTTTCATAATCCTAATCCTTCTTGTATCTGTATGATTCGAAACCTGCCACGGCTAGTGGTAGCCCGTCTGTCCATTTGGGCTGGGTTGATAAAATTTGGCTGAGGTATTCGTGTGACTATTCTGACCCGTCGGGGCATTCTGTGTTAATTTCATCGTGTACTGTTAGTACGATGTTAAAAACCATTAGTGCATAGACCACCCCATCACATCACGTGCAACAGCTTGAGTAATGTTTTCCGCAATTTTTCCGCCGTAGGTGTTGATGCGTTTCCATTTCCGTGAATAGGTATTCTGTCCCATGTAGCTGATTTTGCCGTTCTCATCGATACGTGCGCTGGGGTAGCATAGATACCTGCCAGACGGCAACCGAATGCGTAGCCACGCGCCTTTCCGGTCTATTAACAATTTATCGTTGATCCAGACGCAGACGACGTGCCCGTCTATAACTATACGTAAGCCTGAATCAAGTTTTTTCCACAGCTCAACGATATTAGGGGGTGCCGTTCGCCACGATCGCTTAAATGCGTCGCAGACCTTATACGCTTTTTCGGTCAGCCCGTAGGTACGTTTATTTTTTAACGCCCAGTAGTATGCGCTTTTAGCCTCGTCCAGAATACGTAAATCTACATTTTTTATGGCAATATCTGCCATAGTGTCTGAATCAATACCGCACGCCATGCTGAACGTGATAAATGTGCCAACACCGCCCTCGTAACCCAATGCCAGTTCTTGGACTTTACCTATTTGGCGTTGCTCTTTAGTTACATATTCAGGGTTCACCCCGAATGATTTTGAGTACGACAATTTGTATAGGTCGTGACCCGTACCGTTATCGTATTCGCGAAACGCCTGTATTTTCCAACGTTCACCAGCGAGCCATGCTAGCACCCGACTCTCAATATTAGATAAATCAGAAACCACCAACTTTTTACTCTCAGGCGCACAAATGCACCCCGTAAGGTGTTACTGGTCAACTTCATAATATTATCGGTTAGCAGGCCGGCGTTACACGATTTGATCGCATCGATACCCATTTCGATTTCCCAGTCAGCCATGGTCGGGCGGGTGAGGTTTTGCGGTTGAAATCCGCGACCAGCTCTGCGCCCGGTACGCGGTGCGGCACCCATGAATTGTAATGTAGCTCGTAAACGATTATCACTGCTAACACGCTTAAGTAGTGCCTTGTATTTGTTGGTATTAGTAGTGCTGGCTTGCTGACAGACAGCTAATAATTCCTTTAGCCCGTTGGGTAAATCCAGGTCATTTAATCTGCGTTCTATCGTCGAGGCTGTTAAATCATTTAACGTAATGCCGTACGCCCCTACAATATGCCGTAACATTGCGTCGCGTTCGGTAGCTGTTTGCATCTCACCTTTAGTCATGCTGTTAGTTTCATCGGCTAGCTGCTGTTGTTCAATGTTGATACACTCGACGGCTTTTTGAGCTAAATCAACATCAATATAAACGCCACTGTCGTAGATGCGCTGATCTAAATGCCACAACGCTAATTCTATGATACCGTATCGCATGTTCCAGTTAGGCATTTTTTTTTACCACTTCACGCATGGCTACAATATCCTGCTTGGCATAGTGCGTAAACTTATCCCATTCTTCGTGGTGGGTTTTGCTGGTAGTTCTGCGAATTTTGCTGGTTTTGGGACGGGATTTACAAAACAGCTGAACGAGGGCTTTACCTTTTAATATTTAGCTTGGTCATTCTCCAGTTTGAATATGTCGCTCAGATCGGACAGGTGCCCTTTGAGACTGTGGGCGTATGCAATAATCATACTATCCCGCCAGCGTTCCGGTTGACTGATTGCATCGATAATATCCGGCCGATCTTTAAATAAATTCCCTCTGGTTAAAACAGTTCGGTCAAACATTGAATTTTGGGCGAATAACAGTACGTCTGGGTTCAGCAGCAGATTGACCACCTATTGGGGCAATTTTTCCCCGTTTGCTAAATCAACCACGCATACCAGCACGTCGTTAAATGCGTATTGAAACAGCATAATTTCTACCGTTTCGGCGTACGCGTATACTCCGTTGGCGATCGGTTGTTCGTTGTATGTTTCGGTATCTAGATACAAAATTTGAGGCATTGCGTTATTTCCTGAATTATGGTGTTTTATAGGCGTAAAAAAAGCGACTAATTTGTCGCTTCTCAAAATACTTTTTTTGTGGATTAACTTTTAATTAGTTCACGAAGAGGCGTAGCGAGCCGTGATGCGCTTTTATCCCCCTTCCAAAACTTTTAATCGATATAAGAACTCGTGGCTCAGGGACACTATATCCTGAACTTTATGCAGTAGTTTGATTGTTTCATCGGCGTACGCTCGTGCGTCCGACTGTAGCCGCTTGAAATGTTTATATCTTACACAATTATAGTTGTCGATATTTTTAACTTTCAGCCCTTCAGCATACTAAGTACTAACCATCTACAGTGGTTAGGTATATGTGCTGTTTTGGCAGCCTTTGTTTGAAAGTAATTTTTCTGCGCATCAGAAACTTCTACTATTGTGGCAAACGTGTCTACTGATACCTCTTTTTTTAGAGACATATCGTATACGTACGCTCGGTAGGGTTTGTGTGCGCTTTTGTTGTGATAAACCATTTTTGGCAGAAGTTCACGGTTAAGTGTAACGTTTGTTGTTAAGGCGTAGCTGCCAGCCTTGCAGATTGTTGTTGGATGTAGTATTTGCATTAATCGTTTTTCACATTCAATGAAATATTTTCTTGCTTGCCTTCCTTTTTCATTTCGCTCAATCATGGCTAACTCTTTAGCCATATCTAAAGTGATATGATATTCTTTAGAGCGAGGATCCCCGCCTTTATTTTTGATTACTCTTTGTTGAGTGACCAAAACAAAATCATTATATTTCAATAAATTGATAATCCTTTATACGACGACAAATTCAATCATTGAATCTTGTATCCACCTCTAAAAAAGGAATGTAAAATTTTAGCATTGACGGATTTTACTTCTTCTTGGTTTATAACACTGTTAAAGATAGGGATAATTTGCGTTTTCATGATTTTGCACTTTGTATTTAGTTTCTACACTGAGCCCAAATAGGGCGATCAAGAGGTTAGAAAACCGTACAAGTCAGCTGGACTTATTCCCATTTCTAGTATTGTATTCGTCGCCCTCTCGATCATAGATCGAAATTTAGGTACAAAAAAAATCACACTAACGGGGCGATATATCCGCTTGTAAAGGTTTCTATACCTCACAAACAACTGTACAACCCGATAAAACTATTGTCAACAGTACACAATTAAGCGCCCTCAAAATATATGTGAATTACACTCAAAGGTATAAAAAACGCTTTTTGAAATTCATGAAAGCGTTATTTTGCGTTATTTTGCGTTTCTCTTTGGTAAAATGTTTGCGTTTGCGATTCTTTGTGCTAAAATTGATTTAATTGATGAATATGTGATCAATGATCGGGAATTTCTATTATGAATGATAAAAATGAATTTATAGATTTCATTGTAAATACGTTGCCTTCGTTAGATGTAGTCAGTCTTACTACTGCTAATAACTTAAGAGTTGTGTTAAATAGAGTTAAGGGGTATATTCCCGTAAATATACCTTATACATCTTGGGATATTAATAGTATTGTTGATGTTTTTGCAAAAACCGAAAATATATCCGAAAGCGCAGCTGTTGGTTACAAAACTAGGTTTAGGAGCGCACTTTCAAAATTTGATAGTTATAAAAATGGAAACCTTTCAAAACTGTCAAAATTGCCAAAGAATAAAGTAGCCAATTCTGCGAATTTAGCAACGCAGGCTTTAAATAAACATGCCACCTTTGCTTTGCCAATCCCTCTAAGAGAAGGTTTAATTTTAAATATTGGCAATTTACCATTAGATTTAACAGAGGATGAAGCTGAAAAAATTACTAGGATTATTAAATCGTATGCAGTTATAAAGAATTAAGGCTCTTAATCGAGCCTTAAAGGGTTCAGTGTACCACCACTGAATATTAAGGTTACCCCGATCACCGTATAGAAAGTGAGTTACCCTAAATGCAATTTGATGATAACTTACTTTTCCCTGATAAGCAAGAGCATCGGCTATCTTCTTTGATTGAGAGGCTAAGTTATGTCTAATAAAAAAGAAAAAACAGGTTTCGCCGCATCTATTACGTTACGAAATGGTAAAGTGATTTATGCAAAAGATTACGGTTTAAAAGCTTTTCCGATTTTTCGAAAAAAGAAATAATTTAAGCTGTTTTTAATGTAAAACCCTCAATAGAGGGTTTTTGTAGTACTACACGCTAAACTCTTTTTTGTTATCGACGGACAGGTCATCGAAATCGTCAGCCGATGCAATTCCGCTACTTGTGAATGCGTCGTCGTCTTTGTAGAATTGGACACCAGATAGCGAGGCGCAGACCCGTTTTCTGAATTTGTTGTCCATTGCCCAGATATCGATAACTGCGTAAACGTAACAGCCGGCATAAATAGTGCCGTCGTCGGGGTTTAGCTGTGTTTTATCTCTGTCGATGACATACGGACGAGTCTTGTTGTTGGCGTTAATGAATTAATTGCCCGCGTAGCCCTCTAGAACCGCGGTTTATCCCTATGTATATAGGGAACACATCAGATGCAGCTCTAAAAATTTCTAAAGGGTCGGTTTATCCCTATGTATATAGGGAATACTAATTATAACTCATTGTTTATTAATTAAAATAGGGAAGATAAAATTTCCACCGTTTTTTTTGCTGTCTTTTTAGACAAATGATGTTTTTGCGTCTTAATCTTAAATCTATATTATTATCAATTAGTTATACTAAAATAATAAGAACTTTTTACGGTATCCATCCAGATGATTTTTCAACGCACCGTCAACTTCTGGTCATTACATGCTTCTTTTGCTTGATTAATGTTCTATGACTATTAATTTACTCTGATAAATTTAACCAAAAAAGAGTTTGGTGTTAAAAAGCGTTTTTCAGACTTATAATTGATCGTGCCCCCAACTATTTATAGAGACACATAAAAAACAAATGCTAAGGATTATATTTACTATTTATGCTGTGGATTCGGAGGAATATCGAATTAATTATATAAAATTTAACTGATTCTATTAAAATTAAAAAAATAATTGCTATAATTTGCTTCTATTTAACCTATTATTTTGATTTAAAAAATTCTGCATAGACAGATAAAAAGCATTTGTTCTAAGTTCATTAAACCTATTCTATTATGCAAGGAAGTTAAAATAACCTCATGAAAAAGTTACTTACAATCCTAATTTTAATCATGTCTATGACAGCTCCCGTCTACTCGCAATCCATGAAAGATTTTGACCTTTATACCAAAACGTTTGATTTAAAAACATTCAAAGAAAAAATCAAAAACACCAATAGAGATAGTTATACTTATGATTTAAATAATAATATTCACGTTTATCAATATGACGAAGGAGATAATTTTATTAAAGAAGTTATTAGTCAAAAGGAAAATCCTTATACCGTTGTAAGAAGATATTATCCTAATGGAAAATTATTTACAACGGTTAGAAAATTTTACGGCTTTAATATCGGAAATTTAGATGTTTATGATAAAAACGGTAATCGTGATGAAAGTATCAATTATGACTATCTATATTCTTTTAAGGTAGACAATTTAATCCAAAAAATGAAATCTTTATACGGGATTGATTTAAACGTTAGAATAAAAGGAATTACAGTTAGAAAACATCTTACTTCTCCTAAAGATGATATTAAACCTTTGTATACTGTGCATTATCCCATAATTGAAAAAGATTCCATTATACGGGACGGAGCTATAGTTCAAGATAGAACCTTTTATATAGACGGAAGTAATGGAAAAGTAACGATAGAAGATTACGTTGAATTGAATAGTTATTTAGAAACAGAAGGCGAAAAAAAAGGTTTGTACGTAACCGCTCGGTATTATGAATTCAACGAAAAATGGAGACCTAAAAAAATCACGGAAAAAAAATTATATTTCATATTTGGTAAAAAATATTCACCGGAAATTTTGGAAGAAAAAAAGATTTTCGAATCATACAGCCAATAAGGAAAGTGACCAAATTTATGCAATAAAAACTAAATAATAAAACAGTAATGTAAATATAAAGAAGATTAAAAATTGATAATTTAAAATTATTTGCTTATGAAATCTAATGGATTTTCCTTAGACGAAAAGAATTTTTTCACTAATATTTTTAACCGACTGCAAGACATTCTGGTGTTAATATCACATTAAGCTTAGATGTAAAAGTCAATGGTTTTAAAAAACAAAGAAAGAAGACTAAATTTTTATTAAGGAAGGAAAACTTGAGATTGATGAAAAATATTATCTACATGATTAGCCGTAACATAATTATATTACTGCTCACAAGTTTTATTTCATTGGCATTCGCAAAAAGTAATAATGGAATAGAAAAAATTAGCTTGAAACATGCTCAAAATTCCACGATAAATAATTTCGAAAATAGACCTTATTATCTAATAAATGTAAAGAGTTCTGCTGTTAATTTTGATATAAGAGTGAATGATTTACCTTTATTAAAATTTTTTGAAAAGTCTGGTGGAATGAATATGGAGTTTCCAATAAATACAGGGATATTGGAGTCTGGTGATCAGATTTTAACAATAAAGGTATACCCTCTCAAAGATAATAACACGATATTACCAAATAGTTATTTTTCATTAGAATTAAATAAAAAGATAGATGCATGGTCATTTACTAACAAAAGAGAAATTATTTTAAAAATACCTGATATGATAGTTCCTAAAGAAGGACTGCCTTATTGGGAGTTTCAAACCAAATTTAGCGTTTATGTCCCTTATCAATTAACAGGATGGAAAAATTCAGAATCTATTGAAAATACTGAAAATATTAAAAAAGAATTAAATATAGCATATGAAAAAATAAAAAATGCTATTGAAAAGAAGGAAAAGTGTTAATTAACATTTAATGAAACTAATAAAATGATTAAGAATATGAAAAGTATAATATTAATTTTAGTGTCTTTATTATTTATTCAATTGGATTGCCAGGAAAAAAAAGAAGTATTAACTAACAACAATAAAGCAAATAAAATGAATACAACACCTATTTATGGAATAGATTTTAATATAGCAACTCCATTTGAAATACTAATTAATGATTTTTCACTTATTAATTATAATGATAACGATGCTATGAGTGGATTTTTTCCTATAAATGAATTATTAATGTCTAACAAAGATCAAGAAATAAAAGTAAGATTACATAGTAAAACAAATAAAAAATATATAGCAGAAGATTTTGCTAAATATTTTAATTTGAAAATTGTTATTACTAATAATACAAATTTTGAAAAATTCCAAGATTTACAAATTATAAAAATTCCCGATACTATAAAAAAAATGCCTTATATCGAATATAAATATTTTTTAAATTTTAATTTACCGTATCGAATAAAAGGATGGTCAAATTCTTGTGACTTAACAAAAGAAAACGAAAAATACTTATTACAAGAAGTTCAAACATTTTATCAAAAAATTTATCAGATTGTTAATGACGGAGATGATAAGGGATTTTTTAAAATAATTTCCAAAAGGACTCAAGAATTGATGACTGCCTATTATAACTCTGAAATTATTGAAAAAGAACAAAATGAATTAAAAGAAAGAGTTCATAATGCTAGGGGGAAAATGAATCCTATTGATTTTAATAAATATAATTTAAAAATATCTGGAAATGGTCGATTAGTAACTTTAGAGGATGAAAACGGAGATTCCCCTCTATACTATATAACAGAAGATCATGATGATTATTTTGGAATTATTTTACATCGCCCTTATCCTAATGCTCCATTAGAGGTAATAAGATAAACAATTAATTTATAATAAAATTAAAGCAGATCGTTATTTTAAAATTACTGCTAATCCTAATTTCGATTGGGATAATAAAGTTGATTGGAAAACGGAATTTTCAGAATTAATGGTCACCGTATACTATAGGGGTTTCAAGAAAGAGGATCTCATGACAAACCAAAAGAATTAAATCCAATTAAACTTATTCCAAGTTACAAGAACTCAACTGCAACAACCTATAAAATGGATTAAATTTTATTATTATGAATAAAACAATGAGTATAATTTTTGCTTTTTTATTATTAATTAATATCTCTTGTAGCAAAGCACAAGATAAATTGAAACCAATAATAAATTCAAAAACAATGAATGAACAACCTATCTATACTTTAAAAGTTACTTCCAGTAATCCGTATGAATCTTACATAAATAACATGGTTCTGGAAAAAGATTATTTAACTGGTTCGAGTGATAGTGAATTAATTATTAATGATCTTATACTAAAATCGGGAAAACAAAAATTACAAATTGTCTTATTACCAAATGATGGAAATAAAACGGTAGATAAATTGGGTATTGATTACCTAACATTAAGTATTTATAGATATAATAATGGATATTCATCTTATGTAGAACGAAAATCTACTTTAATTTACGAATTCAAATTGGATGATCCACATGTAGAAATGCCACTAATTACCAAAGAATGGATTTTCAATATTGATGTTCCGTACAAACTAAAAAATTGGGAACACAGCATAGATTTGAGAAAAGAAGATGAAGATAAATTACTTAAAGAAGTCGTAGATTATTATAACCATTTAGCTAATATAATTAATAAAGGCGATAAAAAATCTTTCTTGACCATTATGAAAGTTAAAAATTCCGAAGTCTTTAAATCATTATATAATGATGCTGAATTAATTAAAGAAGATGAACGATATATAGACAATAAATTATCTAAAAGTATAGGAAATATACAACCGCTCGAAAATTATAACATTATGTATTATGGAAATGGAAGAATAGTAACATTAGAAGACAAAAAAGGCGAAACTCCGCTGTTTGCAGAAGATAAAAATGATATTTACTCATATCAAATCTATCTCCATCGCCCTTATCCTAATGCTCCATTAGAAGTAATACGATAGGTTAGTAATGAAAAATTAATCAACGTGTTTTTATTTAGTCGTTTTCAATTTTTGGGGACACGAAAAACAAAAGTATGAAATAAAGAAGATTAAAATTTAACTAATTAATGATGCCATAAAGACATTAAGTGCTATAATTTGCTTTTCTTTAACCTATTATTTTGATTTAAAAAATTCTGCATAGACAGATAAGAGCGTTCGTTTTAAGTTCATTAAACCTATTATTTTATGCAAGGAAGTTAAAATAAAATCATGAAAAAGTTACTTATAACCTTAATTTTAATCATATCTATGACAGCTCCCGTCTACTCTCAATCTATCAAAGATTTTGACCTCTATACAAAAACGTTTGATTTAAATACTTTTAAAGAAAAAATCAAAAACACCAATAGAGATAGTTATATCTATTATTTAGATAATAATATTTGCGTTTATCAATACATAGAGCCAGATCATTATATAAGAGAAATTATTGATCAAGAAGGAAGTCCTTATAGCGTTGTAAGAAGATATTATTCTAATGGAAAATTATTTACAACGGTTAGAAAATTTTACGACTTTAATATCGGAAATTTAGATGTTTATGATAAAAACGGTAATCGTGAAGAAGGTATTAATTATGACTATCTGTATTCTTTTACGGTAGACGATTTAATCCAAAAAATGAAATCCTTATACGGCATTGATTTAAACGTTATTACTGACGGAATATCAGTAAGTAAAGCTCATACTACGGCAAAGAAAAATATTGAACCTTTGTATACTGTGTATTATCCCATAATAGAAAAAAATTCCATTAAACGGGACGGCGCTATAGTTCAAGATCGAACCTTTTATATAGACGGAAGTTATGGAAAGGTAACGATAGAAGATTATGTTGAATTGAATAGTTATTCAGAAACAGAAGGGGAAAAAAAAGGTTTGTACATAACCGCTCGGTATTATACATTTAATGAAAAATGGGAAACTATAAAAATCATAGAAAAAAAATTATATTTCAAATATGGTAAAAAATATTTACCGGAAGTTTTGGAAGAAAAAAAGATTTTCGAATCACACAGCAATAAAGATGATTAAAAAATATAGTAAAGGTATATTTCAATTTGTAGCTAAAGCTAAGGTCGGATGACCAACCGTAAATAGCAATGGATAAAGCTAGTATATAATATGACCACGCAGTTCTACCGTGATAAGCTTACGTTATATGTTAACGTAGAATCTGAATGCAAACTGATATTTTGTGATGTCCTCTTATTGATTAGATTATCATTATGAACCTAACCGCTCTATTTACTAAAAATATTAGATGGTTAGAGTGAAGTGACTGATATGTTCAATAAAAATGATTATTTGAATCTTTAACCTATCCAAAATAACTCTTCTCAACAAATCTTTTTCTAAATAAAAACTACACTGTAGTAATCAAATAACTTTTTTCGAGACTTATGTCACATAAATGAATTTATTTATACCTGAAGTTAACAAATGATAATATTATGAACTAATGATCATTTGGTTAAATTAAAGGAGAATATTATGAAGCCCATAGCAATTGGTGCAGACGATGCAGCATTTGAATTTAGAAATAGTATTGTTGAATATTTGAATAATCAACGTATTGAGATTATTGATTATAGTAGCGATAAACAGTCACATAATCCTTTGTATCCTGATGTTGCTCACGCTGTTGCATGTTCAATAAAAGCGGGTAAGCATGAGCGTGGTATCTTGATTTGCGGTACTGGAATTGGGGTAGCGATAGCTGCAAATAAAGTACCGGGTATTCGTGCTGCTCAATGCCACGATATATTTTCAGCTGAGCGAGCAAGAAAAAGTAATAATGCTCAAATTATGACAATGGGAGCAAGAGTAATTGGTATTGAATTAGCAAAAAAATTGGTTCAAGCATGGCTGCAATCGGAGTTTGAAGGGGGGGGATCAACGCCAAAAGTTGAGCGAATCAATTATTATGATGAACTTTATAGCAAATAAAAGTAACACATTTTAAAACAACTTTTTCAAACATTAATGTTATAGGATAACAGTATGAATCAATTAGAAGAATTTAAAAAAATAACCATAGTTGTTGCCGATACAGGTGATATCGATTCCATTAAGCAGTTTTCTCCCGAAGATGCCACTACCAACCCTTCTCTGGTCTTAAAAGCTGCTCAACTTCCACAATATCGTTATCTGATTGATTCTGCTGTTGAGACAGCAAAAAAATTAGGGGGTAGCAAAGAACAACAATTAATTAATGCTTGTGACCAAGTTGCGGTTAATATCGGTGCTGAAATATTAAAAATGGTACCGGGACGTATTTCGACTGAAGTGGATGCCCGTTTATCTTTTGATACACAAGCTTGTATCGAAAAAGCCCGCCGAATTATAGAGCTTTACCAGCAAAAGGGTATCGATAAATCACGAATTCTGATAAAAATTGCATCCACATGGGAAGGGATAAAAGCTGCCGAAGTTCTCGAAAAAGAAGGTATTAATTGTAATTTAACGTTACTCTTTTCATTTGCTCAGGCACGTGCTTGTGCAGAAGCGAATGTCTTTCTTATCTCGCCTTTTGTTGGTCGTATTTATGATTGGTATCAAGCTAAAAAAACGATTGACCCTTATATTGCCGATCAAGATCCAGGAGTGGTATCAGTACGTAATATTTACAACTATTATAAACAACATGGTTATAAAACAATCGTCATGGGGGCAAGCTTCCGTAAAGTTGAGCAAATTTTAGCATTAGCCGGTTGTGACCGATTAACGATTGCGCCAAATTTATTGGCTGAAATGCAACAATCAAGCGCTCCAGTAGTGCAAAAACTTAATCCTAATCAAACCGTCATAGAAAGACCTGCACCGATTACCGAATCTGAATTTAGATGGCAACACAATAGTGATGCCATGGCAGTAGAAAAACTAGCTGAAGGGATTCGTGCCTTTGCAGTGGATCAAGGTAAATTAGAAGAGATGATCTGCACATTATTATAATTTAGGGGGGCAAGCTCCCCATTATCCTCTTTTTGATAGTTAATCATCTGAATCAAATCTGCTGTTAAAGTCTATTTTTCTAGTAGAAATATCCCTCTGTCTATCTTTTTGTTTAAAAATCTTAAATAGTCAAAATAATTATTTAATATCTTTAATATTTAAATATTTAGATCTAAGTCACAAATTCATGACAAAACAATTTTCTCAGCTAGTTTATCCGTTATAATCGAACAAAAGATAGGTTATTAAACATTTGTTCGGAGGCTTCATGGTTAGTATAGTTTTAGTATCGCACAGTAGAAAAATCACCGATGGATTAAAAGAAATGATAGAAGAAATGGTTGATACAACCGGTGATGTAAAAATTTATTCCGCAGGTGGTACAGATGATGGTCGGTTAGGTACCGATTCGGTTGCAATATATAACATCATTCAACAATCTAAAAATCACCAAAATATACTTATATTTGCTGATATTGGTAGTGCTATTTTAAGCACAGAAACTGCAATTGATTTAATTGAAGATGATGATTTAAAAAATAAGGTCACTTTAGTTGATGCACCATTAGTTGAAGGTGCTTTTGTTGCTTCGATTCAAGCCATGGTTGATAACGATGTTGAAGGTATCTTAGCTGAATTACAAAATATTTAGAAAGAGAGAATTGCGATGAAATTTTTTCGAAGCTTTATTGGTTACGGAATAGCAGGAATGATTGTTATGTCCGTTTGGTCTCAGTTAGGTGCTTATGGAATTTTTGGCGGATTCCTCGCCGCGATAATTATAATTGGACCCATGTGGTATATGAACCATTACATCAATTTAACTGGTAATGAGGATGATGCCGCCTTTGTTGATATGGGATTAGCGATCGCTGTTTGCGGAATAATGCGGGATACTTTTCTTCAAGGCGGTAATGCACTTGTTTCTTCTTTGCCGACGATTTTGTTAGTGAGTGTTGGAGCAGTGTTAGGGGGGATTACTGCCGCATATATTGAAAAAGATATGGCTAAAAAGAAAGAATTTATTAATGAAAATCCAAGAGAACCAGGGTTAAGGCGTACAGATTTTGAGAAATTGAAAGACGCGAAAGAAAAAATTTTACGTAGCAAACAAATAAAAGTTTTCCAAAAAAAACGATGAAAATGGGAATGTAAGGAGTGAATGGTTATGTCAATAAATTATGCTATCGCAACATTGATGGGTGGTTTTATCTTTCCATTTGTTATTCGAATGACTTGGGGACGCATGGTTGATAATTGGGGACCAATTGGTGGTTGGATGGCAGCTGCATTTGTGGTTGGAACGGTATGGTGTATTAATCATGGTATTGCCACGCCAATGATTACACAGAGTGGTTCAGTATGGGTTGATCAAGGGCTAGCAGCAGGGGTTGGTGTTTGGGTCGCATCAGCATTAACTGGAGGTAATAAACGAAAATCAATAAAAAATATTCTTGCTGCTGTAGTCTCAGGTGTTGTTGGTGGTTTTATATTGTCACTTTTTTTAGTTGGATAAGAGATACTGTAAGAATTTGTCGTTTAAAGGATAGATAGGGGTTATGAAATGAGAAGATTAATAAATGATGGGTATGACGTTGTTGAAGAAATGTTAGAAGGCTATTGCTTAGCACACAGTGAATATGTCGAACTTAAAGAAGACTGTCATCGTGTTGTGGTAAGTAAAAAGATCAGTAAAGAACCCCGAGTAAGAATAATCATTGGTGGTGGGTCGGGACATGAACCTGCTTTTTTAGGTTATGTGGGTCAAGATTTTGCTGATGCAGCAGCGGTTGGTAATGTTAATACTTCCCCTTCTCCGGAATATTGTTATGAGGCGGTAAAAGCGGTTGATTCAGGTAAAGGATGCCTGTTTGTTTATGGTAATTATGCTGGTGATGTCATGAACTTTGATATGGCAGTTGAACTAGCAGCAGATGAGGGTATTCGTGTTGAAACGGTAACTGTGACGGATGATATTTATTCATCTAAAAACATCAGTGACCGCCGAGGAGTCGCTGGCGATGTATTTGTATTCAAAGTTGCCGCGAGTGCTGCCGCAAAAGGTTATGATTTAGATAAAGTTAAAGCACTTACTCAAAAAGCAAATGCAAATACTTATTCTATGGGCGTTGCATTGTCATCTTGTACTTTACCTGTGACGGGTGAACCCATATTCGAAATGCATGATGGCGATATGGAAGTCGGTATGGGAATTCATGGTGAACCCGGTATTGAAAGAACTAAATTAGCAAAAGCCGATTTTGTCGTTAGCCAATTAGTTGACCATTTGCTACAAGAATCAAAAATACAATCGGGTGACGAGGTACAACTACTTATTAATGGATTAGGGGGCTTAGCTTTGATGGATCAATATATCTGTTATCGAAAAGCTCATCTTTTATTGGCACAAAAAGGAATAAAAATCTATAAACCATTGGTGGGTAATTATGTCACTTCAATGGATATGGTTGGAATGTCCATTTCGCTTATTAAGCTTGATGATGAACTAAAACAGTTATTAGCTCATCCATGTGATGCTCCTTATTTTAAAATTACCAATTAAATTTCAAGGAGAATGTTGATGAGTGAACGGATGTTAGAAAAATCGTTTTTTATTGAGACCTTTAAAAAAATTGCGATCATGGCTGAAGAAAATCGTGATCATTTGAGTAAATTGGATTCGGATATTGGTGATGGTGATCATGGTATCAATTTGACCATTGGCTTTCGTGAAGTCGAAAAACAACTTCCAGCTTTGACCGATTCAACCGCAGATATAGCTGAATTAATGAAAAAAGTTGGCATGATTTTGTTGAGTAAAGTAGGGGGAGCATCAGGCCCTTTATATGGTAGTTTTTTTATGAAAATGGCAAATCATACGGTAGGCAAACAAGCGGTAACATTTAAAGAGTTTTGTCAAATGTTCCAAGATGGTGTAGAAGCCGTACAAATGCGAGGAAAAGCGGAACTTAACGATAAAACGATGATTGATGCACTGATTCCTGGACTTGATGTTTTGAAGAATTATCAAGCGTCCGATGATCCAATCACGACCTTACAAAAATGTGTTGATGAAATGAAAAAAGGTTCAGACAACACCATTGCGCTTGTTGCTAAAAAAGGACGTTCAATGCGATTAGGTGAAAGAGCAATCGGGCATCGAGATGCCGGTTCTGAATCAGCATGGATGATAATGAATCAATTTTTAGAACAATTGAAACTGGAAAAGTAAAAAAGTTTTTAAGCAATGTGTCGATCATTATTTAATTTCTGATAATGATCAGTAAGTCAAAAAAGTGTATAAGAGGTAATTACGATGGATAAGGTATTTGTGAGTCCAAACAGGTATGTGCAAGGTAAAGATTTGCTTACACGAGCTGAAGGGTATGTTAAACCTTTTGGAACAAATTTTTTAATTCTTGCAGATAAAAATATTTGGAATATTGCTGCTAATCAGCTTGCTGATTCATTGCAAAAATCGGGATTAGAAATTACCAAAGCTGTCTTTAACGGCGAATGTTCAATGATTGAAATTAATAGATTATTTGATGAATATAAGGATAAAAAATTTGATGCAATTATTGGTGTGGGTGGTGGAAAAACGTTAGATACGGCAAAAGCATTAGCTGCAAAATATAACCTACCGAAAGTCTGTGTACCGACGACAGCTTCAACAGATGCACCAACTGCGAAAGTTTCAGTTGTATATACTGAAGATGGGGTTTTTGATTTCCTATGGCATCATTATAAAAATCCTGATTTAGTTTTAGTGGACACACGCATAATTGCCAATGCACCAGTAAGATCGTTGAAATCGGGTATTGCCGATGGACTTGCAACTTGGGTTGAAGCCAGAACCTCAATTCGTAGTTGCCATAAAACAGATGCCGGTGGAATAGCAACAATTGCTGGGGAAGCGATTGCCAGAGAATGTGAAAAAACAATTTTTGATTATGCCTTGTTAGCGGTAGAAGCAAATGAGAAAAAATTAGTTACCCCTGCACTAGAAGCGGTAGTTGAAGCCAATACGTTATTAAGTGGATTGGGGTTTGAGAATGGTGGATTAGGTGCAGCTCATGCTATACACAATGGTTTTACTGCTGTTTCGGGGGATGTCCATCATTTAACACATGGGGAAAAAGTTGCTTATGGCACTATAGCTCAACTAGTATTAGAAGGACGTCCAATTGCTGAACTGGAGCGGTACATTGATCTATATATTAAACTCGGTTTACCCATTACCTTAGAAGAAGTTCATTTAGATAAAATTACCGAAGAAGAGTTTCAATTAATCGGTAATAAAGCAGTAGATCCAGTCGAAACTATTCATAGCTTACCTTTCAAAGTCACTGCAGATGATGTAATACAAGCTATTAAAGCGACGGATTATCATGTAAAAAATTACAAAAAACGTTTAGGAATTAAATAAACATCTCACAGCACTTCTTTCTAGCATTGTTTAAGTTGCTTGAAAGAAGTGTTACATAGATGATAATGCAGTTTTTAATGATGTATTTAACCACTATTATTTAAACCCCTTCTCTGATTATCGACAGGAAAAATTATGAAGAAAATATTCATAGGTACCAGCTGGAAGATGAATAAAACACTAGCAGAAGCACTATTATTTTGTGAACAATTAAAAACGTTTTATCCTGAGAGTTTGAACAATCATATTCAACCTTTTGTTATACCCCCTTTTACCTGTGTTCGTGAGGTTGCCAGTTATATGGCAACAAATAAAATGAACTGTCTAACAGGTGTGCAAAATATGCATTATGAAGATTCAGGGGCGTTTACCGGTGAAATTTCACCAATAATGGTCAAAGATACAGGTGCAACGATAGTTGAGATAGGGCATTCTGAACGCAGAGAATATTTTGGCGAAAATGATTTAGCAATCAATAAAAAAGTAAAAGCAGCACTAAAACACGGATTGACGCCATTAGTATGTATTGGTGATAGTCGTGACGAAAAATCGTGGGGGGTGTCTGCTGAAGCGGTGATTAAACAGATGAAAATAGCCTTGTCTGGTATTGATAAACAGCAAGCCACACAAGTCATTATTGCTTATGAACCTATTTGGGCAATAGGTGAACATGGCACTCCAGCGACGCCGACAGAAGCGGAATTAATACATCTAAAACTTAGATCGGCATTAATAGAATTGTATGGTGAAACTATCGCAAATCAAATGATTTTACTTTATGGTGGTAGTGTAAATCTTGAAAATTCGACATTACTCATTACTAAACCTAATATCGATGGATTATTTATTGGTCGTAGTGCATGGCAAGCAAAAGGTTTTTGTAATATATTATCGGCTATTAATCAGCAAAGTTAATATTTTTACGAAAGGCTATACGAATGGATGGATTTAAAAACAAGCAAGAATCAGAGCTGCTAACTGAAATTGCGGTTGCTTATTATGAGTACGAGCAAACTCAAGAAGAGATAGCCAAACGATTTGGTATCTCAAGAATTAAAGTTGGTCGATTACTTAAAAAAGCAAGGTCTGAAGGAATTGTTGAAATTAATGTTAAATATCATCCTATTTTTAGTTCGCAAATGGAACTTCAATTTGTCAATAATTTTGGCATCAAACGCGCCTTGATCGCTTTAGATCACCAAGATGAAGATGAACAGCGTAGACAAGTTGCGGCATTAGTAACCAATTATTTATCAAGCACTTTAAAAAATGGTATGACGGTTGCGGTTGGTCAGGGGCGAAATGTTGCCGCTGTTGCAAGTCACGTTGGTATATTCCCTGAAAAACAATGTAAATTTATTTGTGGAATTGGAGGGACATTACGTGTCGGTGAGTTAATTGATGCCGATCATATTAGTCGAAGTTTAGCCAGAAAATTTAACGCCACGAGTGAAACACTTTATGCACCTGCTTATGTTGAAAATCGAGAACTTAAGCAAGCTTTTATTCAAAATCGTGTTATAAAAGATACCTTAGAACGAGCCGCGAAAGCCGATATTGCATTGGTTGGACTTGGAGATATGAACGAAAATTGCTATATGGTGCAATTAGGTTGGTTTACACCACAAGAAGTCACTTTTGCAACTTTGCAACAAGGTGTCGTTGGCGATATTGCTGGTTACGGTTTTTTTGATATCAATGGCATGCCTGTTGATACCGTCATGAACGATCGTGTTATAGGTCTAAGTATTGAGGAGTTACGCAATATTCCATGTGTTATTGCTATTGCTTCGGAAAATACTAAAGCGACAGCTATACTAGGCGCACTACGCTCTGGCGTTATTGATATCATTGCAACGAGTGCTTCAAATGCCAGAACGGTGCTAAGCTTGCAACAAAATAGAAACTGATGATTAATATCTCGTCAAACCTTTGAAGCTATAAAGATGAGATTTAACTAAAATCATTTATTGTTATTTTTTAATGATTTTTAAATTTTACTCTTTATAGCTTGTTTTTAGTTGATGCTTTACTTACTGCTTATCGCTTATTTCTTTATAATAAGCGTTTAATAATTCGATCAACTCGTATGCGGGTTAATCTTTTAATTAATTTATGGACATGATTTGGATAAAATTGACTTGCTTGAATTTGTTGAAAATGCGTAACTAATGTTGTTTTCTCACGAATTGTTTCAAGCTCTTTATTAAACTGATCTTTTAGTTCTTGATTCGGATCGTGTATTAAGATACCGTTTTCAAGATCTAGTCGCCAAGCTCTTGGATTTAGATTATTCCCTGTAATTATATACCATTCTTCATCTACCCAAATCCCCTTAAGATGATAAGTCTGTTCTCCATCTTTCCATAAACGAATAATAAGTTGCTCTTTATCAATAAAAGACTGAAGCCGTTCTATAAAATTTCGTAAATTAATTTCGTATAAATAAGGTAATCCACCCGAAATATTAAATGGTTTATCTTCTGGAATATAAAAATCATTAGCCGTTTTATCGCCAATAATGATTTCGACTTGACGACCTTTTCGTAATAGACGAATGATATCCCGAACTAAAATATTGGGTAAATTAAAATACGGAGTACAAAAAACAATTTTTTGTTGAGTCGCATTAATTAAATGGTGGATGGTTTTGTTCAGTAAATTATTATTACGACCTAAACCAGAAATTGGAGCCACTGAAAGCGATTGGTTATCTGCATCCCCAGTATATTGATAATTAGCATTCATCAATTGTTGACGGAGCGATTTAATCTCAGGTTTAATTTGCTTTCTCGTTTTGTGTGTTTGACCATCTAACCGTTGCAAACCATTTTTCGCAAGAAAATAGGTGTCAATATAGTCAACCATACTGTCTGCCAATAGTTTGTTGGTGATAAAATGATATCTATCATATCGGTATTTATCGAATTTATGTAAATAAACATTATTAATGCTTGCTCCACTATAAATCACCGTGTCGTCAATAATAAAGCCTTTAAGGTGCAGGACACCAAGTACTTCACGGTGATTAACAGGAACACCATAAATCGGAATATCGATATGAGGGTTTTCTTGTTTGAATTGATAATAAAAACGGGCATTTGTTTTGCTTTTATCTTCGCCAATTCGCCCACGTTGAGCTCGGTGCCAATCGACAAATATTTTTATATCTAGATTTGGTCGTTGTTGTTTCGCGTCATAAAGTGCTTTAAGTATTTCAGTTCCTGCTTCATCTTGCTCTAAATATAATGCAACAATATAGATGCGTTTTTTTGCTTTATCGATTGCATCAAGTAAAGCAAGACGATAAGTTTGAGGATCATAGACAATACGATATTGATCGGCTTGTTGAGGAATTTTAGCAAATTCTTCAAGTTGCTTTTTATGATTATATCTTATAAAAGGTATTCGCATGATTTTTATATTATTAAATCTGACACACATCCTAAAAAATAGAGTGTTTGTCAGATAAATAAATCTCCTTTTTATACAACACATTAAAATCTAACTTAGAAAATTATTTCAATTAAAAATATAATGTTTCTGTTTATATATGTTTAAGATTGCTCACTAACCCAAGTCTGAATGATTTTGTAGGTTAAGGCTAGTACTACCGGGCCGATAAATAATCCCATCATACCAAAACCAAGTAAACCGCCAATAACACCAAATAATATCAACAAAAATGGTAAATCCGCACCTTTTTTAATTAAATATGCACGCATTACACTATCAAGTGTTGTTAATACAATAGCGACGATAATTAAGATAATACCCGCTACAGTGTGACCATTCCAAAATTGCCAAATAATACAGCCTAGCATGACAATGACAGGGCCAATTTGAGCCACACAACAAATAAATAAGATCAGTGTTAAAATACCAGCTAACGGCATCTTAGTTAACATAAAACTTAAGCCACCGATTAATGCTAAAGTAATTGCCGTTACTACTACGCCCAGCGCGACAGCACGAATTGATTGTCCAGCTAACGTTATTGTCGTTTCGCCATATTGTTTTGATAAACGATTAGCAAACACATAAACATTTTTAGTAATACTTTCTCCTTTTAAGAAGAGTAATAAACTAAAAGTAATCATTATACCAGCATGGAAAATAAATATACCAATATTAGTTACTTGTGCAATAAGCCATTTTATCATTGTACCGATATAAGGTTGAATGGTTGTGATTAAATCTGAACCATCCGTTTTGATTAAATCTAGCCATTTTTGATGGAGTTCTTCTCCGAACATTGGTATATTATTTAACCAATCTAAAGTTGGTAATTCATGATGAGATAACGTTTTCGCCCATTCAATAAGATAGTGACTATTTTGAGCAACACTACTAAAAATCAAAATAAACGGAATGACACAAACAATTGCCAATATTAATGCCATAACTAGCAAAGACAACCATCTTTTGTTAAAGAGTTTCTTTTGAATTTTTTTCATTAATGGCCAAGTCGTAATGACGACCATTACAGCCCAAAAAAAACCGAATAAAAAAACCTCAACTATTCGGTAAGTTATAATAATAAATAATCCGATTATTAGAAGATTTAGAATTAACTTCAATAAATCACTATTATTTTTTTCTGTTTGCATTTTCTGTCCATAGTAATTAACAAATAAAATGTTATTATACGCATAATAACTGAAAAAGCATATTATGCATTATTAATGAATTAAGTTACATTGGAGATCTATAAATGAAAAAATTGATGCTTGTTTTGCTAACATCAGCTGTTCTTACAGCTTGTTCTACAACACCAACTTTACCGCAAACTGTACAAAATGCTAACGACATTGCGCCTTATCCTCAAGCAAGTGAAGGTTATGTGCGTTATGCGATAAATTTACCTCCTTTAGCTAATGAAAATAATGCCCGAGTTGAACTATTAATAGGAAAAGAGATAAATGTTGATTGTAATGTTAAACGCTTAACTGGAACAATCAAGCAAGAAGAATTAAAAGGTTGGGGATACTCTTATTACGTGGTTGAAAATGTTAATAGCGGTATATCAACGATGATGGCGTGTCTTGAAAGTACTAATAAGACTGAATTTGTTACAGTGGATCATAATTTAGGATGGCTAGATTATAATAGTCGGCTACCAATCATGATTTATGCGCCAAATGATATCCAAGTTAAATATCGTATATGGCAACCAGATTCTAAAGTATTGCCAGCCAGAGTTGAATAAAGTTTGGCTACGTTAAGCAGACAATTTAATCGAAGAAATGAGTGGATAAAATATAGCCATTTAAGCTTAAAATGTAAGATATTTTACATTTTAGATGGACTTCTTTAAAAAAAAAGGTATTTTATCCCACGTAATGCAAGGAATGCACCTATACCCAGTTGTATGTTAATGGTAAGTTGTTTCTTGCTTACCTCGGTTTCGCCAAACTATTTATATAGGTTGTTGGTAAAATTTGGGGGTCCATTATGTTTTTCAATGGGCTTGTGTTTAACATGTAATATCCCTATTTTAGAGGAGAAGTGGTGAGCATGTTTACTCAACGTAAAACAATTCTTTCAATTATTGCTGGTGTTGCACTAGCGTTATCTCATTCTGCTATAGCTAAAGATCGTGTCGTACATTTTTATAATTGGGCCGGTCAAATTGGTCATGAAACTATCAACGATTTTGAAAAATCAACGGGTATCAAACTTGTTTATGATGTTTATGATTCTAATGAAGCGCTTGAAGGAAAATTAATGGCCGGTCATTCAGGTTTTGATGTCGTTTCACCTTCAGATAGTTTTTTAGCAAGGCAGATCAAATCAGGTATTTATCTACCGTTAGATAAAAGTAAATTACCAAATTGGAAAAATCTTGATCCTAATTTAATGAAATTAATGGCGACCCACGATCCAGATAATACTTATGCGATTCCTTATGTGTGGATGACAACGGGTATAGGATATAACATCGATAAAGTTAAAGAACGTTTAGGTGATGATGCGCCAGTAAATAGCTGGGATTTAGTGTTTAAACCTGAAAATATGGAAAAACTAAAAGATTGTGGTGTGGCATTTTTAGATGCGCCTACTGAAATTTTTGCCAGTGCGTTACAATATTTAGGTAAAGATCCTAATAGCACTGATGCCAAAGATTATACTGGTGCGGCTTATGATCTTTTAGCAAAAGTAAGACCGAATATTCGTTATTTTCATTCATCTCAATATATAACTGATCTTGCTAATGGTGATATTTGTGTCATTTTAGGTTGGTCTGGTGATATATTACAGGCTAGAGATCGTGCAAATGAAGCTAGAAATGGCGTTCATATCGGTTATCAAATACCTAAAGAAGGGGCGCTAGTCTTTTTTGATACTTTTGCTATCCCAAAAGATGCAGCTAATGTCGATGAAGCTCATGAATTTTTAAACTTTATCATGAAGCCAGAAATTGCTGCGCAAGTCACAAATGATGTCAATTTTGCGAGCGCAAATAAAGAAGCAAATGACAATTTTGTTAAGCCGAGAATTAAAAATGATCCTGCTATTTATCCTTCACCAGAAGTGATGGAAAAATTGTTTACATTAAAAGTTAAAGAACCTAAACTTGAACGCGTGATTACTCGTACGTGGACAAAACTTAAAACTGGTCGATAAAGTTTTAATAAACAATTGATTATCTAGTGTTATTTATTATAGACGGAGAGATTGATTTAATCTTTCCGTTTCGTTTTTTATGGCTTGTTGTTATGAGGAAAAAAGAGTGAATAATAAAACAACAATTCAGGTTCAGCCTAAAAAAAAGATGGTTACTCCGCTATTGGAGATCAAAAATTTAACCAAAGTTTTTAATGATGATTATTATGCCGTTGATGATATTAATCTCACTATCTACACCGGTGAAATTTTTGCCTTGCTTGGTGCTTCAGGAAGTGGTAAATCGACACTTTTACGTATGTTAGCTGGATTTGAACAACCAACATCTGGGCAAATTATTTTAGATGGTAAAGATTTGTCACAAGTACCACCTTATAATCGTCCAATTAATATGATGTTTCAATCGTATGCTCTCTTTCCTCACATGACGGTTGAGCAAAATATCGCTTTTGGTCTTAAACAAGATAGATTAGATAATAAAGAGATCAAACATCGCGTTGAAGAAATGCTAGCGCTTGTTCATATGGAACAATTTGGAAAACGTAAGCCACATCAATTATCAGGTGGTCAAAGACAACGCGTTGCCTTAGCTCGTAGCTTGGCAAAACGTCCAAAATTATTGCTACTTGATGAACCAATGGGGGCGTTAGATAAACAACTTCGTGACCGCATGCAACTTGAAGTTGTGAGTATTTTAGAACAAGTTGGCGCAACTTGTGTGATGGTTACCCATGATCAAGAAGAAGCCATGACTATGGCTGGACGTATCGCTATTATGAATAAAGGGCAATTCGTTCAAATTGGTGAGCCGGAAGAAATTTATGAACACCCAAATAGCCGTTATAGTGCGGAGTTTATTGGATCGGTAAATGTGTTTGATGGCATCTTGCAAGAAACACTTGAAGACGGCTTGGTTATTAGTTGTCCGATGATTAAGAATCCATTAAAAGTTGATTACGATTCCCCTGCGGTGGAAGGTGTTCCTATTCAAGTTGCACTTCGTCCTGAGAAAATCAAATTATGTGACGATATTCCTGAAGATGGCTATAACGTTGCGACTGGTGAAGTGGTTGAAATTGCTTATTTAGGTGATTTATCGATTTATCATGTTAAGTTATCAAGTGGGCAAATTATTATTGCACAACTACAAAATGAGCACCGTTATCGAAAAGGAATGCCGACTTGGGGGGATACCGTTAACCTAAGTTGGGATGTTGATAGCTGTGTGGTTCTAACCGAATAAACAAAAGAGGATATAACGATGCGTTCCATTTTTTGGAGTGTAGTATTAAATGCATTTGTCTTGCTCTGTGTTTATTGGCGTTTTGTCACCACAGATGCATTTGATAACTTATTTTTAGATGCGGTATTTAGTGCATTAATATTAAGCTTTTTAACATCATGTTTTGGTTTATTTTTAGCAAATTATAAGCCTTCTAAACTTGCTTATCGAATGATTATTGCTGGGAGTATTTTATTTATACCAGCCGGTTTAGTTGCTATCTATTTTGCTGTTAAAAAAATTCAAAAACAGCCTGAAGATACAGATTTGATGACACTTTATGGTCGCTTAACTGTCATAGCCATTCCTTATTTATGGATGCTGTTACTGTTTTTATTACCATTTTTGATTGTTTTTAGAATTAGTTTTTCTGAAATAGCTTCCGCTGTACCGCCATATACGGATTTATTAAGCTTTGAAGATGGCTTGTTAAATATTACGTTGAATTTTGGTAATTATCTCAATTTACTGACCGATACCATTTACTTTGATTCTTATTTGCAGTCATTAAAAATTGCAGCTATATCAACAATCTTATGTATTTTAATTGGTTACCCATTGGCTTGGGCAATTTCACAATGTAAACCGTCAACGCGAAATATTTTGTTGTTACTGATTATTTTACCTTCGTGGACATCATTTTTAATTCGTGTTTACGCATGGATAGGTATTTTAAATCCTAATGGACTATTGAATCATTTTTTAATGTGGTTAGGGGTAATCGATCAGCCATTAATCATTATGAAAACGTATTTCGCTGTGTACATAGGGATTGTTTATTCTTATTTGCCTTTTGTTGTTTTACCGATTTATACATCGCTGACCAAAGTTGATTCAACATTAATTGAAGCGTCGTTGGATTTAGGGTGCAAACCGATTAAAACCTTCTTTAAAATTATTGTGCCATTAACCAAAAATGGGGTAATAGCAGGGGGAATGTTAGTCTTCATTCCTGCCGTCGGTGAATATGTTATACCAGAGTTATTGGGGCCATCTGAAGGTATTATGATAGGAACTCAATTATGGACAGAATTCTTTAATAATCATGATTGGCCAGCAGCGTCAGCGGTGGCATCGGTGATGTTATTGATCTTAATCGTCCCTATTTATTATTTTAATAAGTTTCAAAACCGACAAATGGGGGGCAAATAAATGAATAATTTATCAATTATCATAAGGTCTGCCTTGATTGTATTTTCCTCATTGTTGATCGGTTCTATTATATTAACTGTTTTGATTTCATCCTCAGGATTTGAACTCTTAACTCATGGCAGTTTGTACTTTGGCTGTTTTGTTTTCAGCTTGATTGTCACTATTATCGTAACTTTAGCATTATTTTTCCGAAGCCTTAAAGGACTTATTTTATTGGTGGTATTCTCTTTTTTATATATCCCAATGATTATTTTGATTATTTATTCATTTAATAGTTCTCGTTTAGTCACCGTTTGGGCGGAGTTTTCAACAAAATGGTACTTTGAATTAATTCATAATCAAACCTTACTTAAGGCTGTTGGTCTAAGTTTAACCATTGCGGCTTGCGCAGCAACATTTGCGATTGTACTTGGTACCTTGGCTGCTTTTGCCGTTATTCGTTTTAGACGATTCCGTGGTTCAAATTTGTTTTCTTTTATGACAACAGCACCATTGGTTATGCCTGATGTAATAACGGGTTTAGCATTGCTATTGCTCTTTGTTGGAATGGGGCAGGTGCTCGGTTGGCCAAAAGATCGGGGTGCTATCACGATTTGGATGGCACATACAACCTTTTGTACTGCCTATGTGACAGTAGTAATCAGTGCAAGATTAAGAGAATTGGATAAATCTATCGAAGAAGCTGCATTAGATTTAGGCGCAAATCCATTAAAAGTCTTTTTTGTAATAACGTTACCAATGATAGCACCTGCTTTAGTATCGGGTTGGTTGCTCGCATTTACATTATCACTTGATGATGTGGTTATTGCTAATTTTGTGACTGGACCTGGTGCCATGACCTTACCAAAACTCATCTTCTCTAAAGTTCGGTTGGGTGTTGATCCTCAAGTTAATGCACTTGCCACAATTATTTTATTAATTGTTGGCATTATAGGGTTTATTTCATGGTTATGGATGCGTAAGTCAGAACGTCGTCGATTGCGTGAAACACGTATGCATTAAATCCTTTTATACACCATATTGCCGCATTATGCGGCAATATTTTTCTTTTTAAAATATCCGTATTTTTTTCTTCAGTTTTGTATTATAGTGTCGAGTGTTAGTTAACTAACAAAATTCTCAGGGCGGGGTGTAAGTCCCCACCGGTGGTATAGCCCACGAGCGCTTAATATTTGGGTCAGCAAATATAAAATTATTTCCATTGTTTGGCGAAATGATTTGACGTGTATTTGAGGATGATTAATTTATATTAAGGTCTAGCAGATTTGGTGAAATTCCAAAGCCGACAGTTAAAGTCTGGATAAAAGAGAGTTGCTTATCTTTCCTTAATTTGCTATTTGTTGCATATTTTGCTACTTAGCAATATCACTATGGTCAAGCACAGCCCTGATTCTGGTATTGAGTTTATTTTTATTTAAATTAGCTTGAAATTCAATTGATGAGTATTCATCTTGGATTATTAAGATAATTTAGAAAATAATAAATATATTGAAAAAGGATCTAGGTATTTACCATGAATCAGTTTAATTTAAATGAATTTGGAACACCACTAGAACGTGTCAAAAAAGCGATTGAATCCATTCAAGCAGGGCAAGGTGTATTAGTTTTGGATGATGAAGATCGAGAAAATGAAGGCGATATTATTTGGGCTGCACAAACCATAACCCCAGAGCAAATGGCACTTACTATCCGTTATGGAAGTGGGATAGTTTGCTTATGTATGCCAAAACAACAGTGTGATAAATTGAATCTACCTATGATGGTATCAAATAATACCAGTAAAAATCACACAGCTTTTACAATTTCAATTGAAGCGGCTCAAGGTGTTTCAACAGGCGTATCAGCGGCAGATCGCGTTACGACAATTAAAGCCGCTGTTGCTGATGAGGCTAAGCCAAGTGATTTAAATCATCCTGGGCATGTTTTCCCGCTGGTTGCTAAAGAGGGAGGAGTACTTGCTCGACGAGGACATACAGAAGCATCTGTCGATTTGGTCAAATTAGCTGGATTCAAACCTGCTGCTGTAATTTGTGAATTAACCAATGATGACGGTTCGATGGCAAGAGCACCACAAGTGGTTGAATTTGCTAAACAGCATCATCTTCCAGTTGTGACGATTGAAGATATTGCAAGTTACTTAAAATCATTATCGAAATAAACTAATTTCCCCCTTTTATATGGGGGAACAAATGTAATTTAAAACATAAATGATTAAGTTAGTTTAGTTGCATTAACCGTTTTCAATAAGGATAATCTCCGCCATCAATGATAAAAGTCAAATTATTGAATAATCATTGTTGACCTTGCCATTTAAATATCTTCATTATAGAATTGTAAAAGATAAGCAAAGTAAATTAGTAGCTAATTATCAAAATGTTTTAGTGCGACTTAAGTTAGTTTAATATTAAACCACGTATTTTTCTGCATAAACATTATGATCTTTCGGTGGCAAAACTTCATGTTTGCGAACCATCCTTTTTTTTAACCATATACATCGGTAGAAAAAGCAAAATCAAGCAATAAATAAAATGATAGCAGTGAGGTAGCTATGTTTAGCATTAATAAAGAGTGGGGATTTGTTATATTAACCTGCTTTTTTGAAGTATGTTGGATTCTAGGATTCAGTCTTGCAACTGAATTTTGGCATTGGATAATTATTATCGCATTAATTATTGTCGATTTTTCATTTTTAACAAATGCTTGTAAAACCATTCCAACCGGGACGGTTTATGCCATATTTTCTGGCGTGGGTGCGGTTGGTGCAACAGTGATTGATATGGTGTTTTTTGGAAAAGAGATCAAATTGATGCAACTCTTTTTTGTAGCACTAATTATTATCGGTGTTGTGCAACTTAAACGCACAGACAGCTAATCGACAAAAAATTGAGGATTATTTTATGGGATGGCTTTTAATTTTAACTGCATCATTTTTTGAGGTAATCGGTGCAATTGGGCTAAAGCTCTACTCTCAGCAAAAGAAAGCGATAAGATTGATGTTATATTGGGGGGGATTTTTTGTTTCTTTTGTTCTTTTCTATTTTTCCCTTCATTACCTTGAATTAAGTATTGTTTATCCAGTTTGGGTTGGACTCGGTACATCCGGAGCAGTATTTGCCAATATGTTCTTTTTTAATGAACCCAAAAATTCCGCTCGATTACTGGGCTTGATTATCATAATTATTGGGGTTGTAGGGTTACATATGACGATGTAAATACCTTGCTAAAAGGTTATTGGGAATTGTGCCACTTTATTATCTGATACCCTTCTGGAATAAAGGGATTGTTTTAAATTAATGAGTAGTATTTCAAACGAGTTGACTTAAAGCTTCAGAACTTGTTTAAATTTGAAACTAAGCTTATTCAATAAAAAAACCGGAGTGTTTCCCCGGTTTATTAAGATAAATTGAACTCAATTTGTTTAAAATGATTAAAGTTCGTTAGCGTGTTGTTTTAAATAGCTCGCCACGCCATTTGGATTGCCTTGCATACCTTGTTTGCCTTTAGTCCATTGTGCAGGACAAACTTCACCATGTTCTTCATGGAATTGGAAAGCATCAATAATGCGAATCATTTCATCAATGTTACGTCCAATTGGTAAATCATTGATCGTTTCGTGACGAACAACTCCTGATTTATCAATAAAGAATGATGCACGAAGCGCAACGCCTGCTTCTGGATGCTCAACGCCATAAGCCTGCATAATCGTGTGTTTAATATCAGCAACAATTGGGAATTTAACTTCACCAATACCACCTTTATCTTGTGGTGTGTTACGCCATGCGTTATGAACATATTCTGAATCCATAGAAACACCTATAACCTCAACGCCACGTTTTTTAAACTCTTCTAGACGGTGATCGAAGGCAATAATTTCTGATGGACAAACAAAAGTGAAGTCCATCGGCCAAAAGAATACGACAGCATATTTACCTTGAATATGTTGAGCCAAGTTGAAGTTATTTACAATCTCACCAGACCCCAATACTGCTGAAGAGGTAAAATCTGGTGCTTTGCGAGTGACTAATGTCATGATGTTTCTCCTTGTTTAAAACTTAAAAATCAAATCAAAATTTGAATTCATTATAGCAATTAACACTAATAGTCCAAGTCATTATGAACAATCGATTTCATAAGTTTAAACTATAAAGATTATATTTTTTATTTAATTTGTATAATTATAAATCTTTAAGGGCTTGTTTTTTAGGCTTTCCTTTGTTTTTAGTATCTCGCAATCTTTGTTTAACTTTTTTCTTTTTCGATTCTTCAGATTTTTTTATTGAGCTTTTTGATTTAGCTTTTTGTGATGGTTTTTTCTTCGTAACCGGTTTTGGCGCTTTTGTTTTTGGACGTAGCTCATCAATTGTTCTTAACTTAATTGGTTCTTGAATATAACGTTCAATTTTTTGTAATAATTGGTTATCATGCGCTTCGACAAGCATGATGGCGGTGCCTTTTTTTCCTGCTCTAGCTGTTCGACCAATTCGATGCAAGTAAACATCAGCTGTTTTAGGAGCATCAAAATTAATAACATGTGTTACATCATCAATATCAATACCGCGAGCAGCCACATCGGTGGCAACAAGTACATTAACTGTATTATTGCTGATCCTTTTTATCGCTTCATTCCGTTTAGCTTGAACCATTTCACCTTCTAAATAGCAACTTTGAATACCTGCTTGATGTAACCAAGAGACTAATTCATGAACTCGTTCACGTTTGCGCACAAAAACAATACTTTTCTTGAACTCATCTTGCTTGAGTAAATGGGTTAATAAGGCTACTTTATGAGTTAGATCGTCTGCTCGATAATAAAACTGCAATATTTTTTTTCGTTCTTTACGTGATGGCTCTGCATTGATCTCAACAGGATTATTTAAAATACGTCCAGCAAAATTATATAACCCTTCTCCTTCAAGCGTTGCAGAAAAGAGTAAAGTTTGTTTACGCCAACGTGTTTCAGCGGAAATAGTTTCGACATCCTGTGAAAAGCCCATGTCTAACATGCGATCGGCTTCATCTAAAATCAACATTTCAACCGCACGACAGTCAAAATTTTCTTCTTTAATATATTGTAATAATCTTCCGGTTGTCGCAATAACGATATCTTGGTTTTTACTGAATATTTCAGCATGATTCATATAGGCGACACCACCAGTAATAGTGGCAATACTTAAATGGGTTGATTGAGTTAGATTCTTTGCTTGTTCCGCAATTTGCATAGCCAGTTCACGGGTTGGTGTTAAGATTAAAATTCTTGGTGGCCCAGGCTTTCGACGTGGAAAATCTAACAGATGTTGGACAGCAGGAATTAAAAAAGCCAGCGTTTTGCCTGTTCCCGTTGGAGCGGAACCTAATATATCTTTACCATCTAAAGCTACAGGAATAGTTTTTGATTGAATAACAGTAGGTGAAGTAATATTTTGGGCTTCGAGATTATGAATTAATACATCGTCTAACTCTAAATCAGAAAAAGTTTGCGTTGTCATAATGACCTTTATAACTAGAAATTTGAAACACATTATAACGGCAATCATTATAACTACAACCTTATAACGACAATCGTTATCATTCTAAATGTATTCAGGCGATAGTTATCGATCTATTTTATCCAAAAAATGGGCTAGTCTTATCGTTAATTTAATATTCGCAACACATAAAAATTAGATTGATTATGTGATATTTTATTTGAGATTTAAGCCTCATTAACTTCAGTACTAATTAAAACGTTTTGTGACATAACAATAGTGTAGTTAATAAATTATTTAAATTTACTTAATATAAGTTGATCATAGCGATTCGTACACACTGTCACATTCAAGCCTAGTGCTTATCAAAAAAAGTGGTTTATGTTAGAATTAACGATAAAAGTGAATTTATATAAATTTTGATATTGATGGATAGAGTTAATTAGCTTTTAAATATCATAATTTTGTTGATAGCCTTTATTTAGATTGGCTAAATTTCTTGTACTCAATAATATTCCCAATAATCTAATTGATCTGATAATGAAAATGACAAACTGTTTTTCAACCGATATATATCATCAACAACTTGAAAAAAAAGCAGCAAATTTAAAAGCGCTTTTATCCGATTTTTCACTCCCTGAGTTAACGGTGTTTTCGTCGCCGATTAGTCATTATCGAATGCGAGCAGAATTTAGAATATGGCATGATAAGGATGATCTTTATCATATTATGTTTGATAAACAAACAAAAAAACGTATCAAAGTAGATACTTTTCCTATAGCAACAACCTTAATTAATGATGCTATGCAGGCAATAATACCGCTATTAAAGGATAATGCATTACTTCGTCATTTACTGTTTCAAATTGATTATTTTTCTACGTTAAGCGGTCAACTACTCATTACTCTTCTGTATCATAAAAAATTAAGTGATGAGTGGCGAGAAGAAGCTAGAAAGTTGAAGCTCTTATTAGCTCAACAAGGAATTGAATGTAATATTATTGGTAGAGCAAGTAATCAAAAAATCACAATTGATGTAGATTATGTCGATGAAATATTGCCTGTAATGGGTAAAAATCTTATTTATCGCCAAGTCGAAAATAGTTTCACTCAACCTAATGCAGCCGTCAATATTAAAATGCTTGAATGGGCTATATCAGTTACTAAGGGGTTATCAGGGGATCTTTTAGAGTTTTATTGTGGAAACGGAAACTTTTCGATTGCTTTAGCACAAAACTTTCGAAGAGTGTTAGCCACTGAAATAGCTAAAGCTTCTGTTTATTCCGCACAACATAATATTTCAGTTAATCATATTGATAATCTTATTATTGCTCGTTTATCAGCAGAAGAGTTTACTTCTGCTATAAAAAAAGAAAGGAGTTTTAATCGATTAAAAGGTATTAATCTTGACGAATATCAATGTGATACGGTGCTTGTTGATCCCCCTAGGGCAGGGCTTGATGATGCTACGATAAATAACCTTAAAAATTATAAAACAATTATTTATATTTCTTGTAATCCGCATTCATTGTATGACAATCTTCAACAGTTAACTCAAACGCATTCTGTAAGTCATTTTGCTATGTTTGATCAGTTTCCCTATACGGAACATGTTGAAACAGGTATTGTTTTGAATAAAAAGTAAGTGAATCTGATATTCAAAATACTTTAATTTTGTTAAAATACTTGGAATTTATGCCAATTGGTTATTATTTCGAGTATTTTTCTGGTTTTCATTTTTTTTAGTTAAAAAAAAACCCTAGGTAAACTAGGGCTGCATTAAATTGCAAGGAATGGATGAAAGGAAATAAAACAATGAAACAATAATGTCTAGCCTCATGAATCATTGTGTGGATACTATAACAAACATATCCAAACCAATTAATGACAGAAAGATTACAAAATAGTCATTGAATTATCATGAATGTTTTTGCACTTTTCCTATATTATAGGAAAGCTATTATGCAAGTTAGATAACCAGATATATTGGCATAGGAAATACTCAAAATGAAATTGTTAGTTGTTGAAGATGAACAAAAGACCGGGGAGTATCTTCGTCAAGGTTTAGTCGAATCTGGCTTTATTGTTGATCTAACCAAAAATGGTTTAGATGGTTACCATAGAGCAATGACAGAAGATTATGATTTAATAATATTAGATGTAATGTTGCCCGATATTGTCGGTTGGAAAATTGTTCAATCACTTCGAGAAGCAGGTAAAGATACCCAGATTATAATGTTAACAGCTATGGGTAGTGTAGAAGACAAAGTTAAAGGGCTAAATTTAGGCGCAGACGATTATTTAGTTAAACCATTTTCATTTGCTGAGTTATTAGCAAGAATCAAATCATTATTAAGAAGAAATGTTCCCCAAGTTAATAATTATCAACTAAGTATAGCAGATTTAGTCATGGATTTACCCAAACGTACTGTGACTCGCTCTGATAAGCGCATCGACCTAACTAATAAAGAGTTTCTTTTATTGGAATATTTTTTACGATATCCTGGTGAAGTGTTACCCCGCTCATTAATTGCTTCACAAGTTTGGGACATGAATTTTGATAGTGATACCAATGTGATAGATGTCGCTATCAGACGTTTACGTAATAAAATTGATGCTGGATTTGAACCGAAACTTATCCATACAGTGCGTGGTATGGGCTACAAGATAGATGTATTGGATGAAGCAGAATAAATTAATATCATTTCGTTTACCGCTTATAGTTTGCCTGCTTACTTGTGGGCTACTTTATTGTTTTAGTCATTTGATTGAGCGATCGTTTGAAAAGTTTTCCATCAGGCAAAATGTGACTGAACTCAATTCCGTTATCACATCTATCGAACGTGAGCTCACTTATTATTCTCCAAGTGATAATCGTGATGAATTTATTCAAAACCTTTTATTAATTCTTACCGGTCATCATCATTTATTTGTTTATATTATTGATGATATGGGAAAAATCGTTTATCGCACACGCGGTCCTAATTTAGCGATTGCCCTTACTCATGAAGAATTTGAACGCATCATTGAAGATGAAAGTACTTCGATTGAAAATATTGATAAGTCTTCGTATCGAATTGCAGCATCAAGAGTAACAGGGGAAAATGGTCAGCAGTTTACCACTATTGTGGCCGTTCGTCGTGATGTACAACTGGAGTTTATCAGCCGATTAAGAAACGGTTTAGGGTTATTAATTGTTATATCCTGTGTGTTAGCATTAATTGGCTCTTTAATTAGTATCTATTACACTCAAAAACCGATTAATCGTTTGATAAGGAAAATAGAGAGAATTAGTTTAAAAAATCTAAACTATCGTATACCAACATCATCCGTACCCGTTAAATATGTTAGCTTGGTAAAAGCTTTTAATAATATGCTAAATCGTATGGAAGATGTTTTTTCTCGTCAGCGAAACTTTACGGCAGATATCGCTCATGAAATGCGAACACCAATTACAAATCTGACAACTCAAACACAAATTGTATTAAATAACGCTCGTACTACAGAAGAATATCGTGAAATTTTATATTCTAATCTTGAAGAATATGAAAAGATGTCACAAATGATTTCTGATATGTTATTTCTTGCACAAGCTGATAATAGACAATTGGTACCGAAACTGATTGATATTGACCTACAAAATATGATTCTTATGATGTGTGATTATTTTGAACCATTGACGGACGAAAAAAATATCACACTTAAGCTTGAAGGGAATTGTTCACATATACAAGGCGATAAAATGATGTTAGGTCGAGCAATCGGTAATATTTTATCGAATGCTATTCGTTATACTCCTGTTAATCAGATTATAACGATAACGTTAAGCCAAATGAGCGAAAAACGTATTAAAATTGTTATATCAAACCCAGGTGAAAAAATCGATAAAAAACATTTGCCCCATCTTTTTGAACGATTTTACCGCGTTGATGAATCTCGTCATCGTAGTGATAGCTCAGGTACTGGTATTGGTCTTGCAATTGTTAAATCAATTATTGAAACGCATAAAGGAACTATTTATGTTGAATCGGATGATGTATCAACGCGATTCATCATTAATTTACCAACCGCTATTTAATATCATAATCACTCATTAATAAATTAGCCGCTGCATAAGCGGCTTTTAGTTTGAGCTCATCTGGAACATTTTCATTTATTGCCACTTCATTTAAAACTTGCATAACGGCACCTAAAGCATCATCAAGGTAACCAAGTTCATTACTACCAATTTGAGCATATTTTTCACGTATAAGATCACAGTATTTGTTCATTAACTTGATTCCTTTAAATAATCTATTGTTTAAATTAAAATTATATAAATTCAGCTAATTGTTGATAAACTTCTTTAGCTGAAATAGTTTCCATATTTTGTTCAGGCGAGATAATACTAAATTGATTTTTTCCATAACCCCCGATTAATTTTGGATCAGTTTCACCAAATAAAGTGATATTGGGGCGATCGAGTGCCGCGGTTAAGTGGCTTAAGCCCGTATCAACTGAAACCACTGCTTTTGCTCCAGCTAGTACTGAAGCAACTTGTGAAAGTGATAATTTGGGTAATACTTCGACATGTTCAAATCCTTCAGCTAAACGATTAGCTCGACTTTGTTCATGGGGCGCTCCCCAAGGTAATTTGATTTTTAATCCGGAAGGTTCAACTAATTCGATTAAATCCCGCCATGCATTTTCAGTCCAGTGTTTTTCAGGCCTGGTTGTCGCATGTAAAAAAACCAAATACTGTCCATGATCTAAGGGTAAGTCGGTTAAAAAATGGCGTGCTATAGCATAATCCCCGATTTTTTCGGGTAAGGTATAACCAAGACTTTTTGCAAAAAGTAATCTTACACGTTCAATGGCGTGCATGGATTTAGGAACATTATGTTTAACATCATAAAACCAACTAGCTATGGGTTCTTTAATGCTTTTTCGATCTAAGCCGTGTTTAGTTCCTAATGCTTTACGAGTAATTAAGAAAGCACTTTTTATTAGTCCTTGTGCATCGATAATACAGTCGTATTCACGTTCTCGAAGTAATTTTATGAATTGATGGCGCTCTTGACGGATAGATTTAGAAAACCAATTTTTGCGCCAACGTCGAATAGCGACTGGAATAACGTTATCTACTGCAAAATGCCAAGCAGGAATTTGCGCAAAATTTTCTTCAACAACCCAATCAAATGTAATATCAGGTAAGCAATTGAATGCATCAGTTAAAGCGGGGAGGGTATGAAGTACATCTCCCATAGATGACGTTTTGACAACAAGTACACGCATAATTAGTTACTCTTTTCACATCGAGCAATAAGTTTCATTAAGGTTTCAAAAACACTTTCAGGCTTGATATCGATTAAACTTTGGTGATAACCATGTTCAGCATCCCCTTTACGAACTCTATGATAACCCGTAATTAAACGTATTATTTCTGCTTTTTCGGTTAAAGGAGGCGTAAAATCCGGACTACTTGGACCATAAAGTGCAACAAGCGGTCGGTCTAAAGCTGCTGCGATATGCATAAGCCCCGAATCATTAGTCACGATTGCTTTACAAGCCGCAATTAAATTCACAGCTTGCTCTAGTGTGGTTTTACCTGCTAAATTGATGCACGCATCGCCATGAGCCATTTGTGCAATGATTCTTTCACCAACAAGACGATCATTGTCAGAGCCAAAAATGATAATTTTTGCATGTTGCTTAACTAGCATGTCACCTAGCGCAGCATAATGATAGTCTGGCCAACGTTTAGCTGGCCCAAATTCAGCACCTGGGCAAAATCCAATTAAAGGTACATCATTAAGGATATTGAAACTTGCTAACGTTTCCGTTATTTCATTATGTTCAACGTTTAGTTTCGGCCATAAGAGAGGCTTGGGTAATTGAACTGCGTTTTGAATTTGATCTTTAGGGTAAGCAAGTGCAATATAACGCTCAACCATCAGCGGATAAGCGAGTTTATCCAGCCTACGAAGATCATTTAATAAGCCATAACGCATTTCACCTTTCCAACCAGTGCGCTTAGGAATTTTCGCAAAAAAAGGAATTAATGCTGATTTAAAGGAGTTGGGTAAAACAATTGCCTGATCATAGTTATTTTTGCGTAATGATTTTCCTAATTGATAACGTTTAGATAAAGCAAATTCTCCATGACCTAATGGCATCTGAATGGTTTGACTCACTTCAGGCATTTTCTTTAATAATGCTTGACACCAAGCAGGAGCCATAACATCAATTTCAATATCGTTGTGAATCTGTTTTAAAGTACGATATAAACTTTGCGACATCATCATATCGCCAACCCATGATGGTCCAATAATCAGAGTTTTCATTAAACGCCCTTTTATTGTTCATTAAGCCATTTCATATATTCGCTTGTCCCTTCACTGACGGTTTTAAATTCAATAGGACACCCTGTTTGTCTAAATTTAGTTAAATCTGCTTGAGTAAAGGTTTGATAGTGACCTTGGAGATGAGCAGGGAAGGGAATATAATCAATTTCATTTGTTCGATGATAATTTAGCACGGCATTAGCAACGGATTGGAATGACTCTGCTCGACCAGTTCCACAATTGAAAATACCCGAAATTTTATTTTTCCAAAACCATAAATTTACATCTACAACATCATCAACATAGATAAAGTCTCGCTTGAAATTTTCACTGCCTTTAAACAGTTTTGGTTTTTCGCCATTTTTTATCTGGGTATTGAGATGAAAGGCAACGCTTGCCATATTACCTTTGTGGTTTTCATGAGGTCCATAAACATTAAAATAACGAAATCCACAAACTTGTGATTTAGCATGAGGTAATTTTTGTCTAACATATTGATCAAATAAGAATTTAGAGTAACCATATACATTTAGTGGTTTTTCATAGGCTCGCTCTTCGATAAAGTTATTTGTCCGACCACCATAAGTTGCCGCTGAAGAGGCATATAAAAAAGGAATACTTTGTTCTAAACAATAATCTAATAAAATTTTAGAGTAGTTGTAGTTATTTTCCATCATGAATTTGCCATTCCATTCAGTAGTGGAAGAGCAAGCCCCTTGATGAAATATGGCTTCTATCTCAAATGATTTACCAATCTTGTCAGATATGACAAACTCATCTTTATCTATATAATCGACAATATCTAAATCCACTAAGTTTGCAAACTTAGTCCCGTCAGTAAGATCATCAACAACAAGGATATCTTTAATGCCTTGTTTATTAAGTCCTCTGACAATATTGCTTCCAATAAATCCAGCGCCACCGGTTACCACGATCATAATGATTTTCCTTAACTCTTAAAATTAATTTTCATATCATACCGATTTATGTCTCATTTTTCGAGTGGAGTTTTTAAAAAAGCTTGTTTGGTACTGGTTTAATCCATTAATTTAGTTTTTTGCAGTAACTAAAATATATCTTGCTAAGTGTAAATAAGGTTCCGTTTTACAATATTGCTTTTCCAATTCAAGTAATTGTGAAAAATGCGTTTCAATCTTAGCTTTATTATTAAGATAATCATGAAAAATACGAATTCCCGTTTTTTCAATAATTTGAAAATTGAGGTCAGTTAACCAATTATAGACTTGTTCAGGTATTCTTGGATAATCGGGTGATAATGTCTTTTTTTTGCGTTTAGCCAGACCTGATTGTGTATAACCAAAATTGCCAAGCGTCACTGTTTTGAACAACAAAGCATGATAGTTATAAAACATAAGTGATAAATAACCATCAGAATTAAGATGTTTTTTTAATGACTGTAAAACATCAATTGGATCTGCCACCCATTCTAAAACGGCATGACAGATAACAATATCAAATTGACCTTCAATGACATTTTCAAGCTGCTGAATCGAACTGCAAATATAATTGATAGTTAAATTGTCTTCTTCAGCTTTTTTTCTAGCTAACTCAAGCATTTCTACTGAAATGTCACAAAGTGTAACCTGATGACCTAGTTTAGCCAATCGACAAGCTATTTGACCTTGTCCTCCTCCAGCATCAAGAATATTTAATGGTTTGTTTGCTGGAAAATGAGTTAAAATTTTTTCCAACTCATGCCAAACAATTGCTTCTCTAATTTTTCCTTTACTGGTGCCGTATATATTTTGGGCAAATTTAAGACTGATATCATCAAAATTGCGGTCTTGGTTATTCATAAATTATTGTTGATTGTTTAGTTGTTGTACTTCTTTGTTTATTTGAGAGAGTTTGTCAGCCATTTTTTGATAACATTCTTCCATTAATGCTCTTGCATCTTCTTTGCGTAAAGACGCCGTTTCAATAGGGTCGAGCATTTCAACAATCATATGACCATTGTTTAAACGATTTAACTCGATATTGTTGGTATCAGAAACACAAATTGGCACAATAGGCACGCCTGCTGCGATAGCCGCTTTGAAGGCACCCGTTTTAAATGGTAATAATCCACGTCCACGGCTTCGTGTTCCTTCCGGAAACATCCAGATTGAGATGCCACGGTTTTTGATTTCTTTCACTACTTGCCCAATGGTGTCGTGAGCTTTTGATTTATTATTGCGATCAATTAAGATATTGCCTGTTAGATAATAGAGTTGACCAAAAAAGGGGATCCATGCCAAGCTTTTTTTACCTACTGTGACCGTTTTAGGTTGAACAATATCAGCCGCAACAATCATATCAAAATTATTCTGATGGTTTGCTATATAAACACAACTTCCTAATTTATCTATTCCAGAATAAAGACGAGTATCAACTTTTACGCCCAAAATAGGTTTGAAGAAAAAACTGAATAAATGTGCAAATCTTGCTACATTTTTTGGATTTCGAGGGTTGAATAAACAAAAAATGACGCCCAGTACGCAAACAATAATACCGATGATTACTACAGTAATTAAGCGGAAAAGAAAAACCATAATTTACCTCATAAATTGATTTAGCGTATTATATACGTAAACTGTGTCAATATACAGTTTGATCGACTTCAACTGAATAAAGAGGCGTCATGGAAAAATCGACAATTATTTGGAACGAAAATAATATTCCAATTTCTACTTATTACGATGATGTTTATTTTAATACTGAAGGTGCAATTGCCGAAACTAAATATGTCTTTATTGAAGGAAATAGGTTATATGAACGTTTCATTGCGCATGAAAAAAATATTTTCATTGTTGGCGAAACAGGTTTTGGTTCTGGTTTGAATTTTTTGCTTTTATGGCAAACATTTTTGGAATTTAAACGACACTATCCTGACCATATTTTAGAGGGAATTAAATTTTTAAGCGTTGAAAAACATCCGCTATCACTTAATGAAATTAAAAAGATGCATGAAAAGGTAATCCCTAAAGAGAATGAACTTTATTCATTAGCTAAACAGTTACATGCTCAATTATATGAAAATAATAATGTGTTAAATAATATTGATCTAACCATACTGTATGATGATATTTGTTGTTTTCCCGATTTTTTAGCTCAACAAAATTTATTAGTTGATGCTTGGTTTTTTGATGGATTTTCGCCAGCTAAAAATCCAGATATGTGGTCTCAATCTTTATTTAAACCGTGTTATCAATTTACAGCATTAAAAGGGACTTTTGCTACATTTACCTCTGCTGGATTTGTTCGTCGAAATTTGCAAGCAGCAGGATTTAATGTTTATAAACGAAAAGGATTTGGAATAAAACGCGAAATGTTGACAGGTTGTAAAAATGAAATAACCTTACCAAACTAATTGGTAAGGTTATTTTAATTCAAAATAGGAAATAGATTAGAACTCAAATTGATAGATAAGATCTAAAGTTTGTGCCAATCCTGATGTCGCTTCCAGATAAAGACTTGGAATCAAGCGATAACGTAAAGTGAATGTGGCTAATGAGTCAAAAATACCCACGCCATATTTAAGTTGTAGATGTGGCAAAATATAGCCACTGACTACCACTTTAGAATTGTTACCCGCGCCTTGAGTATCCAAAGACAGATTTTTGATACCAAAAACATTTCCAATATCGCCAATATATTTGCCTGTTTTAGCCGTGCCAATACCGACTAATAATGCTGTCATCATATCGTTATCACTTTGGTCATTACTTTCAAGTCCTTGTCCTCGAATTAAATAGGATAACGCTTCTTGCTGTGACATGGCTGGATCTGAAAATATCTCAATTTTTGGTTCTTCTGATGATCCTGTAACTCGAATACCCGCTGTAATATTACTGTTTTCAATTGAGTCTGGATTGCGAATGGCTTCAATATCTAACAGTGCTTGGTCAGTGGGGCCTGAAAAGGTAATTATGCCTTTACGAATTACTAAATCTTGACCATAAGCATGAAATCTTCCTTTCGGAATTAACACTTCGCCGTGAAGATCTAACCCTTTGTTGGTTTGTGCCACCATCAAATTCCCTTTTAATGAAGCATTTAAACCAAACGCATCAACACTGACTTTATCACCGATAACAATTTCAAGATGGCTACTAATTTTAGTACCAAATTTTTGTGGTTCTATAACTTGGTAATTTTTATCCAGCATGACTTCGTCAGGTGATACATCAACACTGGACGGTGGCAATGATTCTACTGTTATTTTTCCTTTGGGAATATTTACTTTACCGAATAAAATCAGCTCGTCTTGTGAAGCATTAATTTTGATGTCTGGAACAACTGTCATTACAATCATAGGAGGGACAGTTACTTCCATTGCTGCACCATTAATGGTCAGTTGGGCTTGCCATTTTTCAATTGTATTCCAACTGGCATTACCATTGATATTTATATTGCCTGACTGAGTGGTTAATGTCCCTTTTAAAGTGGATGATTTACCATTGAAATCAATATTAAGTTTTGCTGATTTCAAATCGATAGGAAGTTGGCTAGATTTAATTTCGCTATGTTGTAAGTCAATACCACCAGTTAAATAGGGATCCATTAATGATCCAGAAAACTTCACTGAGCCATCGATGGCGCCTTTAGCATAATCATTTTTATCCAGTAATGGATTGATGATGGCTAAAGCGAGATGATCAATATTTAATTGCCCACTTAATTTTTTTTGTTCAATTGGATCGATAATTGTTAAATTACCACTGATTTTTCCCAATTGTTTTAAACTAAATAGCCAATCTAAATTGGCTTGTTGTTCATTAAATTCAGCATTGATATTAAATATATCAAAAGGGATAGGTAATGATTGTGATGTAATCATTTGCTGTACATATACCTTGTCGCCTTTAATATTTGCTTTGATAGTCGGTATTTTGTTATTACTTGTAAATTTAATATCTGCATGTCCATTGATGGTACCTGTAATTTTAGTTTCACCATCATTTGGAATTGGAAGCTTAGCAAGATCAATATCTTTTAAGGTTATACTTGTTTCGGTATTTGGTTTTAATGATAAGGCTTTATCTAAACAAATACTTGATTGATTATTATGCCAACAATGTGCATCAATGGTGGGAATCTGTGTGGTAATATCATAAGACAAAGGTAATGATTTAGTTAATTGCCAATGATTTTTCTCACCTAACGTTAAGAGTGCTTGTGAGACATTACCAACCCATTTAGTCCGATTATTATTAATTTCGCCAATGAGCTTGGTGGAAAATGAGGCAGGGGTACCAGCAAGATTGATATCCAATATATGATGATTTTCATTTCCAGAAAGGTCAATATTTGCTTTTTTTATGATCTGATTAGGCAGTGAAATGTTTTGACCAGTTATCTTTAATTGACCGCTAACTTGATGTTGATATTTAACTTTTCCGTTAATCATTGCCGATGCAATTGATATGTCTTGTAACATTAATTTATTAACAGTAAGATTGGTATTGATAATCGGATCATTAATATCACCATTGAATTTTATATTTCCAGCAATGGTACCTTGTAAATCATCTAAGAATAATGAAAGCGATGCTAGGTTAATTTTTGCTTCTAAATTTCCTTTATCAGAAGCTCCATCAATATTAATTCTATTTTTTCCCCATAAAATTTCGAAGTTTTTAGCATTGATAACATTTTGGGAATTGATTTGTACATTTCCGTTTGATGCAAAATTGGCTTGTTTGATATTTCCCTTTAACTGAAAAATAGGCAGATTTAATTGCCATTTATTGCCTTCAAACATACCGGTAGTTTTCAGTTTACCATTTAATCGAATTGGAAAATCGGGGAATTCTTTGGTGATATCAACATTGGACAACGTTATACTGCTGTCCCACTGAAGTGCTTTTTGCCAATCGATATTTCCAGAAATATCGATTTTGCCTTGTGGAAATTTTATCATGCCACGATCAAATGTTGCGGATTGATTTGTTCCATTTCCAGAAAAATCAAAGGATGTGTCAGGCAAATTTTGTCCTTTGATGTCACCATTAGCTACTAATTTATAACGTTGCACATTACCATCTATCGATAAATCAAAATTGTTCAATTGATAGACTGAATTACCTTCGATTGGCCATTGAATATGCTTGCCGTTAATTTTTACCATAACTGGCAGATAGTTTTCGATAAAATTGATATTTCCATTAAGACTAACGTTGTTAACACCTTTAATCGACAGGTTAGTTGCCAATACGCCAAATAGTTTGCCAGAGAACTTTCCATCAAGTTGATCGTTTGCCGTGTTAACTTTAACTAAAGCATCTAAAGGCCAATCATTTCCAAGTGTAATTTTTCCTGAAACAAAAGCATGTCCATTGACAAAAGGTGTTTTGGCATCAGTATCAACCTGTTGAACAATAATATGATTATCCTTGATTTCAGTTTGAATGGTGACTTGATTGAATCGATAATCTTGTCCTCCAATATGGAGTAGCCAATTATCGCCAGTCAGGCGATTTACATTGATATTCAGTGGAATACTAATTTCCGGAAGAGATTCAATTAATGGTTGATTAAATAATTGATTAATCTTTTGATTAAGAGGGATATTATCCTCAACGGAGTGAGTGACCAAGGTATCTTGAGTTTGATCAGCAAAAATAGCACTTAAATCTTTGGCTACCGTTGGAAATACATAGATTTTTTCATTTACCCAAGTTGCTTCACCAGTCAAATCGGTCAAGCTAAATTGCATATCGTTCACGTTAACTTTAATATTTGTTAAATGTGTTTTTTTTAATTCAATTGGAATTGGGGTTTTAATCAGTTCACTCTTTTGGTCAATTGGTTCGTCAGGCGTTTTACTCAATTTTTCAGTATTAATCGAGACAGTTACACCATCAGTTTCAAAATTGTTAATGCAAACTTTAGTTTTTATCAAACACAATCCAGATAATTTTAATGATGCATCATTAACTTTAATATCGATACCAGGTAGTTCTAAACTCATTCCGTTAATATGTAAATCACTTAACGTGCCTTCTACTTTCTCAATTTTTAGTTCAGGAAGGCTTTTTTCTAAAATGAAGGTCGTGATTTTTACACCCAAACTGGTGTAAAGCATCATAACAATAGATAGAATTAAAAATACAAAAATGGATAAAACCACAATACTTCGTTTTTTCCATTTACGTATACGTTTTATTTTTTTTATTTTTTTTTCTCTGATTGGATTTTTAGCCATATTATAATTCAGTTCCTAAACCAATATATAGGTGAACAGAACCAGTATCTTTTCGATTTAACGGCGTCGCTAAATCAAATTTTATTGGTCCAACCGGTGAAGCCCAACGCACCCCAATACCACTGCCTGTATAAAATTTAGTTTTATCAACTTTATCAATCGCCTCGCCAGTATCAACAAAAACTGCCCCCCACCAAGCACCGGTAATATTATATTGATATTCGAATGATCCAGTTATAAGTTTAGAGGCACCTTTTAATTTACCATTTTTATCTTCAGGGGAAATGGATTGATAGCTATAACCACGTATAGAACGATCCCCACCAGCAAAAAATCTGAAGGATGGTGGCACACGATCAAAATTACTCGCTTGTATGATGCCAAAGTTGCCACGTAGTATAAATCGGTGAGAATTATACAACGAACGAATCCAAGTTTGTTGAGCCTGAAAACGAATTAAATTGATGTCAGAACCTAATGCTTCACCAGCCGCTTCAACTGAATAACGTTGGGAGTCTCCCCACATTGCAAGGACGTTACCATCGCTTCGAATTCTGGAAAAACTAAGAGAAGGATAATATAAAAAAGTTTTAAAACTTGAATCTGCTTGAGTAAAATTATCTCGCAACATATTCAAACCTAGTGCGCTTTGCCATCCCTCAAAGTTATCCCAATTTCTGACAACACCAAATGTGTAAGATCGTGAATAGGTATCATTATTATCAATCTTTTTGTAACCACCTTGAATAGTATAATATTGTTCAAGAGGCGATTTTTTTAATGGTATTTTATAACTCATTGTAATGAGTTGTTCCGGCGATGAAAGTGATAGATTACTTTGAAAACTTTGTCCTCGGCTATTTATCCAAGGTTTATTCCAACCTATTTTGCCATGTACTCCGTTATCTGTTGAAAAACCAAGCCCTAAATCCATATTATTTTTTTTTCGAGGCGTGGTAATAACATCAATAGGAAGTGATTTATCACTTGTCACATGAGGAAAATCAGGAGAGACCACAATAGAATTAAACCAATTTGTTAAGGCTAATCGTTTATTGAATAGCGATAATTGCTCGGCAGTATATTCTTCACCTTCTTTAAAAGGGACGATGTTTTTCAAATAGTCATCTCTAATTTTTGTATTGTGAAAATCAATTTTGCCAAATTTATAGCGTTGACCTGTATCGAAATCAATATTCCAAAAAGCTTGGTGGTAGTCAGTCGATACGGCTAATTGATGCTTAGTCATATTTGCATCAAAATACCCTTTTTTTAGGGCTAAATTTTGAAGACTTTTTTTGAAAGACTCATAAGTTCCATGATTTAAGATATCGCCAGTCTTAGGCAGATTATTATCAAGCAATTTTTGATAATCTTCATCTTGTTTGCCTTCGCCATCAATACTGATATTTAATTGTTTAATTTTTACCGGTTCACCCGGTAAAATGGTCACAGTCAGTATTTTAGGATTTTTCGTATCATATTGAAATATAGGGTTATAATAACCTAAAGCTCGCAGTGCTTTTTGGGCTTCACTTTCAAAATAGCGTTTGAAATTTGGTGTGTCACTGACTTTATCGGGAGTGATTAACGAAATGCGAGCATCAACATTGTCAGCAAGTTCCCCTGATAACCCCTTAATAGATAACTTCATGTCAGCATAACTCGATGCTGAAACAAGTGTTACTGCTAAAAGTAAACAAAATGAACAGGAAAATCGTGACACAAAAACCTCGATATTTTAAAGTTTAATAATTATTATTTGAATGAGTATATAGGCTTGTTTAGATAACAAATTTACCATATTTAATGTTTGATCGTCTATGAAATGCTATGAAAATTAAGATTTATTGGATAAAAATTTCTCTAAAAAGTTTTATCTTAAATTTGTAAATCTAATTTTATAAAAGATTAAATAAAATTATTTTTACATAACTCAATATTTTTTCTTAATTTTAGAATTGTTAGCTGATGTTTTCAATCTAAAATTAAGCTTCAATCAGGCATTAAAAAATTTAACGCTTTGATTGATGCTTGAAAGCAGTGATAGTGAAAGACACGTTCTAATGAATAACAGATTTAAATAATTTTTATCTAAAAAGTTTAACTCATTTCGAAAACCTAATATTTAAGCCTCTTTGTATTAGCGAAAAGGCTATTTTTCGGAACAATAGACATATGTTCAAAAATTGCGATTAATAGGTTACATGACTTTTATTTCATGAAATGCAGAACGATTAGTAATTAATTTTTAATGATGAAGCTGTCGATTTTGGTTGATTAATGCATTAATGTGCATTAGTTTCAAAGAAATCTACTAAATTAAATTTAGTAGATTTTCATCAATTTTGATTTAATCTTCAAGCAATGTTACCTGACCAATATAAGGTAAATGGCGGTAATGTTGAGCGTAATCAATACCATAACCAACGACAAACTCATCAGGAATTGAAAAACCAATATATTTTACCGGTACAGCCACTTCACGACGGGAAGGCTTGTCTAAAAGCGTACAAATCTCAATACTACGAGGATGGCGTAATTTCAAAATAGCCATGACTTTACTTAACGTATTACCGGTATCAATAATATCTTCAACAATTAACACGTCTTTATCACGAATATCTTCATCCAAATCTTTCAATATTTTGACGTCTCGATTACTGACAACTGCATTACCATAACTTGATGCTGTCATAAAATCAACTTCATGACCGACAGTAATTGCACGGCTTAAATCTGCCATAAAAATAAACGAACCACGTAGCAGACCAACTAAAATAAGCTCATTTTGGCTATGTTTATAATCTTGGCTAATTTGTTGTCCTAGTTCTTTAATCCGTTTTTGAATATCATCCGTTGATATCATCATGTCTAAAGTGTGTTTCTTCATTACTAATACTCAAAAAATTTAAAAATTAAATTAGATTTTAACAATTTTCATTGATAAAAAGAATAACCAAGCTTCTTTTTATCTGCTAAGTTTAAGGTTTGATAACCGGATGCTAATTAAAGCATACTTTTATTGAGCAATTTATTAGCATCGATCTTGGCTGCTTTTTTTTCTAAGCGACGTTTTTTGAAAAATTGACTGAGTAGCAAGCTGCATTCATCAGCTAACACGCCCCCTTGCACTTGCGCAACGTGATTGATTCCTTGATAAGATAGAATATTAATAAACGAGCCAGCAGCCCCCGTTTTATAATCACTTGCTCCATATACCACTCGTTTAATTCGACTATGGATTATTGCACCAGCACACATAATACAGGGTTCTAGTGTGACAAAAAGCGTCGTATTGATTAAACGATAATTATTGATAAATTTACCTGCTTGCTCGATAGCAAGCATTTCCGCATGAGCAGTCGGATTATGGGTCAATATCGATTGGTTAAAACCTTCACCAATAACTTGATTATCTTGATCGACAATCACGGCACCAACCGGAATTTCCCCTAAGGATTCAGCTCGCTTGGCAAGTGTTAATGCATATTGCATCCAATCTTCATCTGACATAGCCATTATTTATAAATTGTTCAAATTTAATACGTCTCGCATGTCGTAGAGTCCAACAGGCTGTTTTGCAAGCCATAGTGCAGCACGGACAGCGCCGTTGGCAAATGTCATACGGCTAGATGCTTTATGACTAATCTCAACACGTTCGCCTATATCGGCAAAAATCGCCGTATGTTCACCAACAATGTCTCCCGCTCGAATGGTTGAGAAACCAATTGCCCCTTTTGGTCTTTCACCGGTATGACCTTCACGACAATAAATTGCACGATCTTTCAAATTACAATTTAAAGCTTGCGCTATCGATTCGCCCATTGCAAGAGCCGTACCCGATGGGGCATCGACTTTATAACGATGATGAGCTTCAATAATTTCGATATCGGTATAATCGCCCATGATTTTTGTGGCTTTTTCAAGTAATTTAAGGACTAAATTTACGCCTACACTAAAATTCGCAGCAAAAACTATGGCAATCTTTTTTGCAGCATCCGTAATAGCTTGCTTACCTGCATCATCAAAACCTGTAGTTCCGATGATCATCATTTTTTTATGTTCAACACAAAAATTTAAATGAGCAAGCGTACCTTCTGGTCGGGTAAAATCAATTAACAAATCAAATTGATCCTTGGCGAGTTCTAAATTATCCGTGATAGTGACTCCACAAATCCCTATTCCAGCAAGTTCACCAGCATCGCTTCCAATCAGTGAAGAACCTTGTCTTTCAAATGCAGCACCTAAAGTTAACCCTTCGATTTGTGCCACAGATTGAATTAATTGACGTCCCATTTTTCCACCTGCGCCAGCAATAGCGATACGGATGAGGTTTGTTGACATAAAATTTTCCTTATCTTTTTTTGATATAATTTAAATATTATATCGGAAAACATAATACTTATACACTGCACAACAATTAAAATGCCATAATTTAAATAACGTTTTGTAATAATTTAAATGAGCATTCTCATATATCGTTAATGATATTTGGGATGGAATATGATTGTCGCTGTTCTTAATTTCAGCTGTAGTTAACGTTAAAAGATTATTGCTATTGACGTGTATTTTTCTGCCAAAAATTGGATTAAAAAAGGACGCTTAAATGCGTCCAATCATTTTATAAAACTTTTAGTAATTCAACATCAAAAATCAAAGTACTGTAGGGTGGAATTGAGCCGCCCGCACCTTGCGCACCATAAGCAAGTTCTTGAGGAATATAAAGTCTCCATTTGGAACCTTCAGGCATCAGCTGTAATGCTTCAACCCACCCCTGGATAACGCCATTAACCGGAAACTCAGCTGGTTGTCCTCGTTGTACAGAGCTGTCAAAAACAGTTCCATCGATCAATTGTCCCGTATAATGAACTTGAACACGGTCTGTTGATTTAGGTAAAGCGCCAGTACCTTCGGTAATAATTTCATATTGTAGACCTGATTCAGTAGATTTAATGCCATCTTTTTTGATATTTTCTGCTAAAAAATCTTTACCCGCTTGTGCAATTTTTTCAGCTTGTTTTGCTTTTTCTTCTGTGGCTTTTTCATGCATATGACGTAATGCATCATGTAATTCATGTAATGGTAACGCTGGCTGATTATCGGCTAAAACGTCTTGCATTGCAGATTTTAATGCGTCAAGATCTAAATCATTTAAACCCGATTCCTTTAATTGTTGACCAATTTGTAATCCAATAGCATAACTTGCTTTTTGATTTATCGTTTCTAATTTCATTTTTTACCTTTTGAGTTGTAGTTTATAAATATATGTTAAAACTTTATTAAGTTTGTAGATACCAAGATAAATGTCAAGTAATAAATACCTTTATCTAATTAACATTACCTATTTATTACATAATTTATAAAGAATTTATTATTTTGGCTAGCGCTTAGTTAAAATATCAGCGATAATAGGTAACATTGTATTTTCAAAATGGATTAAGTTTAATGCAGTTACGTAAATTTACTTCGCTTGCAATTGTGACAAGTATTTTGTTAACCGGTTGTTCAACCATCGATCGTTTGGTTTATAGACCAGATATTAATCAAGGTAATTATGTGACACAAGATGCAGTTGATTTACTAAAAGTTGGACAAACGAAGGAACAGGTCGTATTTATAATGGGATCACCTATGTTAACGTCAGTTTTTGGTGATAATGTTTGGTACTATGTTTTCCGTCAACAACCACAGCATGGCAGTGTCAGCCAAATTACTTATTCTATTTATTTTAACGAAATGGGTACAGTTTCTGATATCAAAACTTCTTCATTAGAAGGTTCGAAGACTTTACAAGAAATGGATAAACAAGAATCGTCTGAACAAGTTGATTCGAATACAGATAGTGAAAACGTAGAATAAATTACTCAGTTATTATGTGAAATATAAAAACCTCGCCATTTGACGAGGTTTTTTGTTAAGTGAGTTATATTTCTTTAGGGGATATTTTTTCAACTATTATGCTAAAAATATAATAAAAAGTTACAGAACTGAAAGTATCTACGATAAAATTTCTAAAATGATTTTAAATTGATTGCATTAACTAAATTATTTTACCCTTTGAGATAAAATATTTACTCATAGGATAAAATAGGGGAGACTACATGCCAGATTTGTTAATCCTATGAAGAAATTATTTTCTATTTATCAACGTTTAATATTAGTGAAAAACTTCATCAGCAAAACGCTTTTTTATGATAAAATAACTCAAAAGTGATTAATCTAAAATTCAGTTATTCAATAAGTTAGGGATTCTTAAAAACAGAACTAACCTAAAGTAAATGAAAGAATAGGATGAAAAATCCTATATACTCTATTAAAAATTCAATTCCTCTATTAATACTGGTATATCAATGAATTCAACACTAAATAAATTTTCTGTAGCACCCATGTTAGATTGGACCGATAAACATTGTCGGTATTTTCATCGGATATTGACCAAACAAACTTTACTGTATACCGAAATGGTAACAACAGGAGCAATCTTATTTGGTAAAGGGAATTATCTTGATTTTAATGTCGATGAACATCCTATTGCTTTACAACTTGGCGGAAGTGATCCCAATGCATTAGCACAGTGCGCTAAATTAGCTCAAAATCATGGTTATGATGAAGTAAATCTTAATGTTGGCTGCCCTTCAGATCGCGTTCAAAATGGCATGTTTGGTGCGTGCTTAATGGGAAATGCGGATCTCGTGGCCAAATGTGTTGCGTCAATGCAAGAACAAATCGATATTCCTGTAACGGTTAAAACTCGAATTGGGATCGATGATTTTGATAGCTATGCTTTTTTATGCCAATTTATTGAAACAGTTCTACCTTATACTAACACGTTTATTGTACATGCACGTAAAGCATGGTTATCGGGACTTAGCCCTAAAGAAAACCGTGAAGTTCCGCCACTTGATTATGAACGAGTTTATCAACTCAAACGAGATTATCCTAACTTAACCATAGCCATCAATGGCGGTGTTAAAACGATCGACGAAATAAAACACCATTTAAATTATGTTGATGGCGTCATGGTGGGACGAGAAGCCTATCAGAATCCCATGTTATTAGCACACATTGATTCCCAAATCTTTGGTTTAGATACGCAACCCATAGATCCAATAAAGGCAATACGTTGCCTTTATCCCTATATTGAACAACAACTTTTACAAGGTGCTCAACTTAACCATATTATGCGCCATACATTGGGTATTTTTAATGGACAAAAAGGTGCAAAACAATGGCGACGCTATCTTAGCGAAAATGCACATAAAAAAGGGGCAGGGATTGAAGTTGTCGAACAAGCTTTGAACTTTATTCAGTAACATTGCCAGCGTCATTCTGTTGTTATGTTTGTTTAAAAATCAAGCATAATTGCAGGTGACGAGCAAATCGTTATATACTATTAAGCCATTTTCATAAAGGTTTAAATTCTGTGCGGTTAAATAAAAGTCAGCAACAAGCTGTTGAATATGTTTCTGGCCCGTGCCTGGTCTTAGCCGGTGCAGGCTCGGGGAAAACTCGGGTTATAATAAACAAAATTGCTTACTTAATTCGTGTTAAGGAATATTTGCCACGCCACATTGTTGCTGTAACCTTTACCAACAAAGCCGCGCGTGAAATGAAAGAGCGTATTGCTCAATCACTCAGCAAACAAGAGGCAAGAGGGCTTAAAATCTCGACTTTTCATACACTGGGTTTGGATATCGTTCGTCGAGAATATAAACATCTTGGCATTAAAGCTAACTTTTCTTTATTTGATGATCATGATCAAACGGCATTACTCAAAGAACTAACTCAACAATGGTTAGATGGCGATAAAGATCTCATTAACCAACTACGTTCAACTATTTCGAATTGGAAAAATGATATTGTCGACTCAACAATAGCCATGGCTAGGGCACAAACCAATAAAGAAAAATTATTTGCTCATTGTTATCAGCTTTATGAAAAACAATTAAAAGCTTGCAGTATATTGGATTTTGATGATCTTATCTTATTGCCTACCTTATTATTAAAAAATAATGAAGAAGTTCGAGAAAAATGGCAAAATCGAGTTCGTTATCTACTCATTGATGAATATCAAGATACTAATACCAGTCAATATGAATTTATTAAATTATTAGTCGGTAATCGAGCCAAATTTACTGTTGTAGGCGATGATGATCAATCGATCTACTCATGGCGAGGAGCCCGCCCTAAAAATTTAGTTTTACTCCAACAAGATTTTCCTAATCTAGAAGTTATAAAACTCGAACAAAATTATCGATCTTCCGGGCGAATTTTAAAAGTTGCCAATATTTTAATTGAAAATAATCCCCATATATTTGAAAAAAAACTATTTTCAGAACTGGGTTATGGTGAAGAGCTTAAAGTTATCTCTGCCGATAGCGAAGAGTCCGAAGCGGAAAAGGTGATCAATGATTTAATTGGTCATCGATTTGCGAATAACAGTCAATATGGTCAATATGCAATTTTATATCGTGGAAATCATCAAGCCAGATTGATTGAAAAAATGTTAATGCAATACCGGATTCCTTATCGAATTTCGGGGGGGACTTCCTTTTTTGCTCGAACTGAAATTAAAGATCTCATGGCCTACTTGCGATTATTGACAAATCCCGATGATGATAATGCGTTCATACGCATTATCAACACGCCAAAACGTGAAATAGGGCCAGTAACGATCCAAAAACTAGGGGAATGGGCAAATCATCGAGCTGTCAGTTTATATCAAGCAAGTCATGATATGGGACTTACGGAAGTATTATCTGGCAAACGAATGGAAACGCTACAACTCTTTATTCAATGGTTTGATTCACTAATTCAAAAATCCCATAATGAACCCATGGAAGCTATTCACGAGTTACTGCATGGAATCCATTATGAAAGTTGGATTTATGAAACATCACCTTCACCAACCGCAGGACAAATGCGAATGCGCAATGTAGAGCAATTAATCAGTTGGTTAAATGATATGTTACAGGGTGATGACATTGACGAAGGTATGACACTTGAACAAGCCGTAGCAAGATTTACCTTACGGGATATGCTAGAACGTAACGAATCTGAAGAAGAACTCGATCAAGTTCAGCTTATGACACTTCATGCATCTAAAGGATTAGAATTCCCTTATGTCTATTTGGTCGGCATGTCTGAAGGCGTTTTACCGCATCAAAACAGTATTGATGAGGACAATATAGAAGAGGAGCGTCGTCTTGCTTATGTTGGCATTACCCGTGCACAACAAGAACTCACTTTTTCCTTTAGTCGTCAGCGCAAACAATTTGGCGAAACAGTTTACGTAGAGCCAAGCCGTTTTTTGCTGGAACTCCCTCAAGATGATCTCAATTGGACGGATGAACGAACAAAATTATCCCCTGAGAAGAATATGCAACAAGGACAAAGCAGGCTTGCTATGTTAAAAGCGCAGATAGCCAATGCTAAATAAATATCAATCACAATTAAACTTAATTCGAAAAAATTTAAAAACAGGCGGAAAGAATAAGCAGATAGAAATTTAGAATTAAAATTTCCAAATGGAAAATGTTTAAGTGATCGATAGAAGTTAAATAAAACCGATAAACAGATAACCTAAAAATACCGTTATAACGATTAGCAAATATAGACAAATAAAACGATAAATTGATGATATTTTGATAATCTAAGCAGACAAACGACTAAAAATCATTGACGGATCGAAATAGCTTTATATAATACACAGCGTTAAATCAACAAATCAATGATAACATGTCTCCTTAGCTCAGCTGGATAGAGCAACGGCCTTCTAAGCCGTAGGTCACAGGTTCGAATCCTGTAGGGGACGCCATTAAACATAAGATAATCAACGAGTTACACCGCCAAGTTTAAGTCTTGATTATTTTTATTAATGTTTTGTGACCAAATTGTGACTGCATTTGAAAATTGGCTTAAATGATCAGTATTCAAATGTGCATACTTTTTCACCATTTTCAGTGTTTCCCAGCCTCCCAACTCTTTTAGAGTAAATAGAGGAGTTCCGCTTTGAACATGCCAGCTCGCCCATGTGTGACGTAAATCATGAAAATGAAAATCATCGATATTACATTTTTCAGTAGCACGATTAAACGCACGACGATCAATATCATTGATATGATTGTTTTTCGAATTTACAAACACATAGTTTTTATCGATCAACCGTCGGCTTTTTAATAACGCTATTGCCTCGTCATTTAACAGTAAAGACCTGGCTTTTTCGTTTTTTGCAATGACATTACTGACTATTGCTATTTTATTGTTAGAATCTATTTTATCCCACGTCATGGTTAAAATTTCGGTGCGTCTTGCGCCCGTTAATAGGGCAAATAGGCAAACGTCCTTTAACCATTTTAGGGAAATGGCTTTTAACAACTCTTGAGCCTGCGGCTTCTTTACCCATCTAACCCTAACCTTAGGCTCTTTCTGTTTCCCGACATACGGAACGGATGCGATCCAATTGTTTTTCTGGGCTGAACTTAACGCTCTGAGTATGGTTTTGCGATATTTATTTATCGTAGCCGGAGCCAGTGGTGCCTTATTTTTGGCATTATGTGTCGGTAAATTATTACATATCATTTCACCAGTAATGGATGATAACGGTTTACCGCCAAAAATAGGTCGCCAATATTTGGCATGTCGGACTTTCGTTGCGTAATCTTTTTGATCTTTTCCATCATTCAATAATAATAGGAGAGCCTCATCGAATGTACGCTCCAAACGTTTGTCCAGTCTGCTAATAGACCATAGCTCGTGTTTTACTTTGTCGTGGTACTCCTGAGCAAGTTTTTTATCGCTTACCCCAGTAGATCGTCTAATTCTTTCACCGCTTGGACTGCGGATGTCGAGATAATAGACGCCACCTCTCTTTGATAATGACATTTCTTTAACTCCTTTTTGTCATTAACAAGAGCCAGCCGAATAACATTATTATTATTTTTCTTGCTCTCGTCTATAACTCCATTTTTTATTACCGCACGCATATCAATGCATTTAACTAGTATAATCCCGTCCCCCAATTTTGTATAAATTGGCAGAACGTCATCAATTATTTGTTGATTAATTTCATCTAAATTTACTTCAAAAACACGCTCCAGCACTCTAATAGTTGCATGTTCACTAACTATTAATTGATTGTTGCGTGATAGCTCGTTGATTTTCGTTTGAGTTTCTAAAATTTCGGCTTTAATCTGGTTGTAACGTTGTTGACAGTCCTCCAATTCTGCCCCTACAACGTCCTGTTTAGATTTTAATTTTTTTAGCTGAGTTTGATATTTTTTTAATGTATTACTGTTCACTTCCGTTGCCTATACCGCCTTCAATAAAGAAATTTGTACTAGCACAAAACGGGCAGGGTTTTAATTGTTTGGTCATTATCATTTCCTAAATTTTTATTTAATAAACGATATCCAGTGTGTATTGGAGCGTTTACCGCTAATGTGGCCAAACAGGGCTTGTATTCAGTTAGTAATAAAATATCTTTAACTGGTATATCTGTTTCATTCCATTTAAAAATCAATGTGCCATTTGTTTTGAGTATGCGGAAACATTCACTAAATCCGGCTTTTAAATCTTCTCGCCACGTTAATTTATCGAGCTGGCCATATTTTTTTGCAAGCCAACTTTCTTGGCCAACTTTAATTAAGTGAGGGGGGCGAAACAAACTAAATAAAATAAAACATTTCATCTCGAAAAGGCAGGTTTGTAAAATCTAGCTGAGCATCCGGTTTGATTTCTAATGTTCGTCCGTCACACAAAATGTGACTCTCGTTTCGTTTATCAAAATAGAACATACGAGAGCCACGGCAAACGTCAATGACGGGGTTATTTATGTTCATAAATACAGCACTCCTTTAATTAGAATTAGAACGGTATATTGTCATCAAATTCCATTGCAGGTGGTGGCGATAGTTGCGTGTTTGGTGTTTGTTGGTCTTGTTCTGCGTTTATTTTTTTAGTGGTTTGAATTTGTGAAACTCGTAAACATGGTTTTGAGTGAACCCCCCCTCAGTTTGCCACTCCTCAATGTAGAACTCCCCGCTAACTGCAACCAAATCGCCCCTTTTGATATACGGAGCATAACCTTCTGCAAGCTTCCCCCACATTACACATTTAAGCCATGCGGTTTTTTGTTTGTCACCATATCCGAACTTAACAGGTAAACTAAACTCACCAATCGCGGTGCCGTTTTGTGCATATCGTAATATAGCATCCTGTCCGGCATTTCCTGTTGCTGTCAATGTATTAATTGCCATTGTTACTCTCCGGTTGTTGAATTGTTTGGTCCGAGGATAAGAATTTCTCTCCTTCTCCATTATCTTGTGCATCTCCTCAAGCACTAAGAGGAGCGATTCTTTTTTTTCAGTCCAATAATTGGTTGGTTTTAATTCCAGAACAGCATTATTTGAGTGCACCGCCTCTTTTATTTCACCCCAACAAATATCAATATCATCAAGGTTGTCATTTTGCGTATATGAATCCAAGCACTCTTGAGCATAATTTTTTGCTTCTTCTGCTGTATCGTGATATTCAACGCCATTACCGTGATGGTCGTAGCTAAAATATTTCATAATCATTCCTCAATCAGCTTTAATTTATAATCACACAGATAGTCATATTCACCAGACGGGTCGTGGCGAACGTTTGTTTTAGTCGTAATTTCCTTGACCTCGCCCCAGCAAACTAAATCAACTCGCTCCTTCCAACGACCGTCACAATCGAGCATTTCAGGAATACATGATTGCGCCCTCAATTTAGCCTCGTCAGCTTCGATTTCGAACTTGTAAGTTTTTTCTACAGTATGAACAAAAGTGCCCGTAAACCTAGCCATTAACCACCTCCAGCATGGCTTTTATTTCCTCGTAGGTTTCTTTGACAGGAAGTGCAACTTCTCCACCTAATCTAATAAAGGCGTTTGTGGTATGATCTAAAACGCAAAGAATTTTATCAACATTCACTAGTGTTTTCTCTTTAACGTCCGTCACCTCAATAAATTTAGACATTTAAACCTCCTAAAATTAATTTGTTCGCTTACACTCATTCGGTATGTCGTGGCATGTTTTATGTTCCCACCACGCGCTACGTCATATTCACCACGTTCTAACCATGAGTCGTCATCTAGCCAGACAATTCCGTATAAATATTAACCGCCAAGCCCACTGTTATATTCAAAATTAATCTGGTCATTGTTTTACTCCGTAAAAAAACCGTCACTGGAACGGCTATATTTTTTTATTTGTTTAATTTTTTCATCCAGCTCCTGCAAAAACAGGATAACCTCCAACTCGATTTAGCAGGCTAAATTTTCGTCATAATAAATTCGCACACATTTAAAACTCAGATTATCTGGTAATCTATTGTCGTAACTCACAAAATCACACCATTTGCGACCCGTACAAATCATTTGCCATTGCATTTGTAATATGTATTCTCGTTTGGGTTTTAGTGACTGGATAAACTCCAAATGCGTCCATGTGTTAGGGCATTTTATTTCGATTAGCCCGTCGTCATTTACCAGTCCGTCAGGACTAGCACCAGCATTTTCGATTGCAGGGTGGGGGATAAACCCCACTTCTGTAACGATTGCATCAAATTGGTTTAATACATATAGCTCTCTGGCTGTTGGCTCTAACTCTGTGCCACGTTGCATGGCTGTATTAGTGTATGATTCTGCAGGTGTTTCAGTTAGTCGTTCACAAATCAGCTGAGCCATGTAATTTTGACGAGATGCGGCGTATCCACTTTTAGTTTTCGCCATTACGTCACTAATTCGACTAGCGGTAACTTTTCCTAGTCTTATCTTGAACCATTCATCGGTACGTTGTTCAACTTCATTTAAAAGTGTTGCCATCTTGATTTACCTCTTTAAATTCTACTTCAACTGGACATGATGCCTTGATTCGTTCTTTTTCATCATTACCAATGATTTTTCTATCTTCTTGGCTAATTGACATCCAATAGGCGCCAAAAGCTTCTAACCCTTTTTTAGCTTCATCTTCGCATAGCTTAATTAGCTCAGGACGTCTATCATCTGATTGTTTACCTGTATTTACTTCAGTAGCTGAACCTTCAATAATTCGTTCGGCTTCATCTTGGTCGTAAATTCCTGCAAAACCAAAAGCAAGCCTTGCACATTGAATCATTGCTTTATGCCTTAGCATACGCTTTGGATGAGATTTCCATGGTTGAGCGTTATCTCTTTTACATTCGCTCATCCATTCGGTCACTGAGATAGGGTGGCATCTATCTCCTCGATAAATCTTGCATGTACATTTTTCATCATCTTGGCCAAAGTCCATACCATCAAATTGTGGATTTTGATTAATAATTATTGCCCATCCATCAACGCCAACAATTGGCACTATACCGTTACGTGAATCAGGGAATGCATAAATTTCTTTAGTCCACGGATTTAATGAATACTGATTAGCTACAATTAAAAGGGCGGTTAATTGATCGTCATTAGCATTACTTTTAAATGCTGTATTTTTTAGTACATCAAGAATCCCCTTGGGGCTTCCTAGCTCTAACTTTTTGGATAATGTTAAAGTCAATTCCGTTAGTTTGTTTCCGCTCATTCTAAAATCTCCATTCATTGAATTTTTCTTTATATTCGGTTTTTGCTTGTGAATAACAGATATCAGTTATAAATTGGTTATAAATGTTAGTATCTACCGGATTGTTTTCTAACCTAACGTTGATTAACTCTACTATTTGCCAGTCATTGTCATTACTAAAGTTTTTAATTAGTTCTTCGGCTCGGCTTTCAATCCATTCATCCTTAGCATCTTGCATTTCAATATTGTTTAACATATTGCAGCAAGCTCTTTCGTAACCATTTTCAACCAATTTATGTAATTGCATAACTCACCTCGTAGCAATCTGTAGCATCCAGTAGAACAAGCCAAATAATCCACCTAAAATCACAAAGTATGTGCAAAAGATGGCGAAACTTAATTTCGCTGTCTGTTAACTCGTAATCCTTGTGAAATCTATCTTTGATTTTCACATTAACAAAATCTTTATTAGTCATAGTCACCTCGTAAAAAGCCCTCGCTAGGAGGGCAAATAGGATGTAGCATTGCGCCGTCTTTCCGAGCTGTCAGTATTCGTAAGAACTCTTGTAAACGCGCTTAGGAATATGCCTGAGTAATACTGCAACACGCTCAGGTTTCCTTGACAACCACGTACAAGGATTTAGAATATGTATAACCACGTAAAAACAAGGATTTTTATTTATGCCAGATTGGCTAGTTACTATTATTTCTATTTTTAGAAAGGATATTTTTTCATTGAAAAGTATGTTGATAGTTCTTGTTTCGTTATGTATTTTTTTTATAGTTCCCACCGAAATTCAAATTAAATTTAGTGAAAAAGTAAAAATTCCATTCAGTTATGAAATAGCGGTTTTTGCTACCAGTTTTATTTTGTGCAGTTTTATTTATTCTGTAGTGGTAAATTTTAAAAAGTTCCATACAAACTTTTCTAATAAAAAACAGTTAAATAAAGAACGAAATGAATTAGTATCATTAATTAATTCGTTAAATAAATCTGAGAAAGAAGTTATTGCTTATTTATTACATAGTGGTTATCCATACATTTCATTTGAAGCGGAAAAAATACCTAAACATGTTATTAAGCTTATTAATAAGGGGTTAATTTTTCAATGTAGTTTTCCGCGTACATTTGATACCGAATGTCGCTTTACACTAGATTCATCATTCGAAAAATTTATTAGAAACGAAATCAAAAAAATTGAATGATTATGATGATTAGTATTATTTTGATTTGATTGCTACACTATCGCAGTAGCCTCGCAACCGTTTACATCTGTATTTCTTGACCTATACATACACACTAACTTTCTAGTGTTAGCATTATAGAAAGTTCCCGAATTATTCGGTCATCAGTTAAGGTGGGTTGACCACCATCAATTTTGTTCAAACTATATAACTCTTACTAAAAGACATTTAGTTTGATTGTTTACCGCCTGTATTGAGTTACCGCACAGTCCCGACGCATGGTTTAAAGTCGCGCCGTTCGACTATCTAATCAAAACCGCTGTACTTTCATATGCCTCAGCTAGCTATTTGAATCTTCTTAACTTGCTAAATAACTCGTAGTCTTGTTTAACTTTTTTGGTAAGTTGATTGTTTTGATGTGTTTATATCACAAAATGTAATTTTAGCTGGTTGTTTTTTGTTCATGTTGAGTGGAAAAAGATTCCATATGCGGATTTTAGGTATGAAAAAACTCGAGGTTTTAAAATTAAATTGCTATAATAATATTAGTAATTTTTAAAAGGTCGAATATGAATATTAAGGTTATAGATTTATTCTGTGGTGTTGGAGGGTTAACTCATGGAATGCAACAGTCAGGTTTGAATGTAATTGCAGGAATTGATATAGAAAATTCTTGTCGTTATGCTTATGAAAAAAATAATAGTTCTATTTTTATAAATAAAGATATTAAAGAAGTAACTTCTAATGATCTAAATGAACTTTTTGGCAATGCGAAAATTAAAGTTCTTGCGGGTTGTGCTCCTTGCCAGCCATTTTCAAATTATACTCAAGCTAAAAATAAGAGTAATGATAAAAAATGGCCTTTATTATATGAGTTTTCAAGATTAATTAATGACATTCTTCCAGAAATAGTCACAATGGAAAATGTCCCCGAAGTAGTGAAGCATTCAGTCTATAATGATTTTGTATATTCTTTAAAACAGCTAGGATATTATGTTTTTGAACAGAAAATTAATTGTTTAGAATATGGAGTACCACAAAAAAGATATCGACAAGTATTGTTGGCATCAAGATTTGGACCTGTCGAGTTTATACCTCCATCAATAGATAAACCTATAACCGTAAAAGAAGCCATAGGTAAATTTCCTAAAATAAATGATGGTGAAGTAAGTATCACCGATGCTTTACACCGAGCAAGCAAGCTATCCAAAATAAATAAAAAAAGAATTAAACATTCTGTTCCGGGTGGTTCTTGGCTTGATTGGCCTAGTGAGCTGAGACTTGAATGTCACAAAAAATTAACGGGGAAAGGATACTCTGCAGTATATGGACGAATGGAGTGGAATAAACCAAGTCCAACAATTACAACACTTTGTTATGGATATGGAAATGGAAGATTTGGCCATCCAGAGCAGGATAGAGCTATTTCATTAAGGGAGGCTGCAGTTTTGCAGAGTTTTCCTGATAATTATGTTTTTTGTAAATCTAACGAAATTAATATGAGAGCAGTAGGAAAAATGATTGGTAACGCCGTTCCTGTTAAATTAGGCAAAGCTATTGGACAATCCATAGTGAATCATTTATCGGCTTTGGGTTTTTAAATATAATTTATTCTTAATATATTTAGCGATTTCATTGAGTAATTCTTCTAGATAATTGATTGTAAGTTCTTTTTCTTTCTTTAACGAGTCAATTGATTTTTGTTTTCCATGAGAAAGAAAAGATTCTTTTCCGTGAGCTAGCGAATTCCTTGCTTTTTTTATTCCCAATATAACATACATAGCATTATCTTCTCGATCTAATGTTTTATGATTAAAGCCATATATATCACCAATTTCTCTAATTATTTTTCCGTCAATATTCCCAGAGAATAAAGGGTTTTTTTCATTACTGACAAGCTTTTCATAGTTGTTCAACCAGCTATTAAATATAACTGAATTAATATTACGATATCCATCTTTACCATATGATTTTAAATATTCACGATCAGTAAGTGAGCATGCCTTTTTTGCCAAAGATGGCTTTAATTTATCTATATTAAGATTTCTCTCATTTTTTAATGCTGTATGAATATCATTTATAATTTCGGTAAATGTTGATTCTATTAAATTATAAAGCATTAAGTAGCCATTAGCCTTCATAATGTGGGATATTTCGTTACTAATAGTTTTATTATTGATTGAATCCAATAAAAAATCTAAATATTTATTAATATCCTCTTTTCTTTCATTAAACAAAATCGCACTTTGCATTACTATTTCTTCACTTGTTTAAAAATCTATCTCGAGCATATTCCAATCTTGCTCTAAGTTTAGGTCTTGAATTTGACGCATCACTTTTAGTATGAATCAAAAATTCGTCAGATGTTATCCATTTATTTATATTTAAAGGAATAACCTTAGGATTTATTTTCAGAGCTAATGATGCGCCAACAGACAAAACTTCAAATCTAACTCTTGGTACTGTGTTTGATGTCGAAGATTTTCTAAATCCATTCGGTACATATTTATCGATAAAGCTGCACATTTTAATAAATTGTTTCGTTAGTTTTGTCTCTTCTTCCTTTGTAAAGGACTGATTCATTTTATCTAAATATTCACTAAGAAAATCTTTGACACTTTTTTTATAATTTAAATAGTTATCTTTATATGCGAAATATCTAAGTAACATTTCTGTATTTTCAGCTCTATCGGATCGTCGTTCTGATATAGGGCATATTTTTTTAAATATTTCATTTTGACTTAAGTTATCTAAAAATTGCATAAAAGGCCCATCTAACGAGCCTCTTCTTTGCTCCATGTCTGTTAGTTTAGTGCCACCAGTGTTTAATCTATCAAAGATATCTCTTCGTGTTTCTTCTTTTGCTAGTTCTGTTAACTCAATCATTCTAAGAGTAATTCGTAGAAATCTAAGTTGGCGCGCATCACTAAAATCTTCGAATTTGAATCCATTTGCTTTTGTTAATTTTTTTAATCCTTTTAGAGTAAATTTATTGTCAATAAAATTGACAATTGTCCTTATTCTTTGACTTCCATCCACAATTTCTAATTTCCCTTTATTTTTCCCATCTCCAACATCCGCTGCAAAAATATAAGGTATAGGTATATCCAATAATAATGATTCAATAAATCTGGATTGTTGAATCTCATTCCAAACAAGGCTTCTTTGATATTCTGGAACAAATAGTTCTGTTGTGCCATCTTTTAGTTTTCTAATAAACTTATCATATATCACTTCAAGCGGATACTCTCTTATTTGATGATCAGTTATTCGCTTTTCTTCTGTAATTTGATTATCTAATTCGGTTTTTTCTTTATCAAATTTCATTGTATCCACCCTTCATATAACAATATTTTATTAAAATAAGATTCCACAACTTATATATTTAAAAAATCATCAATACATTCGTTTTTATATAAACCCCGAAGCGGTTATTTTTTTCACTGAAACTGATTTTCAGTAGATTTTTTCCATAACAATAAATTTATTAATATTTCGCGAGCTGTTGATTCATCTATAAGATAATGGTTTTCTACAAAAAGAGGAATAAAATAAGATTTTGGATAATACGCTAATCTTGCATATGGCACGCCTTTTTCTATGTGATATTCGGTACCTATTACATTGAGTTTTATATTTTTTTCATAATCATTTTTTTGTGAAAGCAATTGATCCGCTGGGAGATGAGACCATCGAATAAAGTTTATTATTTCTGAAATCGCTTCATCAACCTGATTTCGTTCTATTTTCCCGTAAAATACATTGAGATATCCGCTCCATGCGCCATAGAGCGTTATTAGTTGCCAAGTATTATTTTGGGGATTAATAGCCGAAAATAAGCTATCATCCCATCCTTCATTTTTACATTCATTCTGATCATTTAGTCTAGAGCAAAAGTGAGTTTTATTTTTGAAATAGTGCTCATTATGTTCTTTATAATTATAATTAGCACAACCAGACATTATGAATATTATAGATAAAATTGAAATAAATCTTCGCATTTTTTAATCCTTATTATAATAATTAAATTAACCATGTTTCCTTAATAGCATTGATTGACTAAGCATTACTTTCCCATGTATATAAAGTTGATCAATTTCATCCTCGCTAATATCCCACGAATCATAAAGCTGATTATCGGATTTCACTCGAATAACATTTTTAATTACCTGTAATCGTTTTACAAATAGATTACGACCGAATGTAAAAACATAAATTCCATCCCCCTCAAACATCCGCTTAGATACATCAACAAATATTGCATCACCGCTATCAAACGTGCCCTGCATACTGTCACCACTGATATTGATGACTTTCAAATTTTCAGCGTTCACACCTTTAAATAGCGTTTTTGCCTGCTCCGAATCATATTCAATTAATTTAATCACTTCCTTCACATCCGAGTTTAGGTAGCCCAATCCTGCGCTAGCCGTAATATTTAGAACTTCAACCAGAAAATTATTTTTTTTGTTTTTAATTTTCGCATTGTTTTCTATAGCTGAGCCATCAGCGTTTATTGTAATTTCCTTAATTCCAACAGCCTTCAGTATAGATGCAATAATATCAGTATCGGGCTTCCTACGTCCTGATAACCAATGAGCAACGCTACCCTGAGTAACATTTAATTTTTCCGCAAGACTTTCTTGCGTTTCGCCAACAATTTTCATTCTGTTTTTAACTATATTTTGCCATGTGTTAGCCATAAGTAATCCTCATTTATTTTTTAAATTATTACAGTATGTATTAAATTTACAACCAACATAATGTAATATTTGTTGCAATTATTGATTACATTATGTAATAAAATTTAGGGGATTGTTTATGAACAAAATTAAATATTATAGAAAAAAATTAATATCACTCAGGAAAACCTAGCGCAGGCTTTAAATGTATCTCAAGGTGCGTCACACTATGAATCCGGTAAACGAGATGTCGCTTTAGAAACATGTAGAAAAATTGCAGGTTTTTTTGTTAGCTCCGGTGTTAATACCTCCATTGATGATATTTTTCCACCAAAACAAACAATTAATAAAAGTAATCGTAAACAGACATGTAAATAACCAACCCAAAATCACAGCTAGAACGCGTTATTGCCGTCTGTAGTGACGGGCAATATCGAACGCTCGATAAAAATCCAGCACGAAATTAAACGGTGATTTAATCAGTTTGATACGACGCCAGCAATTAGCGCGAGATATTACGCGAAACCGGTCGTTTATTTAAACTGGTTTATGTTAAACACAAGTATCACAAAATTAATGAAAAAACCAAAAAAACTTGTTTTTACTATACGTTGAGGGCGGTAAAAAATGAATCCAGTTGATTTTATTTATGAAAACATAAAAAAATTTTAGAAAACGAGGGTGACAGCAAAAAAATTGCATCGGCAGGGGCGTGTGCTGGGGTTGATGAATACCGCAGGCGGGCAAGTTACAAATATAGTAGTGTGACCAATTTGTGACATAAAAATCAATTAATATATACTAAAATTTATAAAAATCTACTAACCGAAGTTGTGGCTGGCCCTTGTTGTTTATAGGTTTATTAAGGTTTTTCAGTTAATATATTTTAATACGTCAAGGCACTTCTAAGCCGTAGGTCACAGGTTCGAATCCTGTAGGGGACGCCATTTCATCAACGACTCACAATACTCGACTAAGATTAAATCCCATTTTTACTTGATTTTTAGAATTTTTACACGATCTAATATGATTCTATAGAATTGACAACATCAATCTATTAACGGTGTCGTTACGGTATATTCTAATACAGCAATAAAAAATACCGTAAAAGCCATTGAATCTGCAAAACCCAAGACAAACATCCGGTAGACCAAGCCAAATAATCCACCTAAATTCACCACGTATGTGCAAAGTAAGGCAAAAATTAATTTCGCAGTTTATTAACTCATAAATTTTCTAAAACCTATCTTTGATTTTCACATTAACAAAATTTTCATTAATCATAATCACATCTAAAAAGCCTTATAAAGAGGACAAAGTATATAGGATGCTCGCCTTTTCGAGTTATCAGTATTCATAAATTCACCCGTAAATAATTTTGTGAATAATGTATTTGGCTGTATATTGTATTTTATTTATACACGAGAAATAGATATGAATATATTTAAGAGATTAGTGAAAGGCGATCTAGGCCTAGCTGTAACTTTTTGGGTGTTCGGTGTTTTATTTAGTGTGATTTTAGCTGCAATTTTCTTTGCAATGACTTTTATTTTCAACGCATATCACGTTCCAACATCGTTTAGAATTAGCGTAATCTTATTTATTTATTCAATTAATTTTTTAAATTCGATTCTGGTTCTTGTCGGTTTATTTAATTTATTAAAAAATGGTGGCGTTACTTATTGGAGAGTGATAGCTTTGGTTGTTTGGTTATGTGCGACAGCATATTCAGTCTATGATGATAGCTGCGATATACTACATTTAGTTACGCAGTAGCCTTGCAACTGTTTATATCTGTATTTTTTAACCTGTAAGCACATTAAAGTGTTATAAATCGCAATTACAAGCAGTTCCCTAAAATATTAAGCCAACAGTTGAGGCTGATTGACTGGTGTTAATTTTGGTCCACCGAGCTATTTGGTGCATGAATTTGCGTTTTTCTTTGATGATAATACAGTGATAAGGTCATTATTACCTATTTATCTTTGTTAGAGAAAATAATCGATATTCCTTCGATGGCTAATTGTGTATAATTACAAAAAAAATCAATTAACAAAAGGAAATTATACATGTTCAAGAAGTTACTAGCTGTATTTGTTGTTAGTTTTGTTTTAGTTGGATGTGGTGATGGTTCACCTAAAGTTGACGCTTCATCTAAGTCAGCATTTCAAGCATCAATGAAAGAAATATCTGAAACTTTAAAGGGAGAGGATAGCGATAATTTCAAAAAAGCAATATTGAAGATTGTTTTAGCTGCTAGTTTTGAAACTGGAGGTGATGAAGCTAAAATTCAGCAAATATTGGAAGAAAAACTTGATGGTAAAACGGCAAAAGAAATCCTAAAAGAGTATAGCAAAAGTCAACCATAGTAAAAGATTGAAAGCTCGTTAAATGCGAGCTTTTTTTGGCAAAATAAAGGACTAAAAAGTAAAAATATATAATTTTTTCATCATTACCTATCTTATTACCTCTAATTCGTCAGAGCCTTCGGGTATATGGAAACGGAAAAAATAACTTCCTGTAGTCTTCTTTTTATCTTCTTTATCGATTGCTTTAAATTTAATTCCGTCTGTAAAACTATTCCAGTTTTTTTGTCTTAATTTTACAAGCCTATTATTGGGTTCAATTATTATCTGATAGTCTTTAATCGGTAAAATTTGTATATCATCAAATATCTTTGAAACCTCTCCATTGGTTAAAGAGTGTTCTTGAAGATAATTTTCAATTTCTTCTTGAGTGGCATATAAACAGATAAATTGTTCTTTCCATCTGGGCATAACTGCTTGAAAGTAAGCTTCTGTATCCTTATTTTCTAAAATAGTACGCAACGCCTCTATTTTTTTAACTACTTTTTGTTCCAAATCGGGGACTTTGGTTAAATCTTTAGATTTTGTCCAACCTGTTATTTGATAAGGCACTTGCGCTTCAAATTCAAACGATTTTTCAAAATAAGGTAAATCTTCAACCTGTCCATAAGGCAATTTAAAATTCAAAAAAGAATCGTATTTTTCCATATTCCTTTTATCCCGATAGTATTCTCCCCGAAGATCAAAAGTTGCATATTTGCCTAAAACAGCCTGTCCATTCGGGGGATAAATGCGAAAGGTTATTTTTTGTTTACCACTGCCCAGTATATTATAATTTAGTGGGACAATGAGACTGGTAATTTTACCTTGATAATTGGCAAACATTTGTACATCATTAACAAATAGTTCCCATTTAATATTAGAACTGTAAATTCCGACATAATAGAACGGTTCTTGCTTGTACTGCTTTGGCACTTCAATTGCTTGCATAGTTTCTTGAATTATTTGTTTATCTGTTTTTTGTGCTTGTCCGCAAGAAAACAGAAAACAACTAAGTAAAAACACGTTTATTAATTTTTTCATGAATACCTATCTTATTACCTCTAATTCGTCAGATCCTTCGGGTATATGGAAACGGAATAAATAATTTCCAGTAATCTCCTTTTTATCTTCTTTATCAATTGCTTTAAATTTAATTCCGTCAGAAAAATCATCTTTGTCTTTTTGTCTTAATTTTACAATCCTATTATTGGGTTCAATTATTATTTGATAGTCTGTGATCGGTAAAATTTGTATATTATCGAATAATTTTGAAATCTCCCCGTTGGTTAAAGAGTCTTCTTGAAAAGAATTTTCAATTTCTTGTTGAGTGGCATATAGACAGATAAATTGTTCTTTCGATCTTGGCATGACTGCTTGAAAGTAAGCTTCTGTATCCTTATTTTCTAAAATAGTGCGCAACTCCTCTATTTTTTTAACTACTTTTTGTTCCAAATCGGGGATTTTGGTTAAATCTTTAGATTTTGTCCAACCTGTCATTTGATAAGGCACTTGCGCTTCAAATTCAAACGATTTTTCAAAATAAGGTAAATCTTTAGTCTGTTCATAAGGCAGTTCGAAGTTTAGTATAGGGATTTCAGGATCTTCATTATCCCTAAAATTTTTATTGTAAAATAATCTCATTCTGAAAGCGGCATATTTGCCTAAAACAGCCTGTCCATTCGGGGGATAAATGCGAAAGGTTATTTTTTGTTTACCACTGCCCAGTATATTATAATTTAGTGGTACAATGGGACTGGTAATTTTACCTTGATAATGAGCAAACATTTGTACATCATTAACAAATAGTTCCCATTTAATATTTGCGCTGTAAATTCCGACATAATAGGCAGGTTCTTGCTTGTACTGCTTTGGCACTTCAATTGCTTGCATAGTTTCTTGAATTATTTGTTTATCTGTTTTTTGTGCTTGTCCACAAGAAAATAGAAAACTACTAAGTAAAAACAAGCTAATTGATTTTTTCATCATTACCCTATCTTATTACCTCTAATTCGTCAGATCCTTCGGGTATATGGAAACGAAATAAATAACTTCCAGTAGTCTCCTTTTTATCTTCTTTAACAATTGCTTTAAATTTGATTCCGTCTGTAAAACTATCACCGTTTTTTTGTCTTAATTTTACAAGCCGATTATTGGGTTCAAGTATTATCTGATAGTCAGTAATCGGTAAAATTTGTATATCATCAAATATCTTTGAATATTCCCCATTGGTTAAAGAGTATTCTTGAAAATAATTTTCAATTTCTTCTTGAGTGGCATATAAACAGATGAATTTTTCTTTCAATTTAGGCATGACTGCTTGAAAGTAAGCTTCTGTATCCTTATTTTCTAAAATAGTACGCAACTCTTCTATTTTTTTTACTACTTTTTGTTCCAAATCGGGGACTTTGGTTAAATCTTTAGATTTTGTCCAACCTGTCATTTGGTAAGGCACTTCCGCTTCAAATTCAAACGATTTTTCAAAATAAGGTAAATCTTTAGTCTGTTCATAAGGCAGTTCGAAGTTTAGTATATGGATTTCAGGAATTTCTTGATCCCTAAAATTTTTTCTATAATATAATCTCATTCTAAAAGAGGCATATTTGCCTAAAACAGCCTGTCCATTCGGGGGATAAATGCGAAAGGTTATTTTTTGTTTACCACTGCCCAATATTCGATAGTTTAATGGGACAATGGGACTGGTAATTTTACCTTGATAATGGGCAAACATTTGTACATCATTAACAAATAGTTCCCATTTAATATTAGCGCTGTAAATTCCGACATAATAGAACGGTTCTTGCTTGTACTGCTTTGGCACTTCAATTGCTTGCATAGTTTCTTGAATTATTTGTTTATCTGTTTTTTGTGCTTGTCCGCAAGAAAACAAAAAACAACTAAGTAAAAATAAACTAATTAATTTTTTCATCATTACCATACCTTTAACGCATTGCTACCTTGTGGCATATATAAGAATATAGGTCGACCTCCTTCTATATTTCTTTCTTCTCCTTCATCATTTTTTACACGAACTTTCATATAAAGCATCGGACGTAGATTTTTTTGCCAAAGTGCCACAATTTTACCGTTGGAATAGTATTTAATAGTATAATTTTCTAAAGGGATAAATTCTCTTTTTATCACACGAGAATCATTATCTATTAAAGCCATTTTTCCTTTTTTCATATTTTTGCTTATTTCTTCATAAGTATTATTATATAAAACATTAAAATATTTACCTGCTTCATGTAATAATTGATCATGTAACTCGAACTCTTTGAATTCAATACATAATTGTCTTAATTGTTTATATTTTTCGACAATTTTTTGTTCGATATTTGGAACATTTTTTAAATTAATAGATGTAGCAAGCTCCTGATCGTAAGTAAAGGGTACATCAACATCAATCACCAATTTAGCTTCATAATAAGGTAACTTTTGCTCTTCCAACCCTTGTGGTAAGTTAAATTCAGCAATTTTTTGATAATCTTTTAAAGAAGTATCCTTGTCGGCTGCTCGGTAAATGGTAACAGATGCATTAGCATGTTGGGTTATATAGTCTTCTCCATCTCTCGGGAAGACTTTGATGATGACATTTTTTTTGCCGGCATTAAGTAATAATAAATTTAAAGGCAACATGCTTGATTGACCTGTATTATCTACGAATCTGTAATCGGTACTTCCTTCTACTTCAATAATAAGTTTGCAACCATTCTTGGTAACTTGTGCACCGAATGCTGGGCGATGATTATAGGTTTGGGTTAAAGATACTTGTTTTTGTATTAATTCTTCCATTTGTTTTTTTTTGTTTTCTTGCCCGCAAGAAAACAAAAAAAAACTAAGTAAAAACAAGCTAATTGATTTTTTCATCATTACCATACCTTCAACTCATTGCTACCTTGTGGCATATATAAGAATATAGGTCGACCTCCTTCTATATTTCTTTCTTCTCCTTCATCATTTTTTACACGAGCTTTCATATAAAGCATTGGACATAGATTTTTTTGCCAAAGTGCAACAATTTTACCATTGGCATAATATTGTATAGTATAGTTTTCGATAGGCAAAAATTCGCGATTTGTTATTCTAGAATCCGAATCGGTTAGCATAGGCTTTCTTTTATATGAATTTTTTATTTCCTCATAAGTATTTTCGTAGGTTGTGTTAGATACAATACCTGAAGCATGTATAGATTCCTTATAGTACTTAATTTCATCTTTGTTAATGCATATTGTTCTAATTTGATTATATTTTTCGACAATTTTTTGTTCGATATTTGGGATATTTTTTAAATTAATAGATGTAGCAAGCTCCTGATCGTAAGTAAAGGGTACATCGACATCAATCATCAATTTAGCTTCATAATAAGGTAACTTTTGCTCTTCCAACCCTTGTGGCAAGTTAAAGTCGGCAATTTGTTGATAATCTTTTAAAGAAGTATCCTTGTCGGCTGCTCGGTATATGGTAACAGATGCGTTAGCGTATTTAGTTAGATAGTCTTCTCCATCTCTCGGGTAGACTTTGATGATGACATTTTTTTTACCGGCATTGAATAATAAAAAATTTAAAGGCAACATGGTTGATTGTCCAGTATTATCAGTAAATCGATAATCTTGTGCTCCCTCGACTTCAATAATGAGTTTGCATCCGTTTTTGGTAACTTGTGCACCAAATGCCGGGCGATGTGTGTAATTTTGCGTTAAGGCTAATTCTTGTTGTATGATTTCTTCCATTTGTTTTTCTTGATTTTCTTGTCCGCAAGAAAACAGAAAACAACTTAATAAAAACAAGCTGATTAATTTTTTCATGATTACCTATCTTATTACCTCTAATTCGTCAGAGCCTTCGGGTATATGGAAACGGAATAAATAACTTCCATTAGACTCCTTATTATTTTCTTTAAAAATTGCTTTAAATTTAATTCCGTCAGAAAAATCATCTTTGTCTTTTTGTCTTAATTTTACAATCCTATTATTGGGTTCAATTATTATCTGATAGTCTTCAATCGGTAAAATTTGTATACCATCAAATATCTTTGAATATTCCCCATTAGTTAAAGAACGTTCTTGAAAAAAATTTTCAATTTCTTGTTGAGTGGCATATAAACAGATAAATTTTTCTTTCCATCTAGGCATAGCTGCTTGAAAGTAAGCTTCTGTATCCTTATTTTCTAAAATAGTACGCAACTCCTCTATTTTTTTTACTACTTTTTTTTCTAAATCGGGGACTTTGGTTAAATCTTTAGATTTTGTCCAACCTGTCATTTGATAAGGCACTTGCGCTTCAAATTCAAACGATTTTTCAAAATAAGGTAAATCTTTAGTCTCTTCATAAGGCAGTTCGAAATCTAGTATAGGGATTTCAGGAATTTCTTGATCCCTAAAATTTTTTCTATAATATAATCTCATTCTAAAAGAGGCATATTTGCCTAAAACAGC
>NZ_JBNRJF010000004.1:0-222864 GCF_050589305.1 Gilliamella sp. G0441 | reverse complement strand
AGTCAATTTACAATTTGGGTTTTTTGGCTCATTCCTTCTGTAATAATCCGTCAAACTAGCTAAATTTTGCGGAATTTTATAAAATTGACTAGATAATTTAGCCGTATGACATTCATAACTTAATTGCAATAACGCAATCGCAACCGCTGTTTCGGGCGTAATGCCCCAATATTTTTCAAGAACAATACCAAAATTACTAGCCAAATCTTCATAGTAACTATCGATTTCATTAGCAAATTTAATAGCCAAATCCATATGTTTTACATCCGTCATTGCTAAGGCTATGGCGGCGAATGTCCCGGCGACTGAACTTTCATTTTGTATTTCAAAACTTTTATGATCTTGATACATGGTTAAGTCAACAAACGCTCTTATTTTATCATGTAAACTTTCGTACATCACTGCTTTGCGGAAAAAGGCATGTGAACCACAGACTATACCTCCTATCGCTAGCCCTAGTTCTGATTCTTCAATGTCTTTAAGGTATTCAAAGTCTTCAACATATTTAGCAAATTCAGAATAGTATTTAGGCTTGGCAACAAAATAAATATGAAGCCAATGCCCATGAAATATTTCTGAATAACCTTTTGCCATTATTCCATTTAAATAATCAAGCGCATCGGAATATGCCTGTTCACTTTCTTGTTTAAAGCGTAAGTAAATTTCACCGCCCGTTGGCATGGCTCTGGCGATAATAGTATCAGTTTCACAAAAAACATCATTTTCAGTAAAAGTATTATAAAAACGTTCGGTTGCTGATTGATAGCGTGAATCGTCTTTTTTTTCTGACTTGCTATCAATAATGCCCAGCTTATCCCACGCTTGTTTTTGTATAATTGCTGGTTCATATCCTTTATCAACTAAGCATTCAACACCGTTATAAGCATATTTATAACTAAAATTTTCCCATTCAAACTGTAAATAAACTAACCACCATTTGTTATAATCAAAATCTTTGTATTTCCTTAACAGAGAACGTCCTTCCGATTCAGCCTCTTTCTCACATGAATAAAGATATTTTTTTAATAATGCTAAAATTCTATCGGTATCATAATTATCAATAATGCCATTATAGGCAAAATATTCCTCAACCGTGTCAGTTAGCAAATCTGCATAATATTCATCTGATTGCTCGAGATATTTTAGGTCTCTTTCAAGCTCAAATACCTTTGTTTGTCGGTAGGTTTGCTCTAGTGGTATTTCAATAAGAATATTATCTGTTTGGAAAAGGGCAATTTTGAAATATTTATTAGTCATATCACCAAAAAAACCATCATCCAGCATTTTCTGGAGTTTTTCGGTAAGTAATGGAACAAAATATTGATTATTTATCTCAACGCCATAACTAGTCCCATCATATTCTAGCTCATTTAGACTTTCTGAATAATAGCGTTTGGAATTTCGTTCATTGAATAAAGCATATATTTCCAGCGTTTTATAATCAAAGGTGATATTAAAGCCACAAACATTTTCAGGAAATTTGGTAGTTTCAAAAATACTCTGTAATGCGTTAACTATTTTATCCACCATTTGTATTGGATAATCGGTTAGATATTGTTCAGCCAGTTGATGGATTGATTCGGAATGAGTCTGATAACGGTCATAAATATATTTCATCACACCTTGTGCAAAGATTTCTTGGAAAAGAATTTCTGGATCTCTGATTCTCAAAAGATAAGGAATGCAATCAAAGTGAATAGGTGATATTTTCTTCATAAATTTTGAAAATATCATTTGAAGCATATCTTTGATGAAAATTTGAAATTCATTATTGCTGGGGCTTAATGCTTTTAATTGTTCAAATGTCGCTTCAATATCGAACTGCACACCTTGCTTTATATAACTTCGTAACAATATTTTTAAATTATCAAATTCTTGTTCTTGTGGTGTTTTGGTTAAAGTCTCTTTTTTAATTGGTGTATTACTTTGTTTTGGTGGTTGTTTAACTGGAACAACTTCTTTAGGCGGAACCTTACGTAACTCTTCAAAATCAAATGCTACAAGATCCCTCCACGGTTTTTTTTCACCATCATCAATCACATCTTTGGGTGGAATGGGTTTTGGGTGGTATTTCGGTTTTGGGGCGTCGGCCATTTTGATGATTGTTTTTTCTGTGCAGGTTGATTGTTCAAGCGTTGGTGGGATCGCTTTTTCCTCATAGCCCTTTTTGATTTTCGATTTGATCAGTTTGTTGGCTTCTTTTTCCGCATCGTAAGGCGAAGAAAACGTTTTAACTTGTGTTTGTCCTTTTGTCCCTATCTTACCAAATACGATTGTTAGGGATTCGTCTTGTTGGGTGATATACCAAAATTTGTTTGATTGTAAATCGCTATATTCTAGATACTTTTTCATTGTGTTATGTTTTCCTTATACTTATCTTTTTTATATTTATCAGAATAATTTGAATTTATCCTGTTTATTGGGGCATAAGCCCCAATTAGTAAGCCTTTTTATTAATTATAATTTGGCTAACTTTTCCTGCCAGTATTCTTGATATTGTGGCAGGCGTTTTTGTGCTGTTTGGTATACCTGTTTTAGTTCAGTAGTATCGAGTTTTCTTTGCAGTTTCTCCATGGCATAATCTTGTTTTTTCTGCATCATGTATGCCCTAAAAAGTAGTGAGGCATCATAGACTTCACCCATATCCGGCGTAATTTTTTCAAGCTGTTTGATTGCCCGATAATTATTATCATTATAAATTCCGGCGACTAAAGCTTCATCCAAATACATTATACCAGGCTTGGATTTATCAATGTTTGGGCTTCCTTTGGGACTATCGAAGTAATAATATTGTTTTCGCAGTGCGAATAATTTCTCTTTATCCGGCGCTTGTTTGTTCATTGCAACAGCAATCTTTGCAAAATCCATTACTCCATAAATTAGCTGAGCTTGGTTTTTACCATAAATTCCCATACCCACTTGATAGGGAGCGCCACTGAAATCAATCACGATTTTTTTTCCAAAGCAATACGCCTGTTCTGCACCCCAAATAATAGTAGAGTCGGGATTTATTTTATTCTGCACTTTATAAAATTGGATAATAGCGTCGAAAATGTAGGGATTCGTTATCGTTAATGGTGCAAAAATAATTGCTCTCCATGGGGAATCATACGTTTCCAATTCACCAACATCAAACCCGCGTTTTTTAGCTTGTAATGGTGTAATGATACAAGTTGGATTTTCGATAAAATCTTGCTCATTTATAATTAACGGTTCGGAATCGCTTTTTGGTTTAGGTGAGATATTATAAATAATTCGCTGACCGCTAGCTTCTCCTTCCTCCTTAAGAGCGTCTAAAACTAAATTATGAAAATCAGCATAAATTTCTTTTGCCAAAGGATCAGTCGCATCACTAAACAACTCTTTTAGTTTTTTTAAGCTATATTTTTCGTTACCAAAAAGGCTCGAAGCGAGAGTAATAATTTTACGACTTTTATGAGGGATATCATCACTATTAAAATAATCAGTCAGCGCCGCAAGATTTTGCGGTATTTTATAAAATTGACTGGATAAATTAGGTTGTTCTTGATAGCTCAATTGCAATAATGCAATCGCAACCGCTGTTTCTGGAGTAATCCCCCAGTGTCTTTGCAATATTTTGCCAAAATAACTTGCCAAAAATTCGTGTTCATCATCGGTCTCAAGTGCAAATTTTATTGCCATATCCATATGTTTTACATCCGTCATTGCCAAAGCAATGGCAGCGAATGTACCTGCGACAGAATTATCTTCATCTTGGAGATCTAAACAATGGTGAAATTTCTCCATTGTTAATTCAATAAACTCTCGTATTTTATCATGTAAACTTTCGTACATGGCTGCTTTTCGGAAAAAAGCATGAGAGTCACTGGCTAATGCTGGGTATTCTTCAATAATATTGTTAAATGCACTGTAGAATTGAGGTTTTGCGACGAAATAAATTCTTAGCCAATAACCCTCAAATATTTTTGAATAGCCTTTTGCCATTAAGCTATTTAAATAATCAAGTGCCTCTGAATATGCTTGTTCACTTTCTGACTTAAAGCGTAAATAGATATTACCATCAGGCATGGCTCGAGCGATAATAGCATCCGTTTCACAAAAAATATCTTGTTCTATCAACGATTCATAATCATACATTATTTCAGATTGATTAGCATAATTATAATAATTATATCCATCGGTGATGAATTTTTTTTCCCATGCTCTTTTTTGATAAATTGCTGGAAGGTATCCTCGTTGAACCAGCTCATTAATTTCCATTATAGCATGATCATATCGACAATTTTCCCACAAATATTGAGCTGAAATGAGTTTGAGCTCGTTAGCAAAATCTGTTTGAGAGTATCCATAAGTCGGTATTAAAGACCACGTATGGTGTTCTATACCTTCATCGCCTGAATAAAGATATTTTTTTAATAACGCTAGAATCCTATCGGTAAAAGATTTTTGAATAAGGCAGGAAGTATCTAAATATTTTCTCAATAATATAGACAATAGCGTCACATCATACAGATCGGATTTTTCGAGTTGTTGAAGATATTCATCTATTTTTTCTAACTGCTCTTTGAGATAACTTTCGTTAATGCGTTTTTCAATTAATGGCTCTATTTCGCCTATAAATGTAATTTTAAAATAATTTGTCGCTAATCCATCAAAAAAACCTTCATTAAGCATAGTTTCAAGTTTATGTTTAAGTATAGGGGTTAAATATTTTATAATTAACTTCGACTCATGGTTTTGTGTATCTAAGCTGAATTGAGCATAGCAAGTTGGATCGTTCTTATGAACTAAATTATAAATACCACTATCCCTGATACTGAAATTTTCTATTTTTATACCGAAGCCATAGCTTTTTTTAGAAAGTTTATAAGGGGGGATATTACCTTTTCCTCCCGAACGGATGCAATTCACTATTTCTTTCAAAAAGTGAATTATTTGAGCGGAAATATTTTCACATAATCCTTTAAAATACTCTTCAATCAACATATTTATCATGTTCAAATCGCTTGGATTATGAGAGAAAAGATATTTCAGAACTCCTTGCGCATTTTTTCCTTTTACCATAATATTTGCTTCCTTAAGTGGTAAAAGATAAGCTAATAGCTGTAAATGGATTGGGCAAACCCGCCAAATAGAATCAGAATCAGAAAATATCATTTCAAGAAATTCTTTAATTAAATTTTGAAATTCTTTTTCCGACGAACTTAACGCTTTAAGCCTGTCTAAAGTAGCAACGACTTCGAATTGATAACCAAAGCGATTACCTTCTTCTATATGTATTTGTACTTTATTTTTTAGATTTTTAAACTCATTAATATTTCGACTATTAGTTGAATTAGACGTATTGCTAATGTTTGTTTTACGTAACTCTTCAAAATCAAATGGATTCGGTTCACCTTCATCAGCCCATTCATCGAGGTCAAACCATGGTTTTTCTTTACCATCATCAATCACATCATTGGGTGGAATCGGTTTTGGGTGGTATTTCGGTTTTGGGGCATCGGGCATTTTGATAATTTGACTCAATCGGGAAATCGCTGGCAATAGCGTTGCTGGTATGGTTTTTTCTTGATAGCCCTTTTTAATTTTTGATTTTATTATTTTTATTGCTTCTTTTTCTGCTTCCTCCTGCGAAGCAAAGGTCTTGGTATGCTTTTGTCCTTCGGTTCCAATTTCACCATAAAGCACTGTGTAAAGATTGTCTTTTTGATCGATATACCAAAATTTATTATTTATTTCATCTAAACACTCATAATAGTGTTGCATTCCTAAACCTCATATTTTCTTATGTTTATTATTTATTTCTAAAATATAGCCTAAACAGATAATTTATTTTATGTAAAAACGTGTAATAATAAACAAAAAGCAGAATAATGTAAATTTAATAATTATTTGATCTAATTTAATTTATTCATTTGTGTTAGGTATTTTATCTTAGTGTGCAACGATATGTTTTTTATAAAATTAATGATCATTTAAACGAAAATAAATGACTAAGAAAATGGATTCAATCTATTGGATAAAAAAATAAACTATTTAAATGAATATCAAAAGTAAACAATTTAACTAATCATGATTGCTTATTTTTTGATTGCCAATTTTATTGCTATATGGTAAAAAAAGCTTAGTTACTTCTTTTTTAGTTTTATTTTTTTAAGTAAAAAAACAAACAAATTACAATTTTACACTTTCCCATTTTTAGTAATATAAACTGTTTTCATATTTAGCATTAACAATAATCTGTTGCTAGTCAAAAAAATCGTTTCCAATTATTAGTTATATAAGTAGGTATATGTTCAAAAAATTAAGCCCTCTTTGTTTTTTAACATAATTGCCAGATTCACGTAATGAGTTCTCAGCTGTCATTTTCAACTATTTGCTCTGTCGATTCAGAGTTCTGTTTAATTGTTAATATAAATGAGAGATTACCATGAATAAAATATATAAGTTGGTATGGAATGCACAGCGTCAAGCTTTTATCGTAACTTCAGAAAAAGCACAATCTAAGAGTAAATTATTTTTCACCAATTTACTGTCAATAACAACATTAACGTTAGCCTCGATTTCCATAAGCTATGCACAATGTATTGATAATCTTTCAGACATTAATACGAATTGCCAGCAGCAGAGTGATCAACAACCATACGACAATCATCAAGTTAGCCAGCAAACTCCAAAATATTTTCAATATCCTTACTCAATAACTAATTTAAACAATTCGGTGGAAATCACACTGCCAAATCATATTGAATCGAATGACGATGGTTATGATTACTCAAGTAGTTCTGATGTCGATAATTTAACTGTGAATCAGCCAGCGGGTGAAATCATTGGCGGTAAATATGGCATTAACATCAATCATAATGGTAAAGGCTCTACAAATCTTACCATTTCTGGCAGTGTTATTGGAAAGACAAATGCGGGGATACAAGTCACACATGCAATTGATGCCCAAGATTTAAATATTACAGAATTAGTTGGTGCTAATATTCATGGACAAGAATTTGGTATCCAGGCAATAAATAACGGGCGTGGGGTAACAACAATTACCACCTCAGAATCCGTGATCGCTGATAAGGGGATTGCTATTAATGTGGAAAATAATGTTGATACTAAAGGTTTAAATATCACGCAATCGGCTGGCGTCATTCATGGTATATTAGCGATTAGAGCTATGAATAATGGTAAAGGTTCATTGAACATCTCAACGTCGGGAGAAGTCATTTCTGACTCAGGAGATGGAGTCTACGGAATCAACAATTCAAACGCAAGTGATATTACTATTGGTCAATATGGCGGTTCAATCAAAGGTGCTCTAAATGGGATTTTTGCTAATAATGCAGGCAACGGTTCAACTACAATCACAACGGCTGGAAACATAACAGCACAAACACAATATGGCATATTCGCTCATAATGATTACAATACTCATGACTTAACAGTTACCCAGTCTAATGGACATATCACTAGTCAATCCCACGGTATGAAATTGGAAAACTATGGTAATGGTTCAACAGTCGTAACCACGTCGGGGGATATTATTAGTCAGGAAGGAGATGGGATAATAATCGATAATTTAAGCAATACCAAAAAACTTACATTTAACCAATTAAAAGGCAGTATAACTGGCTATCATCAAGGTATTAATTTAATCCACACTGGTAATGATGCTATGTCAATTACCGCCAATGGGGATATTATTGGTCAACAATCAAATGGTATAGCCGCTTTTGGCGCTGCAAATACTCAAGAATTAACTATCAATCAATTGAAAGGCAATATTATTGGTTACACTATTGGTATTTTTGCTCAAAATCGCGGCACAAATTCAACACTGATAACCACTTCTGGCAACGTAACAGGGCAAAATTTAAGCGGAATATCTGTTCAGAATGATACTAATACGCATGATATCACCATAAACCAAGCATCCGGTACAATCCATGGGAATTTAAATGGGATTGAAACTTTCAATATGGGTAATGGCACAACGCTAATTACAACTGCAGGTGAAATAACCTCAAGCTCATCAAGTGGTATCTATTCGATGAATTATAACAATGCGAAAGATATTAATGTGATTCAATCAATTGGAAGCATTTCTGGAAAAAACTATGGTGTTTATCTTGATAATAACGGTAATGGTTCAAGCTCTATCACTGTAGCTGGCAACGTTACTGGCGATAGTAAAGATGGTTTATTTGTTAATAATCATACTAATACTAAAAATCTAACCGCTAAACAATCTTCGGGTATGATTCAAGGAAAAGAGAATGGTATCAATTATAACAATTCTGGTAATGGCTCAACCTATATAACAACTTCAGGCAGTGTAAGTGGTGAAGAAAATGATGGTATATATGCAATTAACGATATTCATACACATGATTTGAATGTTATGCAAACGAAAGGTAGCATTAATGGATATCTAAATGGAATCAATATACAAAATAAAGGCAGTGGCTCAACATCAATAATTTCATCGGGTGATGTGGTTGGTAGCCAAAAAAATGGTATTCATGCATTAAATGATCAATCAAGTACTAACTTTGTTGTTTCGCAAACATCGGGATTGATTAAAGGGTTACTTTATGGTGTGTACATTGAAAATAATGGAACAGGATCAACATCAATTAATACATCTGGAGATATTGTTGGCGGTCAAGAAGACGGCCTTTATGCAGTAGGAAATGATAATACACAAGAAATAAAAATTGGTCAATTAGACGGCAATATCACAGGATCAAATCATGGCATTAATATTTTAAATAATGGTCAAAATTCCAGTACCATTACCACATTAGGCAAGGTTAATGGATTAGAAGGTCATGGTATTAATGCTATCAATAATTCTCATGCTAAAGATCTGACCGTGATTCAATCATCTGGCGAAATTAATGGTAAATTAAATGGCATTAAAATGCTCAACAATGGAACACGTTCAACCCTAGTCAGTATAGCCAGTAACGTTACCGGTAACTCGCTTGATGGAGTAGAAGTTATAGGACAGTCTTCAACCAATAATTTGATATTTGGACAGATAAAAAACAGTGAAATTAAGGGATATATTAACGGCGTTAATTTATTAAATAATGGACAAGGTTCAACAGGATTAAAAGTGGCAGGGAAAATAAATAGCCAAACCCGAGATGCTGTCCTTGTGGTTAATGATACCAACACGAACAATCTTTCGTTTAAACAAGAGAAAGAAGGCAATATAGAAGGCGCTTTAAATGGTGTTTACCTCACCAATCAGGGACGTGGATTTACGCATATTGTTAATGAAGGTTCAATTCTTTCTAATGGTGGTAATGGTATTTTCGTGGTAAATAAAAATTTGACACAAAACCTCAAAATTGAATCGTCTGGTAATATTAAAAGTTTTGATAATGGTATTAATGCCCTAAATGAAGGAAAAGGCTTTACCTCATTATCATCTTCATCAAATATTACAGCTAACATGGGTTCAGGAATTCATTTAATTAATGGAGAAACAGCAACCGATATGACAATTACTCAATTAAATGGCGTAATCTCAGGTTTTGATAGTGGTATTAAAGCGATAAATAATGGTTCAGGCTTCACGCAAATTGATATATCGGGCAAAGTGATTAGCCAAGATAATGTATCTGGGAATGGTATTTATACTTCAGGTAAAGAAAACGCGAAAACCTATATTAATCTTAATCAAGGTGCTGATGTTTCATCAGCAAATAATATTGCGATAAGAAATGAATCAACCGATTCCATCGTCTCACTAAATAATGGTTCTAAAGTAAGTGGAGAAATCAGATTAGGTTCGGGCAATGATACCTTGATCATGAATCAAGGTGCCGATATTTCTGCACTCACTATCATTGATGGTAGCGAGAAAAAAAATCAAATCAGGCGCGCATCTGAACTTGATACGCTCATACTGAATTTACATCTTACAGGTTCTTCAACCTCTGATGGTGCCATTAATAATGTTGCTATTTATAATTGGGAAGATATCACACTGAAAAATACAGGTAGATTAACATTAACTGGTGATCTTAACACCAACAAGCTAACGCTTGAATCTGGTGCTGTAGTTGACCTGCACCCTTCTCTTCATCAAGTTAAAGTTAATGGTAACGTCTACAATGGTGGAACAATCACTTTAAGTAACACTTTTGCCGGCGATAACATGACAATAAGTGGTGATTACATAGGTAATAATGGTAAATTAATACTCGACACCGTTGTTCAAGATAGTAATAGTCCAACAGATAAATTGATTGTAAACGGTAACACGTCGGGCAACACATTTATCAGCATCAATAATATTAATGGATTAGGTGCGGATACAGGTAATACCAATGGCATTGAAGTCGTTCATGTTGATGGTACGAGCACGAATGATGCATTTAGCATTGAAAATCAACATATCGATGTGGGCGCTTACGAATATATCCTATATAAAGGCGATATTAATAAACAAAATAATAATTGGTATTTACGATCATTTCTGATTAAAGATCCAGAGCAACCAATTAATCCGGACAAACCAACCGACCCCGAAAATCCGACTAATCCGGATGATCCGAACAATCCAGATAACCATACAGAACCTACCGACCCGATTATCGACCCCGATCCGCAAGATCCTAATGTAACCCCTGGAACAATAACATACCGAAAAGAAGTCCCAATGTTTGCTGCCATTCCCGCCCTATTACGTCAAGCTGATAATATTATGCAAGGCAATATGCACCAACGTATCGGCAATACGCCATTTTTAGATTCACCGATGACTTGGGGCCGATTCATCAATAAACGGATTAATTTACAACAGAGCGGTATAGCTAACGCGCATAGCAAAGGGAATTATACAGGCTTACAGTTAGGTAGTGATATTTTGCAGAATAAAGAATGGCGTATGGGGGCTTATTTTGGTTATTTGCGTGGAGATTTAAGTGTTGATGGCTTTGCGAGTGGCAAAAATGGTCGAGTGGGAAGTAACAAAATCGATTCATACTTTTTAGGTGCATATGGTACCTATATGCAAGACAATGGCACATATGTGGATATTGTTTTACAAGGTGCGCATCATCATACCGATGTAAAACCGAATGGAAATAAAAACAGCAAACAAAAAGGATACGGTTTCAGTGCATCGATCGAAACAGGCAAACCCTTTAACTTATCGGATAGTGGCTGGAAGTTAGAACCACAAGCTCAAATCATTCACCAATGGTTAAATTTGGATGATAGTCATGTGAGTGGAAACACTAAAATTAAACAAAGTCATATCAATAAATGGTTATTCCGTGTTGGTGGTCGATTTGAAGGTCTATTCCAAACCGAAACCGGTATTTTACGTCCCTATGCAAGGGCGAATTTATTCTATTCACCTAATGGCGCCGATCGTATTAACTTTGCCAGCCAGAGTGCATCAACAAAATTCAGTAATGGCGCAAAATACCTCAGCTCAGAAATTGCACTCGGTGGCAGTTATGAATTAAACAATCAAATGAGTATTTACACTGAAGTTGGGCATACGTGGACTAATGGTGGAAAAGCAAGAGTTAAAGCGCCTTTCAGTAGTTCAATAGGTATTAAAGCCAACTGGTAATATTACTTAGCATCCTAATTCAAAAACAGATAAAACCGATAAAGTTGTTCCTATCGGTTTTATCTTTATATTTGTTTACTAATTTTATTATTAAACCCCAATCATTCATCTAATCACGCTTCCAAATCGATAAAAACTAAAATTATATTTTTAGACTTTTGTGATATTAATTATCGTCTTCTAGCAACGATTTAAAATCGCTTTCACATCACTTCATAATTAATCTTAATAATTATCTTAAGCGCTATATAAAAAAACATTATGATAATGATTATTTTCTATAAAGATACTAATGAATTATGGTACTGTTTCGGCTTGTTATACAGATTTTGTTTCAAAATAGGAAAACAATTATGAGTCAATCATCCAATCCATTAGTTCGTTTCTATCTGAAAGTAGGATTAATACCACAGATACTATTAGGATTAATTTTAGGCATTATTTTGGCTGCCGTCTCAAAAGAAACCGCCTTAGATATGTCTTTGATTGGAGGACTTTTTATTAATGCGCTTAAATCCGTTGCGCCAATACTGGTTTTAATTCTTGTTATTGCCTCAATTGCCAATCACCAACGAGGTAAACAAGCAAACATGAAACCCTTAATTGCGCTCTATTTGACTGGAATGATGTTGGCAGCATTATTAGCCACCGTTGCCAGCTTTCTATTTCCGTCGCAAATCTCATTTGGTGATACGCTTGAAAATTTAACCCTTACTCCACCTAATGGCATTTCAGCGGTATTAAAAACCTTATTAGAAAAGATGATCGATAACCCTGTTAGTGCCCTTATTAACGCCAACTATATTGGCTTAATTATATGGGGTGTGGGCATTGGTTTAGCCTTAAGGCACTCAAGTGAAACAACCAAAACCATGATGAGCGATTTGTCTTATGCTATCTCATTTATTGTGAGAATTATCATCCGTTTTGCGCCCCTTGGTGTATTTGGACTTGTAGCATCAACACTGGCAGAAACAGGCTTTGGTGAATTATTAAAATATGCGCATTTACTGATTGTATTAGTCGCTTGTATGCTGATTGTTGCATTAGTGATTAATCCCCTACTCGCATTTCTGGTTATGCGTAAAAACCCTTATCCATTAGTATTTACATCTTTAAAAGAAAGTGCGATCCCCGCCTTTTTTACCCGTAGTTCTGCCGCCAATATTCCTGTTAATATTGAAATCTGTAAAAAATATAAAATGGATGAAGATACCTATTCGGTTGCTGTGCCACTTGGTGCTGCGATTAATATGTCTGGGGCGGCAATTACCATAACCGTTCTGACACTGGCCACTGTCAACTCAATGCCAGCAAGTGCTAATATCCATGTCGATATCTACTCCGCACTTTTACTCTGTATTATTACTTCTATATGTGCTTGTGGTGCATCAGGTATTGCCGGTGGCTCACTGCTTCTTATTCCGGTTGCCTGTAGTATGTTTGGCATACCGAATGAGATTTCAGCAAAAGTGATTGGTATCGGCATTGCAATAGGTGTCATTCAAGACTCCGTTGAAACCGCATTAAACTCATCCAGTGATGTGGTGTTTATCGGTGCTGTATCATCAGCAGCGCAAAAGAAACAATCGGCATTAAACTGACATCTTATTTTTTCATGAAGGATTATTTAAACAATAAGTTAATCAAACAAAATACTTCTCTGCTTAAATACCTCCCAAAAGCATGATAATCTAACCATTATCATGCTTTGCGATGAAAGTCACATTTTAACAATGTTATAGACACCATTCATGATGGTGTCTATAACCCACATGCACAATAAGATTGCTTTTATTAAAACGACTCATTATTATGAGAATCTTTTTAACAATTTGACAACCCCCTATAAATCACTATGTCAACACAGTCATTCTCAAAAAAAGGTAACGACACTAAAGCAGCATTGATCCGTAGTGGCATGGCGTTAATGACAACTTATGGCTACCTATCCTCAAATCTAGAAAGTATATTGAAACAGGTTGGTGTACCCAAAGGGTCATTTTATTACTACTTCAAAAGTAAAGAAGATTTTGGGCGAGCCATTATCGCGTCTTATGATAGCTTTTTTAGTCATAAATTAGATAAACATCTAACCGACAGCTTGATATCATCACCACTCGCGAGAATCAAAGCTTTTTATGAAGATGCTAAACAAGGCATGGCAAAATATGATTTTAATCGTGGTTGCTTAATTGGCGAACTAATCCAAGAAGAATCGTTATTACCGGAAGGGTATGCACAACTACTTGAACAGATTTTACAAAATTGGCAGACCAAACTAGAACACTGTTTATTACAGGCACAACAATGCGGAGAACTGAGTTCAGCGGTAAACTGTAAAGCCCTTGCAGAATTTTTTTGGATTGGTTGGGAAGGCGCCGTAACTCGTAGCAAATTAATAAAAAAATCGGCACCTTTAGATCTGTTTATTCAACTTTTTTTAGATAAAATAATTCAATAATACCAATGGTTAATTTTGATTTATTCCCTCCTAACCAATTCATGTTACGCACGCTTAAATAACCTTTAAAAGACAATTTATATTATTTTGATTGCCTATCATTAGGCAATATGATACAAATAATAGCGAATTATCGTACTATCTTTTCAAGCAAAAAATAATCGATAATTTCAATAGACAATCTTTTCACCTTGTACTTCGTTTCATCATTTTATTTGTAAATAAAGCGATTTTATTTGTATTCATAAATATCTTTACATAATGCATTAAATTTTAATAAGTTTTTTGTATCTCGTTACATTAATAACAAATATTCATTTGGTTAATTTTCTATCAGCATTTTCATTTAAATTAAAAGCTATATTTTACATAAATATAAATATCTCTGATTAAGTGAGAGGAAATAATGAACAAAATTTATAGGCTTATTTGGGATGCAGTACGTCAAAGTTATGTACCAACTTCGGAAAATACCCAAACAAAAGGGAAAAGTTTTTCGGTCAAATTGCTTACTGTTGTGAGTTTAAGTATGGTATTAACAAATTACAGTTATGCAAGTGACACGGCAAACGATTTAAATAATGCAATTGTTTTACAAAAACACAACATTAATCAATCATTAAATTTGCCATACGGCGGTAATCCTCTACAGAATTTTATTAATCACAGCGCTGGCATAAGTATTTTTGCCACCTCAAAAAACATCACTATATCAAACGACATTAACAACTCGAGTGATGGATACGATTACACAACCGACAGTAACACCAGTGATTTTACTTTTAACCAAGCGGCTGGCTCCATAACTGGTGAAGCCAGTGGAGTGAATATTACTCACGGCGGTATTGGTTCAAGTAACATCATGCTATCAGGCGTGATTACAGGAAAAGCTGAGAATGGGCTCGCGGTAAACAATACCGAAACCACAAAAGATTTAAAAGTATCACAAATGGGTAACAGTACCATTCAGGGTAAAAAAAATGGGATCAAAGTCGAGAATAAAGGTAACGGAACCACAACACTAACCACTTCTGGACGCGTTGTTGGTGAAGCAGCCAACGGAATACAAGCTGATAATGCGACAAGTGCAAAGGATCTTAAGGTTATCCAACTGATAGGAAGTATATCGGGCAGAACAAACGGTATTTATGCAAACAATAGCGGAACGGGCTCGACAACGGTCACTACCTCTGGCGAAGTCATTGGTAGCCAACATGAAGGAATTTACATATTTAATGATACCACAGCCAAAGACATCACCGTTACACAAATGAATGGCAGTAGTATTAAAGGCCACGCAAATGGTGTCAATATTATAAACAACGGTATAGGATCGACGTTGATTAATGCATCAGGAAGTGTTGAAGGTCAAACAGCAAATGGCATGTTTGTCGTCAACAAAGAACATACAGAAGATCTCACCGTTAACCAATTAGAAGGCACGATTCATGGTAGTACAAATGGTATTAACATGACAAATAATGGTAACGGTTCAACACTGGTTACGACTTCAGGTGATGTCATTGGTGATCAAAATGACGGGTTATTCAATGCTAATCATGCCAATGCCCATGACCTCACACTTAATCAGTTATCCGGCAAGATTCAAGGTAAGCAAAACGGGATCAATATGGCGAATAATGGTAAAGGCTCAACCTTTATCACCACCTTAGGTAATATTATTGGTACTGAAAATGATGGGCTGTACTCCTATAACGGAAACAATACGCATGACCTTACTGTGCATCAATCTGGGGGCACTATAAATGGCAAGCTTAATGGCATCAATCTTGCCAACCAAGGAAACGGATCAACCACCATTAACTCAGTGGGTGATGTCATAGGCGAAAATAATGATGGCATGTATGTGGCGAATGATGTCAACACGCAAGATCTGACGATTAAACAAAACGGTGGCAAAATCAGTGGCAATACGAACGGGATTAATCTTGCTAATAAAGGAAAGGGATCCACATTCATAACAACACAAGGAAAAGTGTTAGGCAACCAAAATGATGGTATGTTTGCCCTTAATGATACTACCACTCAGAATCTCACCGTCGAACAATCAGACGGAAGTATTCAAGGTAATAAAAATGGCATAAACATGGCGAACAAAGGCAACGGTTCAACCCAAATTACCACATCGGGTGAAGTCATTGGGAAAAATAATGATGGCATGTATGCCTTTAATGATATCAACACACAAAACATCACCGTCAACCAAAAAGGTGGAAAAATTTCTGGTAATTTAAATGGAATAAACATGGCCAATAGCGGTAAAGGTTCAACCACTATTACCACATCAGGCGAAGTATTTGGCAATAATAACGACGGTTTATATGCGGCGAATCAATCAAACACTCAAAATTTATCTATTACACAATCGGCAGGCATCATTAACGGGAATGCCAATGGAATCAACATTGCCAATCATGGTAATGGATCGACTTCTATTTCAACATCAGGTGTGATAAAAGGACAGAAAAATGACGGTATGTACGCCTTAAATGGCACCAATTCACATGATCTAACCGTTAAGCAATCATCAGGAAATATTTATGGTGCATTAAACGGTATCAATATGGCGAACAGTGGTCTAGGTGAAACCAACATTACCACGTCGGGAGATGTAATCGGTGCAAAATACGATGGGTTATATGCTGTTAACGATGTCCATACAACAGATATGAAGATAAATCATATACAAGGTAACATTACAGGCCAAAAAAACGGTATCAATATTACCAACAAAGGTGAAGGTTCATCTTATATAACATTAACCGGTAATGTAACCGGTTCAACTTATGATGCAATCGTTGCTTCAAATGATTCAACCGCTAATGATTTATCGGTAATACTTGATAATAATGCCACCATTACAGGACAACTCAATGGCATCAATTTAGTGAATAAAGGTCGTGGTTCAACCTCTATTAACATTAATGGATCTGTCCTAAGCCATTCTTTAGATGCAATCATTGTGGCTAATGATGTTACAACAAAAGATTTAATCTTTTCGCTCCAAAATCAGGCACATATTCAAGGAAGTAAAAATGGGGTCAATCTGACTAACCAAGGATTAGGATCGACATCCATTACTGTCGGAGGTAACATTCAAGCTGGACGTGGAGATGCGATTTCAGCGTCCAATAAAAATAAAGCTCAACATTTATATATTGAACAAAGGGCAACCAGTAACGTAACCAGTTCAGATAATGGTATCAATGTGAGTAATTTAGGAACAGGGATTTCATCTATTATTGTATCAGGAAATATTAATGGTGATAATGGTTCGGGAATATTAGTTAAAAACGGCAATACATCAAGCGATCTCATCTTATCCCAAAAGGCTGGTAGAATAATTGGACTAAATAGTGGGATTAATGTCACCAATAACGGGACAGGCATAACTAAAATTGATATCGCAGGTACGGTAGTTGGTAAAGGGCAAAATCAACTTAACCTTCCTGGTGCTGGCATTTACTCATCAGGTAATGTTGGGACAAAAACCTATATCAATCTTAATGCAGGATCGGATGTTTCAGCCCTAGTAGGCGCATCAATTAAAAATGAAATTAGTGATGCGATAATTACCCTCAATGATGGTTCAAAAATCAGTGGACAAATCCTACTTGGCACGGGTAATGATACCCTCACCATTCATAAAAATGCGAATATTACCGACCTCACGATTATTGATGGTGGTAGTGATACAATGCGCAGTTCACAATCATCGTCAACCGATACACTGAATCTTTACCAAGATCTGACAGGATCATCAACAAGTACGGGGCGTAGTGGCGATGTATCTGTGCTAAATTGGGAAAATATCAATGTAGGGCAAGGGATAACATTTACATTAACAGGCGATTTAGATACTCAAAACCTTACCTTAAACGCTGATTCTGTTTTGAAATTACAAACATCATTAAATCAAGCTACGGTAAACGGTACCATCAATAACGCAGGTACCATAACGCTGAGTAATTCAAAGGCTGGCGAAAATTTAATAATTAACGGTGACTATGTCGGCAACAATGGTAAATTAATACTGGATACCGTGGTACAAGGTAGTGAAAGTGATACCGATAGATTAAATGTGAATGGTCATGTAACTGGACAAACACAATTACAGATAAATAATGTCAATGGAATTGGGGCGGACACCACAAATACAAATGGCATTAAAGTGGTAAATGTGACCGGTAGTAGTACCAATGACGCATTCAATCTTCAAGGTGGACATTTAGATGTCGGCGCTTTCGAATATTATCTTTATAAAGGTGATCTCAATCATCAAAATGATAATTGGTATTTACGCTCCTATTTGGACAACCTAAATGAAGATCAAAATACCGACAAGAATAATACTCATTCAGAGAATGAAGAAAATAACTCGGGTACAACTGATTCTAACGATGACGAAAATAATCACGATTTAAACCCTATTATTGATTCAAATCATCAAAAAGATCAGAAGAATAATGCCAACAACAAACGTTTAACTTACCGAAAAGAGGCCCCACTTTATTCAGCGGTGAGTAAGCAATTACGTCAAGCGGATATTATCATGCTTAGCAATCTGCACCAACGCATTGGTAATACGCCAAGCAACGATGTCACTAACACATGGGGTAGATTCATTGCAGCACGCAATGATATCAAACAAAACGGCGTATTAAATACTCACAGCAAAGGAAATTACACCGGTTTACAATTAGGTAGTGATATCTGGCAAGATAATGACTGGCGTATAGGCGCTTATTTTGGTTATCTATACGGTGATTTAAAAGTTAACGGGTTTGCTAGTGGTGTAAATGGACATGTTGGAAAAAATACGACTAACACGTATTTTGTTGGTGCTTATGGGACTTACACGCATGATGACGGCAGTTATCTGGATTTAGTGGTGCAAGCTGCACGACATAAAGTCAATATCAAACCAAACAGTAACACCAACAGCAAACAAAAAGGCTATGGCGCCACCGCTTCACTCGAATTAGGTAAACCGTTTACATTCAGTGATATGGGTTGGAAGCTAGAACCTCAAGCACAGATTATACACCAGTGGCTCGATCTGGATAAAAGCCATATAAATGGTAACACAACCGTCAAACATAGTAATAATAATGCTTGGCTATTCCGTATTGGGGGTAGACTCGAAAACGATTTTGCTATGGATTTTGGCACATTAAGACCCTATGCGCGAGTAAATCTGTTCTATTCGCCAAATGGTGCTGATCGTACCCACTTCGCTACACCAAGTTACACCAAGACAATCCGTAGTGGTGCGTCACATACCAGTACCGAATTAGCGATTGGTGGAAGCGTTGACATCAACACGCAATTTACCGCCTACGGTGAATTGGGTCACACTTGGTCAAATGGTGGCAATGCCAGAGTCAAAGCCCCAATAAATGGGTCAATAGGCATCAAGGCCAACTGGTAAATTAATATAACAACCCAATTAAAACCGATATTATGTGATCAAACAAATATCGGTTTTTTTATATTAAAGCCGTTATACAAGTTTAGGCTGACTGAAATAACCCTAAAATTAACCCGATTGATTAATACGATTGATGGCGATTTTAGCGCTTCAATAGCTTGATTAATATCTGTTGCAATAGACTAGACAATCGGTCTATAATTTTTAGACCGACTGTCTAGCAACATTAAATCAGCCTGTTCACTGACTACCTGTTCTACCAATTCAGTGAGTAAACATACCTTAGATTGCCAAATGTAATAAGGAATAACCATGTCATTCAAAGCTATTTTGTTAGAAAAAGATGAAAACCACGGTTTTACAAGTTCTATAAAAACCGTTTCCCAACAGCAATTACTTGCTCAACAAGGTGACACATTAATCGAAGTTCACTACTCAAGCATTAACTATAAAGATGCATTAGCACTCACTAACAAAAGTCCCGTTGTCAGGCAATGGCCAATGATACCGGGTATTGATGGCGTGGGTTGTGTCATTGAGTGTGCAAATGGTCACTATCAAAAAGGGGATATGGTCATCTTAAACGGTTGGGGATGTGGTGAAACCCACTGGGGATGTTTAGGACAATATGCCTACTTAAAATCAGAATGGTTAATTCCGTTACCACAAAATATCACCCCTTATCAATCAATGGTTTTGGGTACTGCGGGCTATACCGCCGCCTTATGTGTAAAACGACTACTTGATTTCGGCATCAAACCGCAAAATGGCGCTATACTTGTAACGGGTGCAAGTGGTGGCGTGGGTTCCATTGCCGTTGCCCTGCTAAGCAAATTAGGTTATAGCGTGACAGCCTCGACCAGCAAAATGGATGATCAAGACTACCTACGCAAACTTGGTGCAACCACTATTATTGATAGCCAACCATTAAAACAAGCGGGCAAACCACTCCAAAAAGAACAATGGGCTGCTGTTGTCGATGTCGTTGGATCACACACACTCGCAAATGCGTGTGCACAAACACAATATGGTGGCATAGTGGCTTGCTGTGGATTGGCACAAGGTATGGATTTACCAGCTACGGTTGCGCCGTTTATTTTGCGTGGCGTAACATTAGCCGGTGTTGATAGTGTGATGGCAAATTATCACAATCGTGTTGCGGCATGGCAGTTATTATCCCAACATCTTGATGCGTCAATACTGTCTCATATTGGCAAGACCATAACTTTAAACGACTGTAATGATATCGCCACTAAAATGATAGCTGGTCAAATAAAAGGTCGTTATGTGGTTGATGTAAAACAATAAAGTTAATGTTAACGCCTTAAAAGCATTCAACCCAATTTGAGAAAGCTTATCAATAATCGACAAATTAATACGGTGTGTTACACACCGTTCTGAACTCATTGAAATATAAAATAAAACTTATTACAATAATCTATACATCTAATCCATTTCGATTACTAATAACACTAATTGGTTTAACTTCTTTTAGTAAATTAAGGAGTAAGCTATTTACTCTTGAGGATCTTAAATATGGATATTCTCGAAAACAAAAAGCTATTGAGTATATTTAGTTTCAGTCTGATTTTAATCACATCATCCTTATCTGCTAAAACGGCTACGCATAACCAAACCATTACTGAAACAACTGAAAATATCAATCATATCAATATTGAAAATAATGATAATATAAAAACTCCTTATCAAGATTTCATTGACTATTTAACACAAAAAAATATAAATTTTTCAATAAATAATAATGAGATTGTCATCAATCAAAATTTTTATTTAAGAGATTATACGGGTCAACTACCTTCTAATTTATCTGTCAAAGGCGATCTAACTTGTAACAATAAAACTTCACTGACCACCCTACCCTCAAATTTATCGATTAACGGGACTTTTGATATCATGTTTTGTGGTTTTATCACAGATTTACCAAACCAGTTAACCGTAGGATTTTTAGATCTGAATAATAGCTTTATCACATCAGTACCTGACGATTTGAGCGTTGATAATTTAAATTTAAGTGAAAGTTTTATCACCCAATTACCTGATAATTTTACAGTCAAAAATGATTTAGATTTTGAGCGCAGTTTAGTAAAAAAATTACCGAACAATCTCAAAGTTGGTGGAAAATTAATCTTAAATAATACATTAATTACTGAACTACCAGAGGATTTATCAGTAGGCAAAAGTTTACATTTAGATGTAAATAATATAAAAAATATTGTTTATCGTGAACACGTTGGGGAAGAAGATATTTCTTTATTTTCGGTATATATCAACGGTGAAATACAAGTATCTGTACCACATTGGTCATTTCTTGGTAATCTACAATCCTTTGAGTCAAAACTTAATGAGAGGTTTTCAACCAGTAGTAATGAAGAATATCTTAATGCGGCTCGTGAATGTGTAGAAGAGTTGTCTGAAAAAAGAAAAAACCGATCTGAAACTTATAATATTGACTTAATCAATAATAATGAAAATAAAACAAACGTTGACACTGTTAATCAAACCACTTTAGACAATGAAAAGATACAAGAAAAATATAAAGAGTTATTCAAACTTTTAAATGAACAAAAATATAATTACTTCATTAAACACGATACGATTTTTATCGATCATAATCTTGAACTAAATGAAACATCCCTACTCCAATTGCCTGATAATTTATATATAAAAGGATTTTTGGATATCAATTCAAGTAAAATGACTCAGCTCCCCAAAAATCTACATGTAAGTTTAAACTTAGATGCAAGTAATACCCTATTAACCGAATTACCCGATAATTTATATGTTCACAACGAATTAGATGTCAGTAATACTCCGCTAAAAAAACTACCAAATAATTTATCAGTAAAAGATTTAAGGTTAAATAACACGTTGATAACCAATTTACCAGATAACCTGGTAGTCAATAATTTGAACTTAATGAACACCCCAATAACTCATCTTCCTAAAACGCTTTCAGTTAAACAGGATTTGATATTGAATTACAGTCAGATTAAAACATTACCAAATAACCTTACGCTAAGGGGTGACCTTGATTTATCTAATACTTCGATTTCTCAATTACCGAATAAATTATCAGTAGGAGAAAGTTTAAAATTAAATAATACGCAAATAACGGTTTTACCCAATGATTTATTCGTCGGTAAAAGTTTGCTCGTAGATGTAAAAAACATCAAAAATATCACCTACCGAGAAAATATTGGGAATGATGATGTCACACTATTTGCGGTATTTGTTAACAATGAAATACAAATATCTGTTCCCCGCTGGTCATTTTTAGGTAATATTAAACTGTTTGAAGAAAAAACGATCGAAAAATTGTCAAATGAAGAGGTGCATGAATATCAGCAAGCCGCTAAAGAATGTTTTATTGAATTAATCAACATCCGCGAAAACAGTAATAATGATCAAATACTTTAGCATTTTATTTGTAAAAACCTAGGCGTTATTCTTTCGAAAACTTAAACGCTAAACAAAATTGTTTAGCTAATTTTCAATAGATAACGCATCTTTTATATTTCATCATGTTATATTTAATTAAAATGTGATTTTTGATCATCAAGATCAGGCGTAAATCCCCGTTCATCAATCACCTCGACCCAATCCGGTACGATTGGCGTTCGGCAGTAATAAGTGGCTTTGGCGTCTCGTATTTTGATTCGTTCAAATTCGGGGGTTTGTGGATCGCCATACAGTTCAGGATCGCCCGAACGGTTTAATTTTTTAAAACGCTCATGTTCAGCTGACGTATTATGAGACCAAGGTTTGGGGTAGCCTAATGTGGCAAAAATGCGATTACCGATAAAAGAATAACGACCACCCAATAAGAAAAAAAATAAAATTGTAAAACTCAAAAACATATAAAAGATTGAAAAAGTAAAAAACAGAAATAAATCGCTATCCAGACTAGAATTAGAATAGAACATAAACATACAAATCATATAAATTAATAAGCATAATACCCCTACCACTTTAGCTGAATTCTTTAATTGATACAAAGTCGGCATATCTACTGAGTGAGGAAAATATAAAGCGTGGGTTTTCGGTATTCTGACAGCATAAGATTGATAATAGTTATCATCACTTTTATCCACAACCATTTCCACATAGTCACCGTTTTTAAAGCTAATATGGGTTAATTTGCCTTCGACAAATTTACGCCCAACAAAACAACAAAATCTTTTCCCTTTCAATGTAATGCTACCTAATGAAAACATCATCAAGAAGGGGAAAAGTATTAAAATTAAAAATAGAATTACCATTACAATATTAGAAGCTATTTCATCGATTAAGCTGGAATAATATGATTGAGACTCTTTTGGGTCATCGAATATTTGCAGTTGGCTGATCGTTCCTTTTAATAAACTGTACTGTTTAAACATTTTTATCTCTATTTTTTCTTTCGTTATATAGTATATTTTTGTTTGATGTCGGCTAGCTCGTCATGCGTGGTGGCGTTAAACGCTTCGACCATCCAGTCTGGCCAACCTTGACCTTCTATAATCTCTTTTTTAAATTGAAGCTCTTCATCAGTCTTATATTTGCCTTCGTTTAAGTCGATTAAATCATCAAAACACATAAAATTATTGACCCAACCCCAGACCAGATAACTGCCTACACCAGCGCGTAATGGGTCTAATAGTATATGGTCGATTGTCTTATGGGTATGAGGTTTACATACCATTAATATGGTGCTATTCAGTGAGTTTCGAGAAAAGTTATGCACCACTACCCCTTGTAAGTACGCCCAATCAAATTCTTTAATTCGTTTTTTATTGGGGTATAAAAAGGTTAACGGATTGCGTAGTATTTTAAAATTAAAAAAATAACTTTCGTTTACATACACTTTACCCGTTTTACGGTTAAAAATGATTGGTTCACCTCGGCGAGTAAATAAATTATGATAAAGTTCAGGAATTATAAGATACATAGCGACTACTGAAATGACCTCTGCAAATATAGGTAGAATCAAAAAATAAATCTCATCTTTACTATCCCATAATAAAATTAATTGAAAAGACATATACATTGCAATAGGTAAGAATAAAATAACGACAGTAAATATCACTGAATAAAAAATCTGATCCTCCTCTATTTTACGAATAAATGCACAATAATTATCATTGGCATAAAGTAGTCGATCATCCTCCCCCATTAAATATGTCGGGCCTTTATTTAAATCGCCAATACAACCGGGTATTTGTGGGCGGTATTTTGATGCCATGTTAACTCCTGATTCCTTATTATATAGCGTTATATCCAAGTCTATTATGACGCTTCAACATTATACTTCTGTTTAATGTCGGCTAGCTCATCATGCGTGGTGGCATTAAATGCTTCGACCATCCAGTCTGGCCAATCTTGACCTTCTATAATCTCTTTTTTAAATTGGAGCTCTTCATCAGTTTTATATTTGCCTTCGTTTAAGTCGATTAAATCATCAAAACACATAAAATTATTAACCCAACCCCAGACAAAATAACTGCCTACACCAACGCGTAATGGGTCTAACAGTATATGATCGATTGTCTTATAGGTATTGGGTTTACACACCATTAAGATGACGCTATTGCGTGAATATCGGGAAAAGTTATGCACCACTACCCCTTGTAAATATGCCCAATCATACTCTTTAATACGCTTTTTATTCGGGTGTAAATAGGTAAGCGGATTTTTTAAAAATTTAAAATTAAAAAAATAGCTTTCGTTGACATACACTTTACCTGTTTTACGGTTAAAAATGATTGGGGCACCTTGGCGAGTAAATAAGTTTTGGTATAATTCAGGTAAAATAACATAAATCCCCAAACAACAACATATAAAACATGATATACCTAAAATTTCAGTTTTCACATCATATGGTGAAGTATTGAATACAAAAACTAACAGTATCGATAAAATAGTTGCTGGAATCGAAAGAATAAATGCTAATAAATAACCCAATGTATGACCAATCTGTTCTATTTTCGGTTTTCGAATGAAAACACAATAATTATCATTAGCATAAAGCAGTCGATTATCGGCATCCGATATATATTTTGTGCCTTTATCTAAATCGCCAATACAACCGGGTATTTGTGGGCGGTATTTTGATGCCATGTTAACTCCTTATTCCTTATTATATAGCGTTATATCCAACTTATTATTATGACTCAATATTATATTTTTGTTTGATTTTAGCTAGCTCGTCATGCGTGGTGGCATTAAATGCTTCAACCATCCAGTCAGGCCAACCTTGGCCTTCTATAATCTCTTTTTTAAATTGAGTTTCTTGTTCCCATTTGTATTTGCCATCGTTCAAGCTGATTAAATCATTCGCACACATAAAATTATTGACCCAACCCCAGACCTGATAACTACCAATGCCATTGCGTAGCGGATCTAACATAATATGATCGATGGTTTTATTGGTATTGGGTTTGCACACCATTAAAATGGTGGAATTGAGGGAATATCGGGAATAGTTATGCACCACCACCCCTTGTAAATACGCCCAATCGTATTCTTTAATACGTTTTTTATTGGGATGCAAAAAGGTTAAAGGGTTGCGTAATATCTTAAAATTAAAAAAATAGCTTTCATTGACATACACTTTACCGGTTTTACGGTTAAAAATAATGGGGCTGCCTTTACGAGTGAAAAGGTTTTGGGATAAACCAGGAACAACTATTGCGTATAAAGCAAAAATACATGTGATTAAACAGATTGTTATAATAATGAATACGAATAAATCTTCTTTATTTTTGAACCTTAAAAGGAGATGACATAATTTAGTACCAAAAAAAAGAACTGCACCACTAACACATAGCATTATGAAACATAATGATAGATAAAAAAGTTGATCGAATAAAGTTTTACGTATAAAAACGCAATAATTATCATTGGCATACAATAAACGCCGATCGGCACCTGTTAAATAGTTACCGCCTTTATCTAAATCACCTATCCAACCAAGGATTTGGGGTTGATATTTTGATGGCATGCTTTTACTCCTGATTCCTTATTGTATAGCGTTATATCCAAGTTTATTATGACGCTTTAACATTATACTTTTGTTTAATGTTTGTCAGCTCCTCATGCGTGGTGGCATTAAATGCTTCGACCATCCAGTCTGGCCAACCTTGACCTTTTATAATCTCTTTTTTAAATTGGGTTTCTTGTTCCCATTTGTATTTGCCATCGTTCAAGCTGATTAAATCGTTCGCACACATAAAGTTATTAACCCAACCCCAGACCTGATAACTACCGATGCCATTGCGAAGCGGATCTAACATAATATGGTCGATGGTTTTATGGGTATTGGGTTTGCATACCATTAAGATAGTGGAATTGAGGGAATATCGGGAAAAGTTATGCACGACCACCCCGTGTAAATCTGCCCAATCGTATTCTTTAATACGTTTTTTATTAGGATGCAAAAAGGTTAAGGGGTTGCGTAATACCTTAAAATTGAAAAAATAGCTTTCATTGACGTACACTTTACGTGTTTTACGATTAAAAATAATGGGGGATCCTTTACGAGTAAAAAGGTTTTGGAATAAACAAGGAATAACTATTGCGTATAAAGCAAAAATACAAGTGATTAAACCGATTGTTATAATAATGAATACAGTTAGATCTTCTTTCATTGTGAACCCTAATAGAAGATGACATAATTTAGCGCCAAAAAAAAGAATTAGACTACTTATACATAGCAATATGAAACATAATGAAAGATAAAAAAGTTGATCGAATAAAGTTTTACGTATAAAAACGCAATAATTATCATTGGCATACAATAAACGTTGATCGGCACCCGTCAAATAGTTACCGCCTTTATCTAAATCGCCTATCCAACCAAGAATTTGGGGTTGATATTTTGATGGCATGGTTTTACTCCTGATTCCTTATTGTATAGCGTTATATCCAAGCTTATTATGACGCTTCAATATTATACTTTTGTTTGATGTTGGCTAGCTCCTCATGCGTGGTAGCATTAAACGCTTCGACCATCCAGTCTGGCCAACCTTGACCTTTTATAATCTCTTTTTTGAATTGGGTTTCTTGTTCCCATTTGTATTTGCCATCGTTCAAGCTGATTAAATCATTCGCACACATAAAATTATTGACCCAACCCCAGACCAGATAACTACCAATGCCATTGCGTAGCGGATCTAACATTATATGGTCAATGGTTTTATAGGTATTGGGTTTGCATACCATTAATATGGTGCTATTGAGGGAATATCGGGAATAGTTATGCACCACTACCCCTTGTAAATACGCCCAATCGTATTCTTTAATACGTTTTTTATTGGGATGCAAAAATGTTAAAGGGTTACGTAATACCTTAAAATTGAAAAAATAGCTTTCATTGACATATACTTTACCCGTTTTACGATTAAAAATAATGGGGCTACCTCGGCGAGTAAACAAGTTGTGGTAAAATTCAGGAATAATAATGTAGATTGCAAAAAAACAAAGAATAAATGACGAAATAGATAGAATTGCTATTTCTGATTCATTTTCAGTATTATATACAAAAAATAAAAGTATTAATAACACCATCGTAGGAATTAACAAAATAATTAAAATCAAACTGATAAATAAATAAAAAATTTGATTTGATTTCGTTTTACGGATAAAAGCACAATAATTATCATTAGCATACAATAAACGTTGATCGGCACCTGTTAAATAGTTACCGCCTTTATCTAAATCACCTATCCAACCAAGGATTTGGGGTTTATATTTTGATGGCATGGTTTTACTCCTTATGATATCTTATTTTTTTTGGTTATGATTAAAGGCACATCTTCACGGTTATTATATTGAATAATTATCTGATATTTTGGAATATTAATTGCACCTATAGTTCCTGCCATCCATTTATTTATGATTAATTCATTGGCTAATGGCGTGTCATCATTTTGTTTTTCAGCTGTTAAGCCAGCCGTTGATAGGTTTAGTGTAAATTCGTCAGGTTCGTCAAGTTTATAGTAGTCGGGCATCGGGCGCCCTAGTATATCGCGGTTACGATCATACCTTTCAAAATAGGCGGCTTTGTCTGTCCAAATAAGATTAAGATTGCCATAGTTTTTGCTGATTGCTATTAACTCTATTTTATTTGACGTAATACGGTACTTAAAGTCGATATATTTTTCAGGTATTGGGTCTGGTTCGGTTTTTAGATTTGGGTAATCATTAATAAATATCCGAATTAGCGCAGTGGCGCTTTCGTTTTGATGGTATTTCGCAAAATTAGGAATATCCAAATAAAAATAGATATGGCGTTGAAACAGATTAGGGGCACCTGGCTCGGATGACGTTCCTGGTGGATGATACAGCGGTTTTAAACGAACAAAGGTTTGGATATTATAGGTCATAACCGCATAGTCATTGAGCGCCAAACCAAAACCACTGTGAGTGTATAATTCGTCTTCGTGGTAAGCTTGATAGCCTAAATAGTCAAATTCTTGTTGTACACCAAAGCAACAGCGATTTAACCAATGTTGAATATCAGTAAAATTGTCGTATTTTTTGCTAAATAGAATCATTAATTTACTTGCAATCACTAAAGCAATTCCAATGATAAGAGTTATCCAGGATCCCATTACTGCTATTATAGCTCCTGTTCCTAGCATAAATGCTCCTACTAATCGCATTACAAAATATCTTTTGGCTTCCATATTCCTCATATCAAATGAACTTTTTATTTCACCAAAAGCTTCGAGTACGGTAATCGCTGCTGTAGCAACACCAACCGTTTTAGATATCATGGAATTCAATCTGATTTTAGCATCTAAGCTTGCTACATCTTTTCCTGCATTGATGCCTTTAATTAATTGCATATTGAGATGAATATTTTTATATTGACTGGTTAAATCTATGCCAGTCAATATCAGAGAAATTAGTGAATTAACCATTTGTGCTCTTAAATCAAGTTCGCCATTACCTTCTTTAAACTCATCCCACTCTTTAAGCATATCGCTCATATTCATTAGGGTAATGGTGCCTAATATACCACTTACCGCCAAATTCACTTTAAAGGTTTTTTGACCAATTCGTACGTCTTTACTCGCTGTTTTTACTCTAATTTTACTGTCAATTGTGTCTTGTTTCTGTTCCATTTGGTTTATTGCTGTTGTTGCAGCTGAACTTTGCTTTTCAATATCAGCTTTAGCTTTGGCAATGGCTTCATCACTGGTTTTTTCTAATATATCAGCGGTTGTCGCTCTTCCTTTTTCATTAATGTCTATATTTTCTAACAGGTTTTTTTGTTTATAAATTAATTGGAAATACTGTTTGTAGTTCTGTTCTATAAATTGTTTTAAGTTATGCGGACTTAATGTACCATTAGTGCTGTTAATAAAGTCCACAAACACGGTTTTACTGGCTTGATCGGGGAAACATAGTGTAAACTTCACTTTTTTAGTTTTGGTTGTTCCAGTTTTGGTGACCTGTTCATCAATTTCAATACTGTGTAAAAGTTCCAACTCATGCGGGTGATAGATGCCCCTGTTGTAAAATCCACGATGCATTTGCGTAAAAAGATTTTGGATTTTAACAATATTTTCAGGTCTAATCTGTACGTTAATCTCAACCGGTAGCGCTCCGAGTTTAGCTAGTTCGTCAAAAGCGTTTAATCGCATCCACTGAGATTCGATCGGTTTGCGTTTGATATCTTTTGCTAGTATTGCTTGTTTTTTCAATGCGGTACGATTGAGTAAACTTTCGCCTGACTCAGCCATGAAAGTTGACGATGAGTTTGGATCGGCTATATTGGCTAACTCTTTATTGATCGCTTCGAGATTCCTCTTTAAATCAATAAGTTTTTTTTCATAAACCTGTTTTTGGCGCCTAAGTTCATTTTGCGCTATAGGATCACTAACTGGAATTTGTTTTTTTTGTTGAGCAAGTTCGTCTATTTTCTGTTTGTTTCGTTCTATTCTAATTTCAAGCTCAGCTTTGTTTTTTTCTAATATTTTGATTTTTTGATTGGTGTCTGTTTCAATTTTATGTTTTACCGAGGCATTATAAACCGTCCCCAAAAAGTTGGTTGCATTCGATACCACATCTTTAGGTGTTAACAATTGGTTGTTTTCTAAATCGACGTAAACAGTCTCATCACGATTGATACCTTTAACGTTGTTATATTCACTGATATAGTAAATGCTTTCAGAATTACTAAGTAGTTCGTCCCATAATGCGCTATCTTCATCCAATTTTATTTCGGAATGGGTGGTATCGAGTAACATATTTGTCACTTGCGATTGATAGACTACCTGCGTTTCTTGACTGCTAAAATCAAATTCACGTTGCCAAAAATGGTTGGTATTGACACTAAGCGGTTTTGTTTCAGTAAATGTTGAGGTAAAGCCGTCTTTGCCAAATAACCAACGTGCATACGTAAAATAGTCTATTGACCACTCTTTATGGTAGTTAACTACTTCTTTATATGCTTCTTCTAATTTAATAGTGAATTTTTCAATTTTACCTTGATCGATGCATTCATCAAAATCCTTAAGCTTTTCCCTTTTTTCTTCACCTAAACGGCTTACACGAGTGAGCATTCTTGTCGATTCGGGAATGCCATTATAGCCTACAGTGTCCAGACCCGAATTTTTAAAATTTTCAATCCTTCTTAATTCTCTTGCCATTTCTTGATTATAAGCGGATATGATAGAAGATCGGTATTGTTCAATTAATTGCAATATTATGCGTTTTTTGAACATAACCGGTTTATAATAATTAAATTGTCGCTGTAAATCAGGATTAATGGTTTTGAACATGTTTTTTGCGCGTTGCTCGTAAATTTCGGTTGCGTGTTCTAAGCTTTCAAAACTATCAATTTGCTGTTCTGCTAACGATATTTCGTTTTGTGTTAAAGGCGTTTCATTAAATATATGCAGATGCACAATGCGCTGTGTGTTAAGTTCTTCGGCAATGCCAAAGGTGTCTTCTAATACCACTCCACACGATATTGCTTTTCCCTTTGCGTATAAGTTGCTCACATGCGTTGCAAATTGTTGTTTTTGCTGTTTAAAACTGTTAAAGGGATGCGCCGATTCAAAGAAAGGTAATTTATTATCATCAAAACGAAACTCTAATACTTTGCTGGGGGTTTTAGTATTATTTACCTGACCAAAGATATCGGTAAACGGGACAGCCCGGTTACCGGTTGCTTCTGCCGGTGACTGAGCTAAATTAGTAATATCTATTTTGGTAAAACGGGATAACACTTGATTGTCTTGCTCTTTTAGATAATCTTCAACGGCTGTTTTACTCCAAGGTTGCGCACTGTATGCTACCCATGCTTGAGTATAGTCTTGTTGTAGATGAATAAATGCTGCCGGAATAGTGTGACAGTAGTTTTTACAGGCTTTTGATATCGGTCTTGGTTCGGTATAAGTAAGTTGGTGATGGCTTCTTAATCTTAACGCCCCTTCAACACATTCATAGGTTTGCATCATTCGACTATTTATATCTTCGCCTTGTTGTTGCATCACATAGATGTAACCGTTTCGCAAAGTCCGTAAAATATAACCGTATTCGATCAGTTCTTCATCGGGCATACGTGATTTAAAATTTAAATTTTTTGTATAATTTGCCAATTCTTGATAATCGGGATTCGCCTCATCCGTTTTAAGACCTTTCATTTTTATCACCGCCTGACGCAATAAAAATACCGGTATTCCTCTTCGACCACACGCAAGGCAATTACCACTGGCTTCGTTTTTATTTTCTATGGCGATGTTTTCTGTTTTATTCATCTTATACTCTTTAATTCTTTATTTTTTCTTTATTCTGTTAATAAATGGATTTGGCTTTCAAGGTTAATCTTGGCGTCAATGACATGTTTAGAAAATGTACCGGGCGCCAGTTGGGCTTTAGGTATTTGTTTCAGTACTTCTGGATGTGTAGTAAACATATAGTGATACCTTAATCCATTTAGTCCCCAAAAAAGGATATCGGCAGCATCGGTTAAGCCTAATCTGTCAGCTTGTTCAATCAATTGCGTTGCCTGTATAATTACCTGCTTTTCAAGTGGCACATTTTTTTGTTCTTCAAATTGTGTGCGGTTATTTGCCCATGCATTAACAAGCGTGCGAATGACCCTTAATTTTTTTAAACGCTCACAGTATTCCGTACTCCAACCGTGTTCTATTGTTGATTCGTGATCGCTTATATAAGGAATAAATTCGCCATTGTGTATTGACGGATAATAATAGTTTTCAAATTGTGAAAATTGCGCTTTGAGCCATGCGTTGTCTTGGTTTGAACCAAGTTCATGTAAAAACTGCATCCGGAAAGGTTCAAAAAAGGGATAATAATGTCGTCGCAATGTTTTAGCGATGTGATTTCCAATATTAATAATCTGTTTTGCCAATATTGACGGTTTAAGGTCAGTGACAATAAATGCACAGATATATCGTTTTGACCAAAAACATTCAACCGAGGCTTGCATTGTGATTTTATCAATGACTGCTTGTTCTAAAAATTGATAAGGTTCAGCAAGCATAACTAATGTCGGGCATACGCTTGGATCATAATCTAGATCAGTACGTAAAACCGTAGTAAGTTTTTTTTCGCCAAATAATTTATCTTCACCATATAAACTCTGTAATCCTCTACGTGATAATGGACTGACCGAATTTAGAGCGACTAAATTATCAATTAAAAGATAACGATATTTATTAAAACTGGCTCTTTTATTTAATTCTTTAAGCATATTTAATCCATTTCGGAACAACTTTTAATATCTAAATTACTTGATTTTAGTTTAATAGTTCTGGTTTCGGTTGCTGGTGACATTTTTTGCATCGCATTGCTTTTAAGATAGATATTATCTTGGGTGCCTAACTCAATCCCAGCTTCGCTTATTTTGATATACGAACCACCACAAATAAGCTTGAGTGTTTTTGCGGCAGAAAAGTCGACATGACTGTTAGCACTATCAATTTGAATGTTTTGTTTTGCCGCTAACGCTATTTGGTCTGTTTGAGCTTGCACATCGATATCACCCTGATTAGTAATAACTTTCATCCCCGATTTTTGTGCCATTAAACTAATCGCTTCGGAGGTAGTTAAGGTAATATTTTTCAACGCCGAAATATCCGTCTGTTTTGCCGTTGTCACTGTTACACTATTTTTGGTTGTGAGTTGGATATTTTCCGAACTGGTTAAAGCCATCCCTTCTTGTGCATAAGCGAGAATTCCCGGTTGTGACATATTAGATACTGCGCTTTGTAATTGTTGCTGGGAATCAACATCAGGTACATGACTTTGTGCTTGTTCCGTCGCATTTTGAAGTGCTTTAGCTATCGATAACGCATTTTCCAGTTCAGAAATTGCCCCTTGCATGTCTAGCTGTTTGCCTTGCGCTTTGGGTTTTGTTTGACTGGTCAGATACAATCCACGGTTTGCTGCAATCGCTCCCCACATATCGGTACGAAGTTCAAATCCTTCCCCTCGTTGCTCTTTATTACTGTTGACAAGATGTCCGATATTTAATTGTGTTTTGCCATATTCGGTTGCGAGTTTGATATGCTCCTGACCTCGTTTGTCATCCATTCGCAATTTGTTGTTAGTGGGTGTGCGAATCACATTACGATGTTTATTAAGATTTGTAACAAGATCAGGATGCGCGCTATCATGAAATGCAAATGCAATATAAGGGCGATTTGGATTTTGATCTGTAAAGGCAATAGCCACTTCAGTACCATCAATTAACGGAAAATGAAAACCATATTGACTTCCAGCATAAGGTCTGGCAAATCTGACCCATAAACTTTCTTGACCACTACGCCAGTTTGCTAAATCAAAGTTGAATTTGACCCGATAACGCCCATGCTCATCGATATAGCCATAAGTATCATTATCTGGACTTGTAATTCGGGCTGGCAAGGTATTTCCAATTTTGGGCATAGGTAATGGACGTGGTCGATAGGGTTTTAAAACATCAAACGCAATAGCGGTAAACTCTATTTCGTAAGCGTTGCTCCGATCACCATTACCTGTAATCGCTAAGATAATTATCCCATCATCGATGCCATCGATTTGGCTGTTTATAATAAACCATCGTTGACCGGGTGCTAGATTATAATTATTGCATTTACCCTGAATAATACGTTGATGCGATATGTTATGCTGATGACGAATAGTAGCAAACCATTGCCCGCTTTCAATTTCATTGCTGTCTGTATTTTCTGATAGATGTTTATAGTTTTCACCGTAATGGTACTCAGTGCCATAAGTGGTAGTTTCAGTTAATGCCGTATTGACTTGCGAAAACATGTCTTGTTTTGCATTACGATAGTTATAGTCATTAACCATAACATTTTGATTAACCATTTTACTTTGTTGTGTGAGCGCCCATACACTGAAATTACCACCATCGCCCATTCCGCTTGGTTTTTGATGAATAATTGAGCCATATTCTTTAAAATGTTGGTCTTGATCGCTGAATACGACAACATCACAATTATGTTCTGGATGCGTTTCAAAGTAAAAACTAATTCCAACATCCGATAATAATCTTTGAATAAAAGCCAAATCACTTTCTTGCCATTGAGTAATCAGTTCTCGAGCAGGATAGCTTTCACTTAAATCAAGTCGATAATCAATACCATTTAAACCGTGTTGTCTTAATAGATGTTCAACGACACTTATTACACTTTGATTTTGATAAATTGCACTACCTCGACTATTGTTAAGTAGCGCAAGCCTTGGTTCCAACACAACTTGGTAATGTGCCTCTTCTTGGTTTATTGATATTAAACTAAAGGCAGTTATGACACCAAAAACTTGCTTTGTAATAGATGATGAATCAAATATCATATCCATTAGTTTTTCTGTTTCTGGCAAAAAAGAGAATGAAGCAGATTTATTTAAAATACTGTCAACGGATAAAGCTCGATTGGGACTTGTGAAAGTGATGGTATAGCGCCAAGGCTGATTTAACTGTTCATCAATGACGACCGAAAAAACCGATATCGTATCGGTCGTGTCAAGTTCATCAAGTTTGAGTAAGTAACGATTATGAGACACCGTACTGGTTAGAGCATCAAGCCCTGCTGAAACTATATCCGTTAATGACATCTGCTTTCCTTATTAATTCTACAACCTAAATAGCACTTATTTACCACCATAAATTATTATAATAATTCTAATAGTGTTAAAAAATCTGGATAAATAAAAAACAAAATAGTATTAAAATAACTTTTTTAATTTAATTAATCAATAAATACATAACTTTGAGTAAAAACTTTTTTATTTTGTAAAGATTGATTTTCGTTTAAAATTTTTTTATTTAGGCAATTTTATTTAATTATCGCAAAATAATCAATATTAATCATTATATTACACAGATTATTACCTATCTAATACTTTGTGTTTAATTTTACTTTTTTATTAACATTAATCTTGTTTATAAACAACTGCAAAATATTAAATATTGATTATGTATTGCTAAAATCTGCTTGTGTTTGACTATAAAAACATCTAAATTCTTAGTAAGTCGTTTTAAATGCTATTTACCCATCATTACCATTAATTTTGCAATTATGTATGATTCATTTTTAAAGGGGATGTGATATGCCATACAAAACACGCAATGATTTACCTGAATCCGTACGTCATGTACTGCCAGAACATGCTCAAGATATATTTAAAGAGGCATTTAATAGTGCGATTAAGGAATACCAAGATCCGAAAAAACGCCGAGACAATAGTCCGCCTGAGCAAGTTGCCTTTCGTGTTGCTTGGTCGGCAGTTGAAAAACTTTATCATAAAGATGAAAACGGCAAATGGGTTGCTAAATAATATTATCAATATGATTTGAGTATTAGAACAATACAAAAGCCAACTATGATAGTTGGCTTATTCATATGTTCAATCTAGTGTGATATTTCGTCAAATCTGAAGCTCTTACTCAGTCAAATTGACTCTTTTATGGTTAATACCGATTTCTATTGTGATGATCAATATATAGTGTGAATTTCTTTTAGCGTTGTGGTTGATATCTAGCAACTATAATTGATTTATTTTCCTCATGCTTTATCTTCTCCTTTCTTGTATTTGCTGTTTTGCTAAACCTGCCATATTGCGCTGATATTTTCCTTATCAATACGGAAAATGTTGGTTAGTAATTCTTTATTTTTCCTTTTATACTAAATTTGAATCGTCAACAAACATAGGTGCTTGATTATGAATAATAAAGGTTTACCAAAAGATTTTTTATGGGGAGGAGCGGTTGCTGCTCATCAGTTAGAAGGGGCTTGGCAAGCGGGTGGAAAAGGAATAAGTGTTGCCGATGTCATGACCGTTGGTTCGCCAAAAAGTTATCGTAAAATTACCGAAGGAATTATTGAAGGTGAGTATTATCCTAATCATGAAGCCATCGACTTTTATCATCATTATAAAGAAGACATTAAACTCTTTGCTGAAATGGGCTTTAAATGTTTTAGAACGTCAATTGCTTGGACACGGATCTTTCCTAAAGGTGATGAACTTGCGCCAAATGAAGAAGGCTTGAAGTTTTATGATGATCTTTTCGATGAATGTTTAAAATATAATATTGAGCCAGTTGTTACCCTTTCACATTTTGAATTGCCTTATTATTTAGTCACCGAATACGGTGGATTTCGTAATCGAAAATTAATCGATTTTTTCGTTCGTTTTGCCGAAGTGTGTTTTGATCGTTATAAAGATAAAGTCAAATATTGGATGACGTTTAATGAAATTAATAATCAAGCCAACTTTGATGAGGATTTTGCGCCATTTACCAATTCAGGTATTTATTATCAAGCAGGCGATAACCGTGAAGAAATTATGTATCAAGCGGCTCATTATGAGTTAGTTGCCAGTGCTAAAGCCGTGCAAATTGGTCATGCAATCAATCCCGATTTTCAAATCGGTTGTATGATTGCTTTTGTACCTATCTACCCCGAAACCTGTAAGCCGAGTGATATATTAATGGCGCAAAAAGTCATGGAACGTAAATACTTTTTTACCGATGTGCATGTCCATGGTCAATATCCAAATCATATTATCAAATATTGGCAGCATAAAGGCTTTAAGTTAGATGTAACCAGCCAAGACTTAGAGGTACTGGCAAACGGCACCGTCGATTATATTGGTTTTAGTTATTATATGTCCAATGCGATCAGACATAAAGCAGGCAACGATCGTTATGAATTTAATGAAAAAACCGATTTGATCGGTAATCAATACGTCAAAAAATCGGATTGGGGTTGGCAAATCGATCCTGAAGGATTGCGATACGCATTAAATTGGTTTACGGATATGTATCATTTGCCGTTATTTATCGTGGAAAATGGTTTTGGTGCTTATGACAAAGTCGAGGCTAATGGTGCAGTACATGATCATTATCGTATTGAATATTTGCGTGAACACATCAAGCAAATGAAGTTGGCTGTTTTGCAAGATGGTGTTGACTTAATGGGCTATACCCCTTGGGGCTGTATCGATTTAGTTTCAGCAGGCACGGGCGAAATGGAAAAACGTTATGGTTTTATTTATGTCGATAAGGACAACAAAGGCAATGGCACGTTAAAACGTAGTCGCAAAGATTCATTTGCATGGTATAAAAAAGTGATTGAGTCAAATGGTGAAATTTTATAAGAATTTTGATTTATAACCCATTTTATGGATAACAACTTTTTAGGAGAAGCTATGAAAAAAGCGTTAATTATTTGTGCTGCGGGTATGTCTTCATCGTTAATGGCAAAAAAAGCAACCGAACATTTTACCAATAAAAATAAGGCGATTTCAGTTGATGCTGTTTCAGCAACCGAAGGCAGTAATATGATTAAAAATAGTGATTTTTCCCTGTTTTTAATTAGTCCACAAACGATGATGATGTTAGATAAATTCAAAAAATTGGGCGATGAAATCGGTAAGCCTGTTGTCAGTATTCCTTTTCAAGCTTATATCCCTACCCCTTCGGGGATTGAACAATTAGCGAAATTGATTGAGGAAAATATCCAATAATTTTAGATCATTGCTGTTTTCAGTATTGGGCGCCGTTTTTTGACCGTTTTAGGGTCGGCGCCCGGCGATGTTGCTTAGGGTGTGTCTGATTAGCCAACTAAAGCAACCACACTATTCTTTATCTTTTTAGCTGTTATAGGTGTGGATGATAATGATTAAAAATAAACAACGCGATCTTATTAGCCTATTAGTCGGCTCAAAAAATCAGTTTAAAAGCAGTGCGTTGCTAGCAACTGAGTTATCATTATCCGATAGAACTGTTCGTACTTATCTTAACGATTTAAAAGCATTGATTGAATGTAATGGCGCCAAAATTGTAAGTAAACAAGGCTATGGTTATCAATTGCAAATCTTGGATAGAACGGCGTTTAATTCGTTTTTGATTGAACATCATTTATTAGATCGGCATGAAGAACAAGCCAATATACGGGAAGTCTGTCACCGCAAACACTACATTCTTAATCTGCTATTACTGGAATGTCAAAAAATCGATATTGAAGCATTATCCGAACAGTTATTTATTAGTTCATCACAACTCAATAAAGATATGCTGGAAATAAAAAATCAGCTTCAACCCTTCGAACTGACTTTAAAGAAAAATAAACAGTTGTTTTATGTGGACGGTGCAGAAAAAGCCAAACGTCATTTTATTATGAGCTATTTTTTTCACGAGGAATCCATGAACTTTTTGCAGCGTTTAACTTATTTAAATAAGTTTAGTGATGCAATCAGTTTTGACACGTTAACCATTATTATTTTAGATGAGTGTCGTGAAGCAAACATAAAATTGTCCGATGTGATGATGCAAAATATTGTGTTGCATCTTTCTTTAAGCATTAAACGTTTACAATCGGGTCTGACCATTCAAAATCTGGATATGCCAGAAACAACTAAAAGTTCATTGGAATTTCACGTTGCGAAAAAAATAATTGATCGCATTGAGACAGTAATTGGTTTTGCTTTTCCGAAAGAAGAACAGATGTATTTAACCTTGCATTTGATGAGTAAATCTAACTTTATCCAACAAGATTTAGATGCGCAACTCAGCTTAATGTTAACCGATTTATTACTTAAGATTCAGCTTGAAACAGGCTATCAATTTTTGAAAGATGAGCAATTAAAAAATGGCTTGGTTCAACATTTAAAACCGATGTTAGTAAGGTTAGCGCAAAATATCAAACTTGAAAATCCATTACTGAATGAGATCAAAACCTGCTCGCCCGAATTATTTGACTTAGTTAAGCACTATTTTAAACAACTCCCTAATTTAACTAAGTTAACTGTTTCTGATGATGAATGGGGTTATTTAGCCCTGCACTTTTTGGCTTCCGTTGAAAAACTGAAAAATGCGCAAAAAATGAGAGTATTAATTATTTGTGCAACCGGATTGGGTAGCGCTCAGCTTTTAAAAAATCGGGTCGAGTGTGAATTTGATGAGCGTATTAAAATTATTGATACCCGAGGCTATTATGAAATTGAACCCGACATGTTAAACGAAGTGGATTTTATTATCTCTTCAGTCGATCTTTCTGCTAAAGTCTTTAAAATTCCGGTTTTTCATGTTTCTGTTTTTTTTACTGAAGAAGATGTGCAAAAAATTCGGCGTTATCTTTCTTCACGTCATGTCATAACTTCATCCAATCTGAACACGATGTCATCGACTCATATCGTCAATGAAAAAAGTCATTTGTCCTATCTTGAGCAAGTCGTTGAAGAGGTGACTGCTGATTACTTTTATTATTGCCAATGTCCATTAACGAAAGACGATATTTTAGATCTTTTATTGGAGCGTTTAGCGGTCAATGAAGCCTGTTGTTATAAATCAAAGATGATTAAACAAATGGCTAAACGAATGGCGTTGGGGGATATCTTTTTTAGTCCTAACATTGTGGTACCGCATCCTGCTGTTCCTGTCGGAAGATTATCTAAAATGGGGATTGCGCTGATTCCTCATGGTGTCTATTGGGATAAATATCACCCTGATATTCGCTTTATTTTTCTTATTTCACCGTCTGTTTATCAAAATCCTTCTTTAGCAATGATGACAAAAGCAATCGTTAATTTGATTGATGATTCAGCGATGCAAAACCAGTTATTACAATGCCAAACTTTTTCCGAATTTAAATCACTGTTTATTAAACTTATAGAAAAGGGAGCGTAACAATGATTTCAAAAATGAGCTCAGAAGATATTCAACTAGTCGCTTTTAATATTATTTTGCATAGTGGCAATGCCAAAACCAAAATCCATGAAGCCTTTCAGGCAATGCGAACAGCCAAGTTTGACCAGGCTAATCAACTTCTTGAAGAGGCTAATCATGAAATTTTAGCAGCCCATCAATCTCAAACCGAATTACTGCAATCTTATGCCAATGGTATGCAAATCGAAATGGAAATTATTATGGTGCATGCTCAAGACCATTTAATGACAACCATGACAATGCGTGAAATTGCAATTGAGATGTCATTTTTATACCAAAGATGTGATCAGCTATCGGCTAACTAAAGAGGTTAAGCAATGATGATAAACGCCCAATTAGATAAGTCTAAAAAATTGAGTTTAACCAATCTTTATTTTAATCGTTTTTTAGCGATTCGTTACTCGACTGCTTTTTTGCTATTTTTGAATCTTTACTGGGCTGTTTTTTTGCTTGGCTCGAAGTCTTACACCGCTATTTTACCTATTACGCTTTTTATTTTGGGTGCATTAACCGCTTTTGAACAAGTAAAGCTTTATCGCAATCATGATAACTTTCTGCCATTTGCTAAGTTATTTTTTCAAATGATGCTTTTAATGTGTGGCGTGTTAGTTATCACCCTTTATACATCTTTATTTCATCTCTTTTTTCCATTTTTAAAAGATTCGCAACCTGTTTTAAATACGATCATGGGGCTACTAATTGGGAGTGGTGTAATGGCTTTTTTAATGCTTAAAAGATTGGCAAAAATTCAACGTAACGAGGATAAACATTTTAAACGAATCCAAGCTTATGAAGAAATTATTAATTAGATGAGGAAAACAAAATGAATACCGGATTTGTGTTTTTACAAAAGTATTTAATGACACCAATGGCAAAAATATCACAATTTAAAATTGTGCGCGCGGTAATGGCTGCCGGTATGGCATCAGTACCTTTTTCAATTGTTGGCTCTATGTTTTTAGTTTTTAATACCTTGCCAATGACATTCACGGGTTTAGAAGGTTTTTTTGAAAATACGTTTTTTCGGGTCAGTGATCTGTATATGATTGCCAATACCGCTACAATCGGTATTTTAGCGCTCTATTTTAATTTTGTTGTGGGCTATGAATTAACAAAAATTGAAGCTGAAGAGACAGGCTTAAAAGTAAATGCCCTTAACGGTGCAATGTTATCGGCTTTTGCATTTTTTATGACTTTACCGGAATTAGTCATGCAAAATGGAGTGATTACATTACTCAGTGATCAAAGTAACCTTGTGTTTAATGGTCTACGTTTAACGCCTTTCGTGTTTCGCTTAGGCACATCGGGGATCTTTATTGCTATTGTCATGGCAATAGTCGCCACGCATCTTTATTTTTTATGTGTCAGACGAAATTGGGTTGTTAAAATGCCCGAAACCGTACCATTAGGTGTTTCACGCTCCTTTACGGCGTTGATTCCAACGTTTGTTATTGCTTTTTGTATCATTATTTTAAATGGCTTTTTAGTGTTTATGGGGACAGATATCTTTGATATTGTCAGTATTCCGTTTACGTTTGTGACTAACTTAACCAAAAGTTGGTTAGGGATTATGGTTATTCTTTTTTTAATCCATGCATTATGGGTTGTAGGGATTCACGGGGCAAGCATTATTGGGGCGTTTATTACGCCAATTATGTTAGCCAATATGACCGAAAATACCGCAGGTGCACATATTCCATTCGCGGGTGAATTTAATAATTCATTAGTCATTTTAGGTGGCTCAGGTTCGACACTGTTAATGACGTTTTTTATTGCTTTTTTTGCTAAATCAAGCCAGTTAAAAATTTTAGGTCGTGCGTCCGCTGTTCCTGCCATATTTAATATTAATGAGCCGATTATTTTTGGTATGCCCATTGTTTATAATCCCTATTTAGCTTTACCTTTCTTTTTAGCGCCAATGGCATGTGGAACGTTAGGATACTTTGCTATTAGTTCGGGTATTATGAATCCCATTATTGCTTTAGTTCCTTGGCCGTCACCAATGGGATTAGGCGCCTTTATCGGGACAGGTGGAGATTATAAGGCGGCCATTGTTGCGATACTGTCTGCTATTTTAGCGCTATTTATCTATCTTCCGTTTGTTAAACTTTATGACAATAAATTATTTAAAGAAGAACAAGGCAAACCTGTTGATGATGTTCAAGAAGTTGGCGAAGCCCATTAAAAATAAACAAGTATAACCGTTTTATCAATTTATAAGTGTTAATTTAAGTCACGATTAATCATTCATTAATCGTGATTTTTTTTGATGAGGTTTTGCAAACTAAAAATTGTGTTGAATTATCAATACGTCCATTAACAATCACTGAACATAATTTACTCAATGTATAAATCTTCTATGCTATATTCATCTATTCCTCCTCTTCAATTTTTGACTCGCTTTTCACATTAATAATAACGATGCCTAGCGACAAAAGTGGGGGAAGTTATCATGTATTTAGCAGGAGGTGTTGTATGTCCTATTTGAAAAATCTGTTCATTAAGTATTTCTGTTTTACTTTGTGTTTATTGGTCTATCAGCAAGTGCTTGCTGTTGAGACTCATCAACAAACATTTAAAGCAGGCGCCGTTGCTTCACCGGATAATTATGGCGCTATGGCAGCAAAGGAAATACTTGAAAAAGGCGGAAATGCAGCCGATGCCGCCGTGGCTACTGCATTTACCCTTGCCGTGACCTATCCTGAGGCTGGCAATATTGGCGGTGGTGGATTTATGACACTTTGGATGGATGGAAAACCTTATTTTATCGATTATCGTGAAGTTGCCCCCCATAATGCCTATAAAACCATGTTTTTAGATAGTAATAATGAAGTGATCCCTGGTTTAAGTCTTTATTCTCATCAAGCTTCTGGTGTACCGGGTACGGTTGCCGGTATGTGGGCTGTTCATCAACGCTTTGGTCAATTAACCTGGCAAGAAGTGATGGCACCAGCAATCCGCCTTGCTAATGATGGTTTTATTGTCCCACCACAACTTATTGAACGTTATCAAGAAGCGGCTGTGTCTGCGCCAAACAATGGTCATTTCAAGCAATATTTTGGTAGTATGAAAGCCAATAAACTATTTCAACAACCTGAATTGGGTCATGTTTTAAATAAAATTGCTCAATATGGACGTGATGGTTTTTATAAAGGTGAAATAGCCAAACTGATTGCCAATCAAATGGCAGATAATAACGGTTTAATTACTGAAACTGACTTAGCAAATTATCAGATTAAATGGCGTGATCCTTTGATTGCCAATTGGCATGATATGCAAATCATAACCGCTCCTCCACCAAGTTCAGGTGGTATTGGATTAATCCAACTATTATTAATGAAGCAAACATTAGCAGACAAGTTTAAAGATGTGAAACCCAATTCTGCGCAATATATCCATTTATTAGCTGAAATTGAAAAACGTGTTTTTGCTGATCGCGCTGAATATATGGGCGATCCTGATTTTGTCAGTGTCCCCGTTGCAAAACTTATCGATCAACAATATTTAGTTGAACGAGCCAAACAAGTTAATCCTATTGTGATTTCGAATACTGAGCAAGTGAAACCTGGTTTAGATTGGGAACATGAAAAGTTACAAACTACGCATTTTTCAATTGTTGATAAGTGGGGCAATGCAGTATCAAATACTTATACCTTAAATGGTTGGTTCGGTTCGGCTATTGTTGTTAAGGGTACAGGTATTTTACTCAATAATGAAATGGATGATTTTAGTAGCAAGTCTGGTATTGCCAATCAATTTGGTGTGGTCGGTAATGATGCAAATGCCATCGAACCCAATAAACGCCCATTGTCATCCATGTCTCCAACTCTATTTATCAAAAATAATAATGTAGAAATGGTGATAGGCACCCCTGGTGGTTCGCGCATCTTTACCTCTATTTTTCAAGTTGTGGCTAATGTTTTTGATAATCATATGTCATTAAAAGATGCAGTCGATACAGTACGTTATCATCATCAATTATTGCCCGATAATGTGATTTATGTTGAACGTTTTCAAAAAACAGTACCGAAAGCGTTTAAAAAAGAGTTAGAAAACATGGGATATCGCTTTGTGCAACAAGATTTTAGCGGTGATATTCAAGTAATTAAAATTCACGATAATAAACCCGAAGCAGTGTCAGATATTCGTGGTAGAGGTCAATCGATTATCGTTAACTAAATGATAGATTGAACATCAAAGTAATGTTGACAATAAATGAGTTGGTTCAATTTTGCTATTAAATGATTAGAATTGTATTTCGATTTTATCAAGATTATCATTGAATTAAGTCAATAAAAAGCCCGTCTAATTGACAGGCTTTTTATCGCGATTTAAAGATAATTATTCTGCAATAATTTCAACAATAACTTTAGCAAAAGCTTCGCTGTGTACTTGGAATAACACTTCAAATTCACCTGTGTTACGTAATACACCATTTGGTAAGCGAACTTCGCTTTTTGATACGTTAATACCACGAGCTTTAACCGCATCAGCGATATCACGTGTACCAATAGAACCAAATAAACGACCTTCATCACCAGCTTTAGAAGTAATAGTCACTTTACCAAGTGCATTAATTTCAGCAACGCGTTGTTCAGCCGCTTTTAATGTCTCAGCAAGTTTTGCTTCTAATTCAGCACGACGCGCTTCAAAGAATTCGATATTCTTTTTAGTCGCAGGTACTGCTTTACCTTGTGGAATCAAAAAGTTACGCGCATAACCCGCTTTAACATTAACTTGATCACCTAAGCTGCCTAAATTAGCAACTTTATCGAGTAGAATAATTTGCATTATATGTTCCCTCTGTTGCTAATTACTGATGGTTGTCAGTATATGGTAATAATGCCAAGTAACGAGCGCGTTTGATAGCGCGAGCTAATTGACGTTGATATTTTGCGCTAGTACCAGTAATACGACTTGGTACGATTTTACCACTTTCTGTGATATAGCTTTTTAATAAAGAAACATCTTTATAATCAATTTCTTTAACGCCTTCTGCAGTAAAACGGCAGAATTTGCGACGACGGAAATAACGTGCCATTTGGCTATTCTCCTAATAGTTTAATTTGGTCAGCATGTAACACAAGTTGACTTGTTTGATTACGTTTAGTGTGTGTACTAATAAAGCCACTCACTAATACTTTGCTGCCTTTTTTTATGTAACTTAACTCTTGTTGTCCGCTGGCAATAACGGGCATTACGCACCATGCTTGCCTTGTGAGTTCTGCTTCAATTTGTTCAGAAACATGTTCTAAATAAAATTGGCAGTGTGACACTCCACTTGGACTGATCTTTCTTATCGGGGTCTTGGTAACAATACCCGATAACACCAAACGATTATTCTTCGGAATCATCGTCCATGTTTACTTCGCTAAAATCTTCTTCAGCGTTACGACGCTCATCTTTAGCTTTTAACATTGGTGAAGTTTCAGTTACAGCATGTTTAGTACGCATAATTAAACTGCGAATGACTGCATCATTGAAACGGAAGTTATCTTCAAGCTCGTTAACAGCTTCTTGAGTCGCTTCAACATTCATTAACACATAATGTGCTTTGTGCAGTTTTTCGATAGGATAGGCTAATTGACGACGACCCCAATCTTCTAAACGATGAATTTTTCCACCGTCAGTCGTTAATGTACCAGTATAACGTTCGATCATACCCGGTACTTGTTCACTTTGATCTGGGTGAACCATAAAAACAATTTCGTAATGACGCATTATCGCTCCCTACGGATTAATCAGCTTTCTGTCGGGGCAACCGCAACCCATTGAAAGCAAGGAACATGAAAATTTGGCGGTTGAAATCGACGGGGCATTATATATCAACTGACCATAATTGACAAATGAATATGTTAAGTTTAATAAATTTTTGTATCGGGCTAATACTGATGATAATTGTTTGATATCAATAAATTTAAGGAATATTTCATGCAAATTCTTTAATGATTCTTGATAAGTCTAATCATATTTTCATTCTTGGCTATCTTTACCCATTAAAAATGGTCACCCTTTGGTGACCTGAATATAGCAAAACATTTATATTTGTCTTTAGGTTGTAATCTTATTTTGCCGCTTTTACGGCTAAGCCTAACTGCCATACCGCCATGGCATAATAGCTACTGTGATTATAACGCGTAATGACATAAAAATTAGGTAATCCATACCAGTATTGATAACGATCGCCCATATCAAGCCGTAATAAGCTAACTTGTTTATTGCCATCTAATGTGCTTTCTGGTTTCAATCCTGCATTGGCCAATCTTTCGATCGAATATTTGGTACTAAACCCTGTTTCAAGCGATAATGCTTCCCCATCCGCTTTTACAGCCACTTTTTTTCCTTTTTGCCAACCATAGGCTTTAAAATAGTTAGCAACACTACCAATCGCGTCTACAGGATCCCACAAATCGATATGACCGTCATGGTTAAAATCCACCGCATGATTTCTAAATGCTGATGGCATGAATTGACCATACCCCATTGCCCCAGCAAATGATCCTGTCAAATCAAACGGATCTACGCCTTCATCTCGACACATGATTAAGTAGTCTTCCAGTTCTTTAGCAAAATAAGCTGAACGTCTTGGATAATAAAAGGCAAGTGTCGAGAGTGCGTCGATAATTTTTGTTTTTCCCATGACTCTGCCCCAGCCTGTTTCAACGCCAATAATTCCAACAATAATTTCAGGTGGGACACCATACTCTTTATAAGCTCGTGCTAACTCTTTTTCATATTTATGCCAGAACTCTACCCCTTTTGGCAGATTACTTGGCGTGATAAATTTATTTTTATAACGCAGCCATGCACCATTAGGGCCAGTCGAAGGCCCTGATTGTGGTGCTTGTTTATCCATTAAGTTTATAACCCAATCGAGTTTGGTGGTTTGTGCTAGTACTTCTCGAAGTTGTTCTCGGTCAAACCGATGTTTATTGACCATTTTATCAATAAACTTTTCCTGCTCAATAGCTAATGGTGCATTATTAACAATAACAAGATCATGCTCTTTTTCGAGATAAACACCACCTTTTACATTTGAATGACCTCGATGTTGTTGCATTGGAGATGTTGTTGACTTATTACTATGACACGCAACAAGCAAACATAACATGCTAAATAAAATCACAATACGTCGCATAATCTATCCATATTTAAAGAGTTAAAAATTAGACAACATGATAATGTATTTTATTTTATTAAACAATATTTTGACAAGATTCACCACTTGTAATGAGTTTTATATTATTCAGGGTGGTTTCAGAAATATTCAGCAGTGCTTCTTGAGTTAAAAATGCTTGATGTCCCGTAAAGATGACATTATGACACGATGATAATCGGCGGAATACATCATCTAAAATAACATCATTCGATTTATCTTCAAAAAAGAGGTCTCGTTCATTTTCATAAACATCCATCCCTAATGCACCAATTTTGGTTTGCTTTAAGGCATCGATTGCTGCTGTGGCATCCAGTAATCCACCACGACTGGTGTTAATAATCATGACGCCATTTTTCATTTTTTCAAATGAAGCTTTATTAAGTAGATGATAGTTTTCTGGGCTCATTGGACAGTGAAGCGTAATCACATCAGATTTGGCATAGAGTTCATCAAGTTGAACATATTGCGCACCTAATTCGACAGCAATATCATTTGGAAAAGGATCATAAGCTAAAATATTCATGCCAAAACCTTTTAGAATTCGGATAACTGCTTGTCCAATTTTTCCGGTACCAATCACGCCTGCAGTACGATTATGCATATTGAATCCAGTTAAGCCATCAAGGGCAAAATTTGCATCACGAGTACGTTGATAGGCTTTATGTGTACGTCGATTGAGCGTCATCATGAGTGCAACGGCATGTTCGGCTACTGCTTCAGGTGAGTAAGCTGGTACACGGACAACGGTAATGCCTAATTTTTTGGCTTCAGCAATATCAACATTATCAAATCCTGCACAACGTAACGCTAAGATTTTTACCCCACAATGCGCAAGTTTTTGTAAAACGGTTTTATCAACTTCATCATTAACAAATACACACACGGCATCATAACCTTGGGCTGTTACCGCTGTTTTATGACTGAGTTTATGGTCATAGTATTCGATATTAAAACCAAATTTTTTATTGGCAATCTCTAAATGTTCTTTGTCGTAGTGTTTGCTACTGAAAACCGCAATTTTGATTGAATGTTTCATTTTGTTGCACCTCTGTTCATGGTGATTAACGCATGTTTAGTTGTCTCTGTTTTTTATAGTTTCATTAAAACTATACAGACATTGTAAACCTAAATAAAATAATTTCAGCCAAATGCCAAAATGGATGAATTGTTTGCTTTGACCTTAGTGATTATTTTGACAATGATATGTTATGATAGCACTTTGCTAAAAAACTAACCAATAATGTTGAATAATGAATAGAAAGCAAGACTCCATTGTTAAGACCATTTTTACGACTAAAATGCTGATATGTATTTTTACTGGATTCGCATCAGGTCTACCTTTTTATCTTTTATTGCAATTATTACCCGCTTGGCTTGATAGTGAAGGTGTCAATATCAAAACAATTGGCGCATTTACGTTAACTCAAATACCTTATATTTTTAAGTTTGTTTGGGCTCCCTTTATGGATAACATTGCTTTATTTAATTTGGGACGACGCCGTGGATGGATGTTTATCTCACAAATTATATTAGTGATTTCCATTGCCAGTTTAGGATGCTTTTCTCCTTCGTTAAACATCTGGTTGATTGCAAGTATTTCATTCATTATTGCTCTCTTTTCTGCCACGCAAGATATTTCACTTGATGCTTTTCGACGTGAATTATTGTCAGACCAAGAGTTAGGATTAGGTAATAGTATTCATACTAATGCTTATCGTATAGCAGGTCTAGTCCCTGGCTCGCTATCATTAATTTTATCCAGCTATTTGCCTTGGAGCAGTGTTTTTATTATTACAGCACTCTTTATGATTCCGGCTGTTATTATGACGCTTTTAGTTAAAGAACCTCAGAGTTATACCCCTAAAACCCATTCCATTGAAGATATTATTATTAAACCCTTTAGTGAATTTATTACACGTAATGGAGTGATTAAAGCGCTTTTGATTTTAGCCTTTATTTTCTTATATAAATTAGGTGATAGTATGGCAACCTCGTTAGCAACGCCTTTCTATCTACAAATGGGATACGATCGGTTAGATATCGGTTTAATTGCTAAAAATGCATCGTTATGGCCAAGTGTATTTGGTGCTTTAGTCGGTGGAATTTTAATGATAAAAATTGGTATCAATCGAGCACTTTGGTGTTTTGGTTTTGTACAAGTTGTCTCAATATTAGGTTTTGCTTGGCTTTCAATTGAAGGCCCTTTTACTGAAATCGGCTTTTTCCAGAAAGTTTTATTAGCACTTGTAATTGGATTTGAAGCCCTTGGGGTTGGACTTGGATCATCTGCTTTTGTTGCTTTTATTGCTAAAACCACTAACCCACTTTATACCGCAACGCAATTTGCATTATTTACCAGTATTGCTTCCATTCCTAGAACGTTAATTAATGCTACCACAGGTATCCTAGTTGAAGATTTAGGATGGACATCCTTTTATGGTTTATGTACGATTCTTGCTATACCAGGAATGTTATTACTTTTTGTGGTTGCACCATGGAATAAAAAAACTTAGGAGAGAATATGGATCAATTTACTCAAGCATTAAATTTTCGGCATGCATGCAAAAGATTTGATGAAACGAAAAAAATAGATCAGGCTGATATGGAGTACATTTTAGAAGCGGGTCGGTTATCACCTTCTTCTTTTGGTATTGAGCCTTGGCATTTTGTCGTTGTGGATAATGATAAAATCAAAACGGAATTACGTGCAGCTTGTTACAATCAAGAACAGGTAACAAGTTGTTCACATTTTGTCATTGTGCTTTATCGTAAAGCCAATAATTTTACATTACAGAGTGAGTATTTGCGTCGAACAGTTGCCCGTAGTTTGCCTGATGAAAATGATCAAACCGCTATTGATGTTGCCAGTCAATATTTTATCAATTTTTGTGAGCATGGTTTAGCGAGTGGACTAACCATTAATCATTGGTCAGAAATGCAAGATTATCTTGCTTGTGCCAATATGATGACAGCAGCAGCTTATCGAAGTATTGATTCGTGTGCTATTGGGGGATTTGAATACGATAAAGTGGTTAAACTACTTGAAAAATATATGCCTCAATTCAGTGATGAATCTTATGGAATAGGGCTGTGTTTAGCTTTCGGTTACCGATTAAATGAGCCTACAACAAAAATTCGCTGGCCACTTGAAGATATCACAACTTATCTATCAAATTAAAAAAACTTCCGTGCCCAATGGCGACGGAAGGAATAAAATGAAAAAAACAACACTAAAACTCATTTAACCGACTGATATAATGTTTCGGCATCTACTGATGCCGACTCCATAATAAACACCACACCAGATAAAATATTACCAATTTGTGGATTAGTAACATTTTGTTGCAATGACGTTAAAATTTCTTGCGCCCAATTTATTTTTCGTAGTACGGCTTCTACGCTTTCTTTTGAAGGATTATTCACTTTTATTTCCCTCCATCTTGCTAGGATTTCATTTTTAAAAATAATGAATAATAGTTATCAAATTAAGTAACAGGTTTTGAATAAGAAAAAAGCACATTTTAAACGTAAAAAACTCAAAACTAAAACAAATATTGTTTTAAAAAGTTTAAATTCAATTAAAAAAACTGAAAACAAAAAGATAATCAGGTTATCACCATTTAAATAAATATATTGTGTTTACCTATCGCTACAATAATCAATTTTTTTGCCAGAATGAGATTGATAATGATAGACTTGTGCCCCAGAAATATCGTTAATATCAATTGGTAGACTGTTTGTTGGCTGTCAGTAATAAAAAAAATTTTTCGCACGAAAATTAATAATAAGATGCCAGAGCAAAATAAGTAAGGATTTTAAAATGAAGACAAAACATGTACGTTTATTAATATTGGGTTCTGGCCCTGCTGGATATACTGCAGCGGTGTATGCCGCACGTGCTAATCTGTCCCCTACCTTAATTACCGGATTACAACAAGGCGGACAGCTTACCACCACCACAGAAATCGAAAATTGGCCTGCAGCTACGCCTGATTTAACAGGGCCTGAATTGATGGTTAAAATGCGAGAACATGCCGAACGCTTTAATACCGAAATTATTTTCGATCATATTGATCGCGTCGATTTTAGCACTAAGCCTTATAAACTTTATGGCAGTGAAACAGAATATAGTTGTGATGCCCTTATTATAGCGACAGGTGCTTCCGCCCAATATCTTGGTTTACCTTCTGAAGAAGCTTTTAAAAGTAAAGGGGTGTCGGCTTGTGCGACTTGTGATGGGTTTTTCTATCGTAATCAGAAAGTGGCTGTCGTCGGTGGCGGTAATACGGCTGTCGAAGAAGCACTTTATTTAGCAAACATCGCAAGTGAAGTTCATTTAATTCATCGCCGTGATACTTTTAGAGCAGAAAAAATATTAATGGATAGATTGCACGAAAAGGTACAACAAGGAAAAGTGATTTTACATACTCATCGAATTGTTGATGAAATTTTGGGCGACAATATGGGCGTAACGAGTGTAAGACTACTCAGTACCCAAGATCCGAATATCAGTGAAGAAGTCGCTGTCATGGGCGTTTTTATCGCCATAGGTCATAAACCGAATACCACTATTTTCGAAGGACAGCTTGAGTTAAAAGATGGATATATTAAAGTCAAATCCGGTACAGAAGGTCGAGCAACACAAACCAGTGTTGAAGGAATTTTTGCAGCAGGCGATGTGATGGATCACATTTATCGGCAAGCTATCACTTCGGCAGGTACGGGCTGTATGGCAGCATTGGATGCAGAACACTATTTAGATAATTTAAAATAGAAAAATATTGATATTCATGTCATTAGATAAACAACGTCAGACTTATTTATTAAATTGGCTAAAACAGCATGCAAAAGGATATCAATCTGACTTGCGTGCTTCAACTTTAACCGGCTTTTTGTTAACCATTTTTGTGATCTTTCAAGCGGCTTTGTTGGCAACAATCTTACAAAAGTTAATTATTGAGCAACACAGCTTTTTTGACATTTTGCCTTATTTTGGTTGTTTGGTTATTGTGTTTCTAGTCCGCGCTGGTTTACTTTATTTACGAGAGAAAATTAATTTTATTTTAGGCAAAAAAGTTAGAAAACAGATTCGTCATCAATTAATCAATCAACTTGAAAAATTGGGCCCTGCCTATTTAAATCGAAGTACCACCGGTGCATGGAGTACTTTGATCATCGAACAAGTCGATAATCTTCAAGATTTTTTTGCACGCTATTTACCGCAAATGCGTTTAGTGAGTATGGTACCTATTTTAATCTGCATCGCAATCTTTCCATTTAATTGGGCTGCTGCACTGATTTTACTCGCTACAGCGCCATTAATTCCGATTTTTATGATTTTAGTGGGCATGGGTGCTGCGGATATTAATCGTCGCCACTTTAAAGCATTGAGTTATCTAAGCGGTCATTTTTTAGATCGATTAAAAGGTCTCAATACCATTCGATTGTTTTATCAAGGTGAAAAACAAGCTCAAGAGATCAACCGTGCATCCGAAGATTTTCGCGTTAAAACGATGCAAGTTTTAAAAGTCGCTTTTTTGTCTTCTGCCGTTTTAGAGTTTTTCACCTCGATTTCAATTGCCATTGTGGCGGTATATTTTGGATTTTCTTATTTAGGTGAGTTTGATTTTGGTTCTTATAATGGCACAGTCACGCTTTTCGCTGGATTTTTTGCGTTAATTTTGGCGCCAGAATTTTTTCAACCTTTACGTGATTTAGGCACTTATTATCATGCGAAAGCCGAAGCTATTGCTGCCGCTGATAATATTGAATCCTTTTTAAGTGAAGAAAATTCATCAATAAATGCTGAACATCCAGTAAAATCGATTCCCTTTAATGAGCCATTAAAATCTATTGAAGCAGATAACTTAATCGTGTTATCCAATGAGCGACACCCTATTGTTGGCCCTTTATCATTTTCGCTAAAGGCGCCTTTTAAATTAGCATTAATAGGAACCAGTGGCGAGGGGAAAAGTTCGTTAATGCAAGTTTTACTTGGTTTTTTACCTTATCAAGGCTCATTAAAAATCAATGGGATTGAGTTTAATCAATTAAATATCACTGATTGGCAAAAACAAGTCAGTTGGATTGGTCAACATCCCTATCTTTTAAATAGTTCTGTACGAGATAATATTTTACTTGGTAATCCGCATGCCAGTAATGAAGAACTTCAAGCCGTCATTTGTAAAGCACAGCTTATTGACGTTGTGGCTAAATTGCCCGAGGGGTTAGATACCCTTATTGGCGAAGATGCTATCCGGTTATCGATTGGACAAGCACAGCGCGTGGCTTTAGCCAGAGCGATGCTGAAGTCTTGCCAATTATTGATTTTAGATGAACCTACAGCAAGCTTAGATCAGGAAACAATTAATCATTTAGAACGACATAATATTGCCCCTAATACGATTACAATTACCCATCAGTCGGACGATATGCAGTATGCAGATCAAGTTTGGCAACTGGCTCATGGTCAATTAAATTGTAACGTTAAGGAGATCACATGCTAGCGATTTTGCGTCCATACATTGCTCTGTATAAGCACTATTTTTGGCAAATCTTAATTGGTTTATCTTTATCGATTCTCACCCTGTTTGCAAGTGTGTTTTTGCTCTCTTTATCTGGTTGGTTTTTAGCATCAACCGCTTTTGTAGGTGTGGCTGGTTTGTATAGTTTCAATTATATGCTGCCTGCTGCTGGCGTTCGAGCAGCAGCGATAACCCGAACGGCAGCACGCTATATGGAGCGTTTAGTTGATCATAATACAACCTTTAAAATTCTTGCCTATTTAAGGACATTAGCTTTTCGCAAACTATTACCATTAAGTGCCAATCAATTAGCACAATATCAAAAAGCGGATTTGCTTAATCGATTTATTGTCGATATTGATGCGCTTGATCATCTTTATTTAAAACTTTTTTCGCCCATTGTAACCGCATTGATAATGATCGCGATTTTATTTATCGGATTAAGTTACATTAATCTACCTATTGCGCTCATCATCACCATTATTCTAACGCTGACTTTGCTTACTGTACCTGTGATTTTTTATTATGCTGGTAAACAATTAGGCGAGACATTGGCAAAACAACAAAGCGATTATCGTTCGCAACTGATTAGCTATTTACAAGGGCAAGCTGAACTTACTTTATTTAATGCCCAAGCAAAGTATCGCGATAAACTTGATGAACTTGAATCACAGTGGCTTAGTAACCAACAACGTCAATCAACGTTAATGGCACTATCGAGTGCATTAGTTTTATTGATTTCGGGTTTTTTAACACTGCTTGTGTTATGGCTCATTACTCAATATACACTTTCGCCATTAGTTGCCTTATTTGTATTTGTTTGTCTTGCCAGTGCAGAAATTTTAATGCCCATTCCTAATGCCTTTATATTTTTAGGGCAAGTCATCGCATCGGCATCCCGTATAACGGCTATTTTTAGTCAAACACCTGAAATTACCTTTGTGAAAGAAGGTAAAAAACTTGATTTAACAATGGCTAAATTACACTTTGATAAAGTTAATTTTAGTTATCCAAATCAACCTTTTATCATATTAAAGGATTTTTCGTTAACAGTTGAATCTGGTGAGCATATTGGATTGATTGGTAAAACCGGGTGTGGTAAATCAACACTACTCAATCTGATTAATCGTATTTGGGAGCCAAACTCCGGTTCAATTTGTTTGAATAACATCCCAATTAATCAATTGGATGAAAAAACTTTACGCCAAGCTATAGCCGTCGTTCCACAAGTTATTACCATTTTTAGCGATACGTTACGGCAAAATTTGCTGATTGGTAATGAGCAGGCTACCGATCAGCAATTGATAGATGTTTTACATCAAGTTGAACTGGATAAATTACTTATCACTGAAAAAGGTCTCGATTTACTCATTGGGCAAGGTGGGCGTGCGTTATCGGGCGGTGAAATTCGCCGTATTGGGATTGCTCGAGCATTACTGCATCATTCACCCTTGATTTTAATGGATGAACCGACCGAAAGCTTGGATCAACAAACGGAACAGCAAATCATTAAACTTATCCAACAAACCTGTAAAAATAAAACTTTACTCATGGTAACGCATCGTTTAATTGATAATCCGTTATTTGATCGAGTAATTTCGCTCTAGTCTAGCGAATATCTTATATTTTGACTGTTTAAAGTGTTAAACAGTCAAACCTCAATAAGCGATAAACCAATTAAGATATTTAAATATTTTGTAAGATGACTTTTGCCGATAGCTTATCTACACTGCAATTTTTAAAAATATGTTATACTAGTGCTTTATTTTGATTGATAGAGAGTTTATTTTGCAACAGTCATTACAGGATTTCATTACAGATAAAATTGATGATTTAAAAGGCAAGGATATTGTTATTCTTGATGTGAAAGGTAAATCAAGTATTACTGATTACATGGTCATTTGTACAGGAACATCAAATCGCCACGTGTCTTCAATTGCTGGGCATTTAATTGATGAAGCCAAAAAACATGGATATCTGGTTTTAGGCAGTGAAGGACAAAATGATGCTGACTGGGTTGTTGTTGATATGGATTCTGTGATTGTGCACATCATGCAAGAAGAAAGTCGTCAACTTTACGAACTTGAAAAACTTTGGGGTTAATTAGGTGAAAATACAGCTCATCGCTGTTGGCACTAAAATGCCTAATTGGGTCACAACAGCTTTTGATGATTATCGTTCTCGTTTTCCGAAAGATATGCCTTTAGAACTGATTGAAATACCGGCAGGAAAACGCACTAAAAATGCTGATATCGTTCGCATTTTAGATAAAGAAGGTGAATCAATGCTTAGTGCTTGTGGTAAAGGTAACCGTATTGTGACACTTGATATTCCAGGTAAACCTCATACCACTCACAATTTAGCTGAACAATTGGAACGTTGGAAGATAGACGGACGTGATGTCAGTTTATTAATTGGTGGGCCTGAAGGTCTTTCGCCGGCTTGTAAAGCAGCAGCAGAACAAAGTTGGTCATTATCACCCCTTACTTTACCTCATCCTCTCGTTCGGGTAATTGTGGCTGAAAGCCTTTATCGAGCATGGAGTTTAACGACTAATCATCCTTATCATCGAGAATAATGACAGAGTTTATCATGAGTGAAATTATCTTAGATCTGCAAATTGCGACAACGCAGCCTGATCACTTGCCCACTGAACAACAAATCATGCAGTGGTTAAACGTTATTTTGCCTCAATTTATGGATCAAGCAGAAATTACGATTCGTATTGTTGATGAAGCAGAAAGCCAACAATTAAATCATACCTATCGACAAAAAAATAAACCGACCAATGTATTATCTTTTCCTTTTGAGTCGCCAATTGATATTGAAGTGCCACTTTTAGGTGATTTGATTATCTGTAAACAAGTTGTAGAAAAAGAAGCGATTGAACAACATAAATCATTAATTTCGCATTGGGCTCATATGATAGTGCATGGCTGTTTGCATTTACTTGGTTATGATCATATTGTTGACGAAGAAGCAGAAGAAATGGAAAATATCGAAATCGATATTATGAAACAATTAGGATTTGATGATCCGTATCAACCCATTGACTAATTGAGTGTATTGATTACACTATTCTAATTTGATTTTATTCATATTAACCTAGCTTGAGTATAAAAATAATTTACACATGCAAAATAACTAAGGAATCGAGCAAATGAGCGATGACAATCATCGGAGCCCTAAAAAAGGGTTTACATTATGGTTGAGTCAGTTATTCAATTCAGAACCTAAAGATAAAGAAGAGCTGATTGAAGTAATTCGGGAAGCCGAAGAAAACGAACTAATTGATCCTGATACTCTCGATATGATTGAAGGGGTAATGGATATTGCGGAACAGCGAGTTCGCGATATTATGATTCCTCGTTCTCAAATTGTTACAATTAAAGATAATTATACGCTTGATGAGTGTCTAAGTATTATCTCTGAACATGGGCATTCTCGTTATCCTGTCATCAGTGAAGATAGAGATCATATCGAAGGCATTTTGTTAGCCAAAGATCTCCTCATGTTTATTCGTCAAGGTGTAGATGATTTTGATTTGAAAAAAATTTTACGCCCGACTGTTGTCGTACCAGAAAGTAAACGAGTTGATCATATGTTAAAAGAGTTTCGAATGGAACGTTATCATATGGCAATGGCTATCGATGAATTTGGCGGTGTTTCCGGTTTAGTTACCATTGAAGATATTTTAGAGTTAATTGTTGGTGATATCGAAGATGAATTTGACGAGATTGAAGATCGTGATATTCGTCGTTTATCCCCTTCAGTTTATACAGTTCGAGCGCTGACGCCTGTTGAAGATTTCAACGATGTTTTTAAAACCGAATTTAGTGATGACGAAATGGATACAATAGGTGGTTTAGTCATGCAACATTTTGGACGTCTGCCATTAAGAGGTGAAACTATAACTATTGATGGTTATCAGTTTAAAGTGACCATTGCCGATCGTCGACGAATCATTCAGCTTCATGTCACCATCCCTGAAGGTGCAACGGTTCCTAATCTTGAGTTATCTGAAAATGCTTAAACATTTACTGTTAGCATTATTGTTTGGGAGTATTGCTGTTTTTAGTTATGCTCCCTTTCATATTTGGCCTTTAGCTTTTATTTCCTTTACTGGTTTTTTATGGCTTATAGCAGACAAATCCAAAAAACAAGCAATGCTGATAGGACTAAGTTGGGGAGTTGGTTATTTTTCAGCGGGTGTACATTGGGTTTATATCAGCATTAAGCAGTACGGTGAGTTACCCTCACCTGTTGCATTAATTATTTTAGGACTTTTAATCCTTTACCTATCACTCTATCCTATGTTATTTGCATTTCTGCTTAGTTCTCTAAAACGCTTTGCAATACAATTTTCATTAAAGCAATTCGTGTTTGCCGCACCTATTCTTTGGCAATTCACAGAGTTTTTACGCAGTAATATTTTAACAGGCTTTTCTTGGCTACAGTTGGGTTATAGTCAACTTGACAGCCCTTTACGATCTTATTTTCCCATTATTGGAATAGATGGTGTGACATTACTCACCACTATTTTATGTGGACTGCTTGCTTATAGTTTGCATCAATTAACAAAACGAAGAATAAATAAGCACCTAATTGGTGCGTTTATTGCACTTTTTGCAGTCTTTGTTGCACCATTTTCGTTCAACAACATTAATTGGACGACAATTGATAGTCATCGAGTGGCTGATTTTTCATTAATTCAAGCAAATATTTCTCAATCTATACGTTGGAATAGGCAACAGCTTAACAACACGTTAGATACCTATGCAGAACTGACCCAAGCCAATTTAGGTCAAAATAAAATCATAATCTGGTCTGAAGCAAGTATTACCGATTATGAAATCAATCAACAACCCTTTTTATATTATTTAGATAAACTAGCAAGACGTCATGATTCAGAAATTGCTGTTGGTATCATCGACTATCGATTTAAAGAAAGTAAATATCAAGAAGATGCTGATGTTTTTAATACCCTTTTAGTATTAGGTGAAAAATCACCTTATCAGTACCCGACCACTAATCGTTATCAGAAACATCATTTAGTGCCATTTGGTGAGTTTACCCCTTTATCTTCACTACTAAAACCAATAGCTAACATATTAGATATTCCGATGTCTACAATGCAGCCCGGTAATAGTAATCAGCCCCCATTGAAAATAAAAGGGTTCAAATTTACCACTGCGATTTGTTATGAAGTCATTTTATCTGATTTAATATGGAAAAATTTTACAGCTGATACTGACTTTTTACTGACTGTTTCAAACGACGCTTGGTTTGGAAACAGTATTGGCCCTAAACAACATCTCCAAATGGCACAAGCTAGAGCATTAGAGTTTGGTCGCCCACTTATACGTAGTACCAATACAGGCATTACGGCAATAATTGATCATCACGGTAAAATTATCAAACAATTACCACAATTTGAAAGAGCGGTATTAACACAATCTTTATCACCAACAACTGGTTTAACACCTTACGCCATGTGGGGTAATAAACTACATATAATCATAATGTTATTTATGTTTATTCTACTGATAATAAAAAAACGCTCATAAAACCTCAATACTGGCACAATTTTTGCTTAAAAATAATGAGTTCAAAATAAAATTAAATTACCAATTTATTGCCATTTATTGACAAATATTGTTGGTTATTAGCTCCGTTAATATATAAATAAACAGTAAAAAGTACTTTTATGCTTAAAAATAAGTTATAATATACGTCCTTTGTAAAATATTAAATTTATTTAATATGATACAAATTAAACAGTAGGAGATGAGTATGAACATAAAAACAAAATTAACCAAATTAGTGTTATCATTTGCAATGTTAGGTCTAATAAGTGGTTCGGCGGTAGCTGAAGAACTTACTGGCACATTAGCCAAAATTAAAGATAGTGGTGTGATTGTTGTTGGTCATCGTGAATCTTCTATTCCATTTTCCTACTACGGTAAAAACCAAGAAGTGATTGGCTATTCTCAAGATTATTCTAACTTAATTGTTGATGCGGTCAAAAAAGAGTTAAATATGCCTGATCTTAAAGTAAAATATTTACCAGTTACTTCTAAGACACGTATACAATTACTGAATAACTACACATATGATTTTGAATGTGGTTCAACGACAAACAATCTTGAACGCCAAAAAACGGTTGGTTTTTCAAATACCATCTTTATTGTTGGCACACGTTTTTTAGTTAAAGCGGATAGCAATATCAATAGTATTGAAGATCTTAAAGGCAAGAATGTTGTAACTACAGCAGGAACAACATCAGAAATCCGTTTGAATCAAATCAATAATAAAGAAAAATTAAATATCCGTATTATTACACCTAAAGATCATGGTGATGCATTTAATGCACTTGAAACAGGTCGAGCAGCAGCATTTTTAATGGATGATGCATTATTAGCCGGTGAGCGTTCTCGTGCAATTAATCCAAGTGAATGGAAAATTATTGGCGAACCGCTTTCTTATGAATCTTATGGTTGTATGTTAAGAAAAGGTGACGTTCAATTTAAGCAATTAATGGATAAGGCAATTGCTGATGCACAAACATCTGGAAAAGCATTAGAATCATATAATAAATGGTTTACTCAACCTGTGCCGCCAAAAGGTGCAAATATGGAACTTGAAATTTCACCAAAAATGGTTGAATTATTTGCAAATCCTAATGATAAAGCATTAGATTAACACTTTTCTTCTATTTCTAATCCTTTGTACTAAATGTCAAAACATTTAGTACATAATCTAATTTATGTGAATTAAATATATTATGAGTTTTAATCGAATACTAGCTTTGGAACCTTTTACAGCTTTTTGGAAACATATTTGTGATTTCATATCAGGCTTTAATTGGATGCTATTTTTTGAGCCGACCCCTTATGGAGACGGTATTTACTTAAACTGGCTACTCGATGGTGTTTTTGTCACAATTTCGTTAGCAATCACCGCATGGATCATTGCCTTTATATTGGGATCATTAGTTGGTATTTGCCGTACATTAGACAACAAGCTGTTAAACAAGTTTGCTGGATGCTATGTACAAATATTCCGTAATATTCCTTTATTGGTACAAATGTTTTTGTGGTACATGCTTTTCCCAGAGTTATTAAGCGGAAGTTTTAAAACTTGGTTTATGTCTGAATTGTCTCCAAATGTTAGTGCCTTCATTACTGCCGCCATTGCATTGGGATTGTTTACCTCTGCTCGTATTGCTGAGCAGGTAAGAACCGGCATCCAAACATTGCCTAAAGGACAACGATATGCAGCCATAGCGCTTGGTTTGACTAACAAACAGGCTTATCGCTATATTTTATTACCAAATGCTTATCGTAGGATTATTCCACCTTTAACATCAGAGATGACCAATATTATTAAAAACTCCTCTGTAGCTTCTACGATTGGTCTAATTGATTTAATTGGGCAAATTGAACGTATCAATGATGCAACAAACTGTATTATTGAAGTATTGTGTGGTGTTACTCTGGCTTTCGTAATAATAAATTATGCTGTCCTTTTTATTATGCGAAATGTTGAAAAGTACACTCGTTTACCAAATATGAGTCAAGGAGGATAATATGCAGTTAATTAATTGGATTGCGGATATTCCTTCATTGGTCATTGAAAATTATCCATTATTATTAAGTGGGTTATGGTTAACAACTAAAATAACGTTTATTGCTGTCGTGTTTGGCATAGTTTGGGGTACTGTACTGGCGTTAATGCGTCTATCAAACATTAAAATATTCAATGTTTTTGCTAAGTGCTATGTCAATTTATTCCGTTCCATTCCACTTTTATTAGTGTTGTTATGGTTCTATTTAGCACTACCACAGGTTATTAAACATTTGTTTAATCTTCCTCCTTATGCAGATGTGCGTATTGCTTCGGCTATGATTGCTTTTGCACTTTTTGAAGCCGCTTATTATTCTGAAATTATTCGAGCAGGGATTAGCGCTGTTGCTAAAGGTCAATATCATGCTGCTTATGCTTTAGGAATGACTAAAAGCCAATCAATGCGTTTAGTTATATTACCTCAAGCATTTAGATCGATGATTCCATTACTGTTAACTCAAGGGATTATTTTATTCCAAGACACCTCGCTGGTTTATGTAATGAGTTTAATTGACCTATTTGGTGCAAGTGTTACTCAAATTGGTAGTGTGCAAGGCGGCACAGTCAAATATTCTATGATTATTTTTGCAGCAGCAATTTATTTTATAATTTGTTTTACTGCTTCATGTTTAGTTAATTATTTCAAAAAAGGGATAAGTCGATGATCTCCTTAGAAAATGTATCAAAATGGTATGGACAATTTCAGGTATTAAAAAACTGTACAACACGAGTTGGTAAAGGTGAAGTTGTCGTAGTTTGTGGTCCTTCTGGATCAGGTAAGTCAACGCTGATTAAAACGGTTAATGGTTTAGAACCCGTACAAAAGGGTAAAATTATTATTGATGGCACTGAAGTGACTAGCAAATCAACTAATTTAGCAAAATTACGTTCGAAAGTCGGTATGGTGTTTCAGCATTTTGAACTGTTCCCACATTTAACGATTTTAAAGAATTTAACACTAGCCCAAATCAAGGTGTTAAAACGATCAGAAAAAGAAGCGCGTGAAAAAGCATTGTCATTGTTAGATCGTGTTGGTTTACTTGCCCATGCAAATAAGTATCCAGCTCAACTTTCTGGTGGTCAACAACAGCGTGTTGCTATTGCACGAGCACTTTGTATGGATCCTATTGTCATGTTATTTGACGAACCAACTTCAGCACTTGACCCTGAAATGGTTAATGAAGTATTAGACGTCATGGTCGAACTAGCTTATGAAGGTATGACCATGATGGTTGTAACCCATGAAATGGGCTTTGCTCGAAAAGTGGCACATCGTGTTATCTTTATGGATGCTGGTGAGATTATTGAAGATACATCTAAAGAGCAATTCTTTAGTAACCCAGAATCAGATCGTGCTAAAGACTTTTTAGCGAAGATTATTCATTAATATATAAAAAAGCACCAGCTATTATTAGTTGGTGCTTGCTTAATCTACTTTTTAATTCTTTTACTTTTGCGAATAATTTGTTATTTGTTTAACTAATCCACTTTCCCGATGTATTTGACTTTTAATTACCCGCTCTAAAATTTTTGTATCAGCGTAAATGGATACTGACTCTTTCGCCCTAGTGATTGCAGTATAAAGTAAAGAGCGATTTAATAACGGTGAGAATTCAGTAGGTAGTATTATATTTACATGATCAAATTCCGACCCTTGTGATTTGTGTATTGTCATTGCATAGGCTGTTTCATGTTCAGGTAGTCGATAAGGTGAAAAGCCTTTAATTATGCCATCCGAAAAAGGAAAATAGACTCGCAATTTAGAACTATCATGTTTTGCATTTAGTGTAATCCCTATATCACCATTGTATAAACCTAACGATGTGCTGTTACGTAAAATCATAACTGGTCGACCGATATACCATTGTTCACGTTGCTTTAAATTAATCAATTTATGTTTAGCTAGTAGCAGTTCAATTTGTTTATTTAATCCTTCTACGCCAAATTTTCCTTCACGTACAGCACATAATAAACGGCATTGAGCAAATTTAGCCAAAACAGCAGCTATATCATTATTTGAGTGATGCCTAATGGCATTTAAGTAATCTTTATAATGTTCAACACAGTCTTCTAAAAGCGCTTGGTAGGTTTGACGTGATGAAAGTTCATAATAACTAACATCTTGCAAAGTATTATCAGCAAGTAGCTTTTTAACATTATGATACTGCCCTTCTTTTACTGCATTTGCTAACAATCCAATACCGGATGACTCGTTAAATCGATAACTTTTTTTCAGTAAACAGATGCTATCAGCGATTGTTGTTACTGGTTGGTTGGTAATTGGGATGGTATAGCCGGTTAACTTGCTTAGCTCATCGGCTCTTGATTGGCTGTACCCATTTGAAATAAAGTGACATAAGTCTCCAAAGACCGCTCCGGCCTCAACTGATGAAAGTTGGTCTTTGTCACCTAATAAAATTAGTCGAGCAGAAGCAGGTAGGGCTTCAATAATTCTCGCCATCATATTGAGATCAACCATTGAGGCTTCATCAATTACAAGAACGTCGATATGTAATTGGTTATTCTTGTTATAACTAAACGAGCGATTATCAGTTTTTGCGCCCAATAGTCGATGAAGTGTTACTGCTTCGGTTTTAATATTTAATGATTCAAAAGATAGCTGTTCAATTGCTCGCCCTAAGGATTCTGTTAATCGAGATGCTGCTTTGCCGGTTGGCGCAGCTGCTACGATTCGCGTTGCCGGGTTGTTTAATACTATTCCTGCTAGGATTTTAGCTACGGTAGTTGTTTTACCTGTACCCGGCCCACCAGAGATGATGGCAACTTTTCGTGTTAATGCAACAGCAACAGCAATCTTTTGCCAGTCAATACTTGCGCTATTGTGAGAAAATAGTTGGTCGAGTATTTTTTTTAAATTGATGTTTGGCGTAATATCCAATTGAGTTTGATTGAAATAGCGTGCAACAAAACGTTCATCTAACCACATGCGTTGAAAATAGAGTTTGTTTTCAATAAAAACTAAAGGTGCTAGTTGATCTCCAAAACTGACAACATGTTTATTAGACGCTAACTTAAGTACATTAATCCAATCGTTATTCGTCGGTGAATTAAGTTCTGACCAGATTTGTGGCTCAATATTTTCTAATCGAGTAAGATCAAGGCACACGTGCCCTGCTCTTACTTCCATACTTAAGGATAAAACTAAAAAAGCAAAACGTTTAGCAATGACTTCATCTTCACAATCAATTTTATTAACCAAAAATTGAGCCAAATGAAGATCTAATAAACTGATCTGACTATTTTGCTTAAATTGTTCTAACCATGTAATTAACATACTTTATACTTTGTTTTATTCGGTTTATAAACCATATATATCTCGTTCTTTACCATCTGGATAAGTGATTTTAAAACTTAGATTAAGGTTTTTACTTTCACTTGGGTTTAAGGTGAATTGCCACGTTAATAATCCGGTTTGTTTGTCATATTTTGCGCCATCATATTTGGTATCATTAAGTGTTACCGCTTTATTTAAGATAACAGGTAGTTGATCCTTCACAATAATATTTATTGGCAACGCTTTGGTATTTTTGACCTCAATAGTATAAGCATATTTTTCTGAAACATCATCACCAAATAGTGTAGGCGTCGAGGTCTCTTTTATATTACGATTTCTGGAAACTAAGATATTTTTATCACGCCCTAATGAAAAATCCAATGAGCCTTTAGTATTTTTGGTTGAAATCATCGTTTCCCCCATAAAATTACCACTGAAAAAGATATTGGCTTTTCCTGATAATAAATTCAGCTTATCCCAATCATTTATTTGCGCTAGTAAGTATGCGTTATTATTAAATTTAGGCATTGAAACATATTGGTAATTTGCTTTAACATCTTTGGTTTGTAATGTGATTATGTTATTTTTACTATCGTTTTTGATTGTATAAGGTAATTTAATATCAAATTGGGTATTGATACCTAATGTATTAACATTGCCAATTTGACTAGGATTAACCAATTTCGATTTGGCGTCACGTTCATAGTACTCTTGTTTTTCAGAGCTGGAAAAAAATAAACCGCTTTTTTCATTATAAACGTCAATATACCATGGATTAAAAACTGGTGGAGTAATATCTTTGCTCGGATTAGATGTCGATAAACTAAAATCAACATTTTGCCAATCTAAACCAGTGTTTTGGTGGATTTCTGCTTTATATGTTAATTGGAGTGGCGAATTGATATCCGCTACTCGCACATCATAAGCTGGTTCCCAACCTGCTTTAGTTGTGATATATGAAAGCGTGATAGGTAGCGTTATATCTTTGTCAGAAGCGACTTTGACTATAACGGCATTGTGTAGTTTTCCATTGTTAGTTTGCTTTTCATCTAGTTGTTTTTGATATTCGCTTATCTGCTCGTCTAACTGATCGACTTCTTTTTGTAATCGATTTTGTTCATTTAACGATGTGGTCATATTAGTTTTCACAAAATCTAATACATTTTTCATTGCTGTTAAGTCATCAGGCCCTTTTTTAGCTAAAGTATCTAAACGGTTACCTTGTAAAAGCAAAATTTGTTCCTTAACAGCTTTGAGTTGGATTTCTACTGTATCACGCTTTTCTTGTAATTGTTTCTGTTTTTCAATAATTGATTGAATATCTTCGGCGTTACGAATATTAGCCAGATATTTATCATTAAATGATGTAGATAATACTCGGACATCACTATTATTACCAAAACCTACATTGATTGTATTTGGTTTAACCTCATTAGCAATACCTGTTAATACTATTTCACTTTCACCTTTGGTTAATGAAACAGTTGACTGACCTTGTAATTCTGCGCCCTGAATAAATAATGTCACTTTATTTAATTTAACGTTATTATCAGCCAAAGCACTTCCCGAAATTAATGCAATTGCTAATGCAATTTTTTTCATTGAATTATTTCCTTATATCTTTCTGATTTTATGTATTAATTTACTAATTTTACTTAAAATGAAGATTGCCTATTTTTTAGGATTATAAAAGTATCCCCTATTTTATATTTAATTACTATTAGATTTAAATTAATAAGATAAAATTATTTTAATTGTTTAATATATTGAACATTTAATAAAATTAGTATAAATTATGTTACAGATATAAAACACAAAAAAAGAGAGGTGTTGCTATGAGTAATTTTAGCTATCTAAAACAGGCAATTAAGCGAAAAAATTTATCCCTACAAACTGTTGCCGATGCTTGTAAAATGACCAAAGGTTATTTAAGTCAACTTATCAATGATAAGGTTAAAAATCCTAGCGCACAAAAACTAAAATCACTTCATCACTATTTACAAATTGAAGAATCGACGATAAATAAAAAAGTTGGTGTTATATTTGGTAAGTTTTACCCATTACATACTGGGCATATTCATTTAATTCAACGAGCCATTAGTCAAGTCGATGAACTTTATGTTGTGCTCTGTTCAGATACTATCCGTGATATGGCACTGTTTGAACAAAGTGCAATGTCTCGCCAACCAACAATTAATGATCGTATTCGTTGGTTACTGCAAACGTTTAAATATCAAAAAAATATCCATATTGAATTATTAAAAGAAGATGGAATTCCTGCGTATCCAAACGGTTGGCTTGAGTGGAGTGATCGTGTCAAAAAACTATTTAGAGAAAAAGGCATAAAACCCAATTGCGTCTACTCGAGTGAACCGCAAGATGTCGCTATGTATAAAGATTTATTCGATTTAGAAACAGTACTTATCGACCCAGAACGAAAATTTATGCAAGTCAGTGGGACTCAAATCCGTCAAGCTCCGCTGCAAAATTGGCAATATATTCCGACTGAAGTAAGACCATTTTTTGTTAGAACTGTTGCTATTTTAGGCGGAGAATCCAGTGGAAAATCAACACTGGTTAATAAACTCGCCAATGTATTCAATACGACTAGTGCATGGGAATATGGTCGTGATTATGTATTTTCACAGCTTGGGGGGGATGAACGTGCCTTACAATATGCTGATTACGATAAAATCGCATTAGGTCATGCACAATATATTGATTTCGCAATTAAACACGCCAATAAGGTCTCTTTTATTGACACTGATTTTGTTACTACTCAAGCTTTTTGTAAAAAATATGAAGGTAAAGAACACCCTTTTCTACAGGCGATGATCAACAACTATCGTTTTGATTTAGTGATATTGTTAGGTAATAACACTCCATGGGTTGCTGACGGACTACGTTCACTAGGCAGTCCAAAACAACGGAAAGATTTTCAACAATTACTTATCTCAATTCTTGAAAAAAATAATATCAAATATATTCCAATTGATTCACCTGATTACGAAGAGCGCTATTTACGTTGTATTGAATTGGTTAATCAACTTATTAATGATAAAGAGTATTAATTATGAATAATTTAAGTCATCTTGCAATATTTATTGGACGTAATAAATTTTACCCTCTATTTTGTGTACTTTGTGTTACGTTAGCCTTTTTATATACTGATCCTTTTACCCATTTAAATTTACGTTATTTTGTTTCGTATATTGGTGCTTTTTGTGGGCTACTATGTGTTATTTTATTGGCTAAACGCAAAAATATGGGAAACCTTATCGGTATGCTGGCAGTGGTTGCAGAGTGCTATGCCAATTACTTGGGTAACAATATTGGCGCAGGCTTGCCAACTTTCTACTATTTTGGATCGCATATTGTTGGGTTAATCACTTGGGAAAAAAATCAAGATACACATAAAAATGTAAAAGTGCGTTCGTTGAGTGAAAATGCTTTTTTATATACCCTGATTTTTCTAATCGCAGCAGTATTTTTCAACGTCTACTTAACCAACGCAATGGGTGTTGAAAATACCGTTTATCAATTAATTACAAACTGTTTTATCTTCGGATTAGGCGTTGTAGCTCAACTACTATTAATGATGCGTTATTCATTCAATTGGTATTTATGGGTGATATTAAATGTGTTAGTGATTGGGTTAAATATATATACAAATAATATCGTAATCGCAACGCAATATTTAATCTACCTTTTCAATGCCATTTACGGTATTTGTGAATGGAAACAATCTGAATCAAAACAAACGACCTAACATGTTGTGTCTCATTAGCAGATTGTCGTTAAATGGATAATTTCATAATCAAAAAATAGAAAATAATAAACTTATTTTCTATTTTTTGACTAGCAGTGAGACAAACCTAAATTGATACTTCAATTTTTAAGTTAACCTGTTGAGATATTGGCATTAATATAGATAAACAGCGTTATTCAATTTCACCTTTCACCAAAGGTACAAATTTTACTTCGCCCATATTTTTCGTTATATAACTATCGCCATTACGCTCAATTAATTGTAAAACCTGATGGTTTACTCCTACGGGTATCACTAATCGACCTTTATCTGCTAATTGGTTAACAAGATTAATTGGTACTTCAGAAGCGGCTGCGGTAACAATAATACCATCAAAGGGACCACGCTCAGACCACCCTAACCAACCATTACTATGCCGAGTGGCAATATTGTGAATGTCGAGTTGTTTTAAACGACGTTTAGTATTCCACTGTAAGCTCTTTATTCTTTCCACCGAACAGACATGATCAACTAATTTTGCCAAAATTGCTGTTTGATAACCTGAACCCGTCCCTATTTCAAGAACTTTTGAATCAGGTTTGAGTTTTAACAATTCAGTCATGCGTGCAACGATGTAAGGTTGAGAGATAGTTTGTCCACTACCAATAGGTAAAGAACGATCATCATAAGCTTGATGAGAAAGAGCTTCATCAATAAAATACTCACGAGGTATGGAAGCAATAGCGGCTAATACTCGCTCATCTTTGATTCCTTGCTGACGCAGTAATTTAATTAAAGACTGCATTTTTAAACTTTGCATGCTAGTTACTCATTTTCTGTAATCAATTCACGTATTACACTTGTTGCATAGCAACCTGATGATAAATAGAAGTTAATTTCAATGCTATCATCATTTATCCATTGCCAATTAAGGTGCTGTGGGCGCAATAATATTGAACGTCTTGCGGTTTCAACACGCTCTTTCTTAAATAATTCAGTAAATTGTGACCAGTTGGCTAAACATTTTTGTTCAAATTCGAGTGAACAAGATTGAGTACCAAGTTGAGAATCCCCAATCATAGGCGCAGTAATATTAATTTCACCATTTAATAGGCGTGACTGTAGTAATGACAGGTCATTCGATTGCGCAACAAACCAACTTCCTCGTTGGGCTAATTGTAAAATATCACCATCTAAAACGGTTTGATGCAAACCTTGTTCGATACGTTTACTGACAACATCATTAAAAATGGCACTACGTGCTGCTGAGAGATAAAAACTTCTTTTTTTACGGTCTTTAACGGTAATTTCACCATTAGCCCATTTTAAGGCTTGAGTTATATTATTATCATCTCGACCAAAGCGCTGCTCGCCAAAATAATTAGGAACGCCATGTTGCTTAATTGAAGCTAATTTTGATTCAAGTTCACTGTTATCACTCAAATTAGTTAATCTAATTTGGAAGTAATTACCTTTTAACGCACCTATTTTTAATTTTTTATTATGCCTTGTAACCTTAAGAATCTGACAACCTGACAAATCAAAATCATCAAAATTAGGTGATTCTTTTCCTGGCATATGTAAACTGAACCATTGCTGAGTCACTGCATGGCGATCTTTAAGACCGGCATAACTCACCAATTTAGACGAAATACCGACATATTTTGCTAACTGTTCAGCAACAAAAATAGTATTACAATCCCTTTTTTCAAGATAAACAAAGACATGTTCACCTTCGCCGGTTAATTCAAAACCAAGATCTTCTGTCACCACAAAATCTTCATATTGTTGCTTGTATTGTCCCGTTGTCTTCGGCTTTCCATATAAATAATTAAGTTCTGCTAACACGAATAATGCCTATTATATAAATGAATCAATTTAACGTTTTTGAGAGAGTAATACTACGGCTTCACATGCGATACCTTCTTTGCGCCCAGTAAAGCCTAGTTGTTCAGTTGTGGTGGCTTTAACACTGATTTGATCAAAATGAACATTGAGATCTTCGGCAATATTAACTCGCATTTGATCAACATGAGGACGCATTTTCGGTTCTTGTGCAATAATAGTGGTATCTAAATTGACCAACTGGTAACCTTTTGCTTGAACAATGCTATAGACCTCTTTGAGTAATATGCGACTATCAATACCTTTATATTTAGGATCAGTATCAGGAAAAAGTTTTCCAATATCGCCTAATGCTAATGCACCAATTAGCGCATCAGTAATCGCATGTAACACAACATCGCCATCAGAGTGTGCAACCAATCCATATTGATAGGGTATTTTTACACCTGCTAAAGTAATGGGCCCTTCCCCCCCAAATTTATGAACATCAAATCCGTGCCCTATTCGCATATATCACCTTTTTGCATTTGGTTAGTTAGATAAAATGTGGCCAGTGCTAAATCTTCAGGATGTGTAATTTTTATATTATCACGGCGGCACTCAACCAAGCGTGGATGTCCACCAGCATATTCAATTGCTGACGCCTCATCTGTAATTGATATATGATTATTTAAAGCTTGTTTTAAGCAAGACTTTAGTTCGCCGACTTTAAATAACTGTGGTGTAGCAGCTCCCCACAAATACGTACGATCTTCTGAAGATTCGATAACGTTGTCATTGGTCTGGTAAGCTCGTTTGACAGTATCACTAATACGCGTTGCTAAAATAGCGCCTTGTTGTGTTTCAAACACAGTATTAATTAAACGACTAATATCATTATGATCAACACAAGGTCTGGCTGCGTCATGCACTAAAGCCCATTGTTCATCGTTTAGAATATTTAACCCGGCCAAAACTGAATCAGCGCGCGTTAAACCGCCATGCACAACATTAATTGCAGGATGAGTCGCAATAGGCAAAGTAGCAAAAAAGTTATCTTGAGCATGGATAGCAACGATAATCTGACTTATTCTTGGATGAGATAGTAACTTATGTAACGTATGTTCTAAAATGGTCATTGAACCAATTTTGAGATACTGTTTAGGCGTTTGGCTTTTCATTCGGCTACCAATCCCTGCTGCCGGAACGATTGCAATAATATTACTCGAGTTATTCACATAATGCCTTATTATTGATGAGAATTAGAATCGATAATTATTCGGTAAAAATATTCATTTGGTTTTACCATACCTAAATGGCTACGCGCTCGCTCTTCTATTGCTTCAGAACCACGTTGCAAATCGTTAATCTCAGCAAACATCTGTTCATTGCGTGCTTTAAGTTTATTATTCTTTTCATGCAAGCTGGCAAGCATATGCACATTTTCCTGATAATCATAGACATTATTTTTTCCAAACCACAAAGAGTACTGCAAATAGCCAAGTACCCCTAATAATATTAACGTTAATTTCCAGTTCCTAATCAATTTAACATTTCCTTTTATTTAAATGCATTTTACTGGTTTAGGTAAACCGGCTAATTTAGTTGCTTGTTTAGCTGGACCTTCTGGAAATAACTTATATAGATAACGGCTATTACTTTTTTCTGGTCCAAACTTTTTTTCTAATGCCTTGACTAGTGCTCGAATCGCAGGTGACGTTTTATATTCCAAATAGAAATCACGAACAAATAAGATAACATCCCAGTGAGCCTGAGTTAATTCAATGGATTCTTTTAGCGCTAGTTCTGGCACTAGCTCAACAGACCAATCCTGCCAATTTTTTAAATAACCGTTATCATCTGTTTTTATCTGTTCTAACATTTTTCAGCACGCTGTTTTATTTTCTGGATATTATACTCAATTATATGCAATCCAACACTAATTTTGATGGTTAAAGTCACAGTATGAAGCGAATAATGCTTAAAATTGACGAAAATTAAAGCAAACACGCTTTTTTTCAAAAATAGCTATTTACAAATAAGCCCGACTCCTTTAATATTCACAGCCATTGCGGAAGTGTGGCTGAGCGGTTGAAAGCACCGGTCTTGAAAACCGGCGAGGGGCGACCCTCCCAGAGTTCGAATCTCTGCGCTTCCGCCATCTTTCCTAAATATTAATCAATTAGTTTCAATTCAAAAAATTAATAAATTATCCTTCTTAAGTAATATCACATAGAATTAACTTAGAATATACAGTTAAAATATATCGTAACCTTTAAATTATTATTTTTCCAAAATATTAGATTTTTATAAATAAAAACGAATAACCTTAAAGTGATTACAATAAACTCTACCGAATACCTACTTGTATACTTAATGCCTATTCAACAAGTCTGATACTAAGTTAATGGCGTCTTGTTCAATCTGATCACGAAGACTCTTATCATTTTTATACTCTACACCTACATTAATAAGCCCTTCAAGAATCACCATCAGTTTATTTGTCAAAGACGCTTTATCGGAATAATCTTCAAGTTTTGAATAAATTAGGCTTCTAACAAATTCTTTATGCTCCATAAGGATATCTGATACGCAAGGCAAGGTTTCATGCATTTCCTCCACTGCTCGCATGAATAAACAGCCATTATAATCCACTTCGGAAAACCATTTTTTATGCCATTTAAATATTCCCAAAATAGCATTTTTCCCATTAAGTTCTGTAATAGAATCCTGAAGCTTTGAACGAAATATTGAGTCTCGATGTTTTAATACTTCTACTATAAGTTTATCTTTACTTCCAAAGTGATTATATAAAGTGGTTTTAGAACAACCTGACATATCCCTTATATCATCAACGCCTACACTTGAAAAACCAGTCCGATAAAACAGTTTTTCAGCAGTCTTAATAATTAATTCATCTGTTTTTTTCAAAATAAATCACCCAAATAAATTGCAGAGTGAACAGATCTGTACTATTATCAAGTTAGTGTACAGATCTGTTCATATTATCTATCCATACATTATAACTTATAAGGAAAACAATTAATGAAATTCTTTTTTGGCGGTAGTGAAAAACTACCTGGTAGACCCAAATTACTTGATTTATTTCAAGGACTGTTAGGCGGAACTTTGGCAATTTTAACGCTGGAGTATCTGACTCTCTATTCTGGTAACTATTTTATTATGGCGCCGTTTGGGGCATCATGTGTCATTTTATTTGCCGTTTCTCAGTCTCCTCTTGCACAACCAAGGAATGTAATTTTTGGGCATCTGATATCAGCATTTATTGGTCTTATATTTTTGAAATTATTTGGTGATTCAATTTTTATTACTGCTTTAGCGGTGGGTTGTGCTATTGTAGCAATGCAATTCTTAAGATGTGTACATCCCCCAGCAGGTGCGAATCCGTTGGTTATATTGTTAACAGCAAGTCAGGTTAATTACGATTTCAGCTTTTTATTGTTTCCCGTGCTTTCGGGCTCCATCTCTCTGGTAATCATAGCCTATGTGGTTAACAATCTACTATCAAAAAACAAGTGGCCAATCTATTGGTTAGCATTTTTTAGTGATAAAAAGAACAAGTGACTAATATCCCTTTAATTATGCTAAGGAATTCACTTATCGACTTGCAATATAAATCATCGTGCTTGTATCGATAAAGGAGGCTTAGAAAAGATTACGGGCGCTTATAATCGGTTAAGCAAGATAATAACCAATGACCAACCTGTCAAAGTTTACAACCTATTAATATTGGAATAGATAGTACCTGCTCTGTTGAATGTGCATACTGTTATGCAACCACATCAAAAGGGTATGTGCTAGCCAATAAAAGCTAGCAAAATAAATACAAAATTAGTAGGCAGTTCCTTAAAACAGATACGATTAAAGATAAGCCCTACAATTGCTACCTTATTTTATAAAATGAAAGATCTTAATAGCAAGATTCGGTTTTTATATCGTTGGTATCTTGTATATTATCAAGACTTATCATAGAGGTAGACGTAACATTTATTTTTCATTATAGAATGCACAAATAGAAAAATACTTTTATGTAATAAATAAAGTTTGATTTTTCTACAGCGTTTATTGGGACTTGCTTTAAGAAAAGATATGGCACACTTTAGTGATAATACTATTGAGTATCACCGATACTTCCTATGGGGTATTTCTGTAAGATTGGTAAAACTTTAGCAATTGGAGTTGTTACTAATACCAATGGATATAACAGATTAGTCATCATGATTCACAGTCATGGATTAATTGGTGGAGATGGAATACTTACTGGTTAGCCTGTGGAATAGCACAAAAAAGAAGCCGCTAACATTAGAAATGTCTTTCATTGCTTTATTAGCGTATTAACGTGCTGAAAAGGAGTATTTATAATGCATAAACAGAAACAGAAACAGAAACAGAAACAGATAGATTTTGATCGAATAAAAAAAGCCATCGGATATTTGAGTGAAAATTACAAATCTCAACCGACACTGGAACAGGCAGCAGAATATGTACATTTAAGTCCTTATCATTTCCAACGTATGTTTTCTAATTGGGCTGGCGTTAGTCCTAAGCAATTTCTAAGATATATCAGTCTCACTCACGCTAAAAATCTTCTAAGAGAAGAAAACGCCTCATTATTGGATACCACCTATGAGTTAGGTTTGTCGAGTACGAGCCGATTACATGACTTGTTTATTGATATTGAAGGTATGACGCCAGGAGAATATAAAAATGACGGTGAAAACTTATCAATTAACTATAGTTTTATTGAAAGCCCTTTTGGTGAAACCATCGTTGCATCAACAACCAAAGGAATTTGTTATCTCGCTTTTGTTGAGGATGAAAAGTCATCACTTCAATCATTGAAAGCGCTATATCCTAATGCACAATATCGACAATACACTGATCAGATTCAACAAAATGTAATCTTCGTATTTACACAAGACTGGTCAAAACTCAATAAAATAAAGTTGCATATTAAAGGTACTGATTTTCAATTAAAAGTGTGGCAGGCATTGTTATCAATTCCTATGGGAAAACTATCAACTTATAGCAACATAGCAAATAAGATAAATAATCCTAAATCAAGTCGTGCGGTTGGCTCTGCAATTGGTGATAACCCGGTGGCCTTCTTAATTCCTTGTCATAGAGTGATAAAATCAACAGGATTATTAGGGCAATATCATTGGGGTAGTGACCGTAAAGCAGCCATGATCGGTTGGGAAGGCATTAAAATACATGAACGGGAGGAGTAATCAACGTGAGTACTCTAAGCGATAGCGAAAAGATTCAAAACAGGTTATATAAAATTTGGTGGTTATATAACAAGTGTTATTGGATCAAGACTTTATCGACAACAATAATTTGATATTTTAGCAAGATTCGGATTGTTAGTAAGTTTGAGAAAATGCAAATATACACATAAAGTGTAAGTATTAGGAACGTAACAACATGGACAAATTACTCATTCATAAGATTTCTTATTCCAATTTATGTGCGCAATTCTCTGAACAAATAATAATAGCGGTGCTTCCGATTATAGCAGTGCTATCTATACATGCTTCAGCATCTGAAACGGCATTGATACAAATGATAAATACATTACCGTTTCTATTACTATCTATTCCAATGGGAATTCTTGCAGATAGAGTATCTAGAAAGAAAATGATGATAGTAGTAGAAATAGCTCGTGCAGTGGCTATATTTATATTATTTTATTTGACATTTTCAGGGAGTCTTTCAATAAATAAAATTGCATTATTCGGTTTTTTTATAGCCATTGGTACTGTTATTTACAGTGTTGCTAGTCCAGCTTTAGTCGCTTCTTTTGTCATAAAAGAACAGTTGATTAATGCCAATAGATCAATAGAAATTGCTAAAAGCATGGCTTTTATCGCTGGCCCTGCTTTAGGAGGTATTCTTGCCGGCTATTTTTCTGGGGGGTTAGCATTTATATTCGCTTTTTTACTCTCGATAATTAGCGCATTTTTTTTAATATGTTTACCTAAAGAATCAGTACAAAAAAAATCAGACAGAAACATAATTCAAGAACTAGGTGATGGTTTTATTTTTCTAGTCAGAAATCAATATTTAAGACCAATCACAATAACGGCTTTTGTCTTTAATTTATCATTTAATTTGCTATTATCGATTTTTGCTTACTATACTATCAATAATCTCGCTTTTACTTCCTTTGAAGTTGGGATGTCCTTAAGCCTAATCGGTTTAGGAATGTTATTCGGATCCGTTTTATACAAGTTTATATCTACAAAGATAAATTTTGGATTCCAACTGACTTTAGGCCCTATATCTGCTTTTGTCGCATCAATATTGATGCTTTCAACTATTATTTATCCTATAAAAGAATTGGTTTTTATTTCTTTTTTCTTTTTTGGGTTTGGACCTATCATATGGACTATATCAACCGTATCGCTTAGACAGCTAGTTACGCCTAATAACATGATAGCGAAAATATCATCGGTGATTATGACGGTTACTTTTGGAGCACGACCTTTAGGTGCTGCTCTAGGTGTATATATAAGCGTAAATTTTGATGTGTATAGTTGTATTTTTGTTGTCTTTATCGGTTTTTTTATTCAGTTAGCTATTATTCTTTTCTCAAAAGCAGCCAAACTAAAAAATTTATCTGATGTAGAGAAGTAATGCTATAAAAAAGCATCAAAATGTATTGTTATGTGAAATATGATTAAAAGTCACATCATCTAAGAACGATATTTAAATCGGTAACAGTTATTACTCGTTTCAACAATATCACCGTGATGTACCTGCCAATCTATTCGTGAATTTCATTATCACATGAAATAACCATCTAAAATAATCCGTATTATTAAACCGTAATAACATATTTTTCATGGAGACATTTTTAGCGATATGATAAACCATCAATTAAGTAGATTATCCTCAGACAAGTAAACTAATTCCATCAAAGGAAAAGCAAGAATAATTAACCAATAAAATAGTCAATATTTTTTCATTTTATATCTGAATTATTATTTACTTTCATTTTGGTTTTTTGAAATAGTTAATGATTGCGTCAGCTGTTAGATTTCTTGTTAAATTTTTACGCCAAATAAGAAAAATATCGATTCTTAATTTCGAATCTTGATTTTTAATTAACTTTTTATATATAACACCATCAACTTTCGCTTGAGTCATTGATTGTGGTAAGAGCATCATCCCTTTCCCTAATGATACATCGAGTAACATAGATAAGTTATCTGCTAATTCAGCACGGCGAACAATAGGAGAAGTTAACGTTTTAAAAACACGTTCACATTGTTCATAAAAAACTGGGTTTTGATATTGTTTAAACCAAAAAAGAGGCAAGTCTGTTACGTCATTTAAATCAACACGTTCAAGCTTACTACAACGATGGCTTGCTGGTAATACTAAAATCATAGGTTCTTTATAAACTAATAGAGAGTTTTCATTTATATCTCTCAGTTGATAGTCGGAAACAAATGCAAAATCGATATTCCCTTTTTGTAGTTCTTGTAACAGTTCTTTAGAAGTATAGTTATGTTTATAAATTTCAGTTTCTTCGCTAAAATCTGATAAGAATAATTTGAAATAGGGAATAAAATCAAAACTGAGTGTTTTAGTCATGCCTAGTCTGATCTTTTCTACATCTTGAGCTTTGATTAACCGCGTAATTAAACAAAGTTCATTTAGTATATATGTCGCTTTTGATTTAAATTCTTCTCCCTCTTTAGTTAAAACAACACTATGCGGATTTCTCAAAAAAAGGGTTACTTTTAGCTTTTCTTCAAGATCTTTTATTTGAATTGATAAAGGTGGTTGGCTTATATTTAACTTTTCAGCAGCTCCTCTGAAACTTCGTTCCTCACATACTGCGATAAAATACTGCAACTGTTTAATAGTGGGTAATCTTTTACTGTATATATCCAAAACGCCTTAAACCTCCCTATATTTAAATCACTCTAATTTCCAAAAGGTTATTTGAAATATTCTTACTTGATGATGCAGATAAATTTAATTCTCAAAGATTAAATAAATTAATCTATTACTGACAATTATTTCAAATAAATTTTGACTCAACTCATTTTTCTACAACTTGAAATAATACAAAGCAAATCTTCATTCCTTTTTTCTAAACTAGCGATGAATTTAGTTTTTCTATCAATAGTCGATATGCTTTTATAATGGCGGTGTTATCTAGCGATAAAATAATTTAACGTGAGTAAATCATTCTGTAGAAATGCCAATTCAGATTCAACTGTTAGTATTACTTGCCATGGATTTTAGGGTAAAACTTAGCTGATTTCAAATATGTTATCCTCGATTTATCATGTGGTTAGAATAAAAAAATGAAAGATATTTAATTATTAAATTCTGGAATATCTTTTACCTTGATGTTCATCATATACCAAATTGAATGAATTTTAATTTTTTATAATGGATTACTCCTCTTTTGCGATTCTTTAGATAATAACAAGTATTCCAACCTTTGATGATTTAAATTTCATATTACAAAATAAATATTTTTATAAATAGATTTTTTTATTTAGTCTTTCAATCGTCATAGCGAATAAAAATAATTAAATCAATTTATGTGCTTCAGCTAATGCCTTAAATTCGTTTCGCTCAAACATAAATTACTAAACCATCATCTTCGTAGATGCTATTTTTTCGAATCGCTATGAAGTAAAAATATCGGCTCATGATTTTTCAAACTTTAAAAGGATTTGAATTATGAAATCAACTATCATAGTGGAAAAAAAACAAGAACAATCAACCACAAGTATTCTTGTTTCTGCTGTACTCATTGTGCTTTTAGTTGGTTCAGTTTATATTAGCCAACTCATTTTTCAGGAAATTTCGACAAGTTTCAATATAGATATTTTGAATGCTCGAAGTATTTTTAGCCTATCTTGTTTTTGTTATGCGATTTCATTTTTTATTTATGGGCCGTTATCAGATAAGGTTTCCACCCGATTACTGGTTGCTTTTGGTAGTTTTGGGACTATTGTTTGCCTAGGTATAGCAAGTTTTGTCCAGTCTTTTAACATTTATTTAGTTATTATGTCATTGATAGGTTTTTTTGCTGCATCCGTTCCCGCAGCATTATTTGCCTATACCGCAAAAAATACACCTAACGAAAAGTTGCCACAAGCAATGGGGATAATGATTTCTGCCTCCACTGTAGGTATTATTTTTAGCCGTAGTATAGTCGCAATGATGACCGATTATTGGTCTTGGCAGATAGCGTTCCTAATTTATGCATCTCTCATTATTTGTGCCTGTCTTTTTATTCCTATCGGTATCAAAAAAACCAGCAATAATTCTTTTCACACTAGTATAACCAGCACCTATCTTAGCGCTGCAAAATTATTATTTAATCAGACTGTGCTTATATTTCTGATTATCGGTTTTTTGCTTTTTTTTGTATATCTCGGATTATTTTCATTATTAACTATTTATTTAAAAGGCTCTCCTTTTTATCTTTCATCTACGATATTAGGGTGGCTCAATTTTGCAGGAATAAGTGCTGTAATTGGTAGCATAATTACAAGCAAATTATCTCAATTTATAACTAAAGGTAATTTATTAATTATCTGCCTCGTATTGGTAAGTGTTTCAGTAGTTACAATAGGATACAGTACAAATTTACTCTGTATCGCATTAGGTATTTTTGGTTTATTTCTTTTTGTGTTTGGTCTTCAACCGATAGTCATTTCTCTTCTTAATCAAATTGTTCCGGTTAATTCAAGAGGAGCGATATCTTCTTTATATCTTCTGTCTTGCCTAGCTGGAGGAAGTATTGGTACGTATCTGTTAGGTATTTTTTATGAAAACTTTGACTGGGATGGCGTAATTTTTACCTGCATTATTCTAACAATAATCAATATAGCTATAACACTATTGGGTATCAAATTGTTAAAGAAACAACAAAAAAAACAGAATTAAGATTATTAATAGTTGAGCATTAATGGGATATTTATTTTGTAATAAGGAGAAACATTTACCATGAAAAAACTTTTATTGTCTAGCATCATTTTTTTATTTTCTACGTTATTTGGAGGAATGAGTATGGCCGAATTAAAAACCATTGCTAATTCGTTTAATGCGCCTACCGGTATTGCTTTTGACAACGCAGGCGCTATGTATGTTACCAATTGGTCTAGCGATTCGATCGTTAAAATTAACGCTAATGGGAAAAAAGAAACTGTTTATTCGAATATCTCATCACCTGCAGGAATTGTCATTGATGCTCAAGATAATATCTATGTCGCTTCTTATGGGGATGATTATATCTTGAAAATTTCGGCTAACGGCGAAACTAAAAAAATTTCTGATGGATACCATACCCCAACAGGTATTGCATTTTCTAAATCGGGAAAATTACTTATTACCAATCGTTCAACAGGTGAAATTGTTTCACTCGATTTAAATAATGGTAAAAAAGAAATTATTGTCAAAGGATTATCCACTCCAGTCGGAGTTACAGAACTTCCTGATAATAGTTTAGTGGTTTCTCAATATAGTGGTCGTTTGACTCTTATCGATCCTAATGGCAATAAAACTGAGTTGGGTAGTAGTTTTACTCGTCCTGGTGTTGGTATTGTCACTATTTCGCCTAGTGTGGTAGCCGTAATTGATAATGGTGCAAATATGGTTCGTGAGATTGATGTAAAGACTAAAAAGGTCAATACCTTAGTTTCTTCGTTATCCGGTGCAGTTGCTCTTGCTTTGCATAATAATCATTATTACATTGGCACATGGGGAGATGGTAGTGTTCATAAGTTTAATAAGAATTAATAATTTGAATTAGCGACAATAGGTTTAACAAACAATCCAAGATTTTGGGTAAAAGTATTAAGCAAATCTTCTAATGCTTTGATAACTGATTGATTTTATGAAATCCCCCATATGTTCTAACTATTAATGCTATTTCTGATTTCGTTCATTATTAAAACTTCGATATTAAATAAAAAAAGCCCTAAATAATTAGGGCTTTTCAGTTAAAGCATGATTACGATTAAAATCTTCAACTATTTTTTCTTACCTTTGTATTCATCATAATACTCTTGAGCCAATTTACGCATTGATAAGCCAATTGCCGCATATTGATACTCATTTAAGTTAGCTAATGAGGCACGAGCTGAAGGATGTTGCACAGCAAATCCTTTACCTGGTAATAGCACCACACCCGCTTCATCAGCAATTCTGAATAGTAATTCAGACGGATTTTTATTTTTAAGAATCCATTTGGCAAATTTATCATCATAAAGTTCACGACAAATGTGTTCAAGGTCGATTAGCGTATAATAATCAACACTGTTTCCATCTGTTTTATGTTTCAGACCCACATGCTGATATAGCGAAGCCGCACGACGACGTATTAATGTTTTCAACGTTGTTTTATAGCTCTCATCCGTGTCCATCATTTCACAGAGTGCAAATAATACCATTTGCACTTGTTGAGGTGTTGAAAGTCCTGCTGTATGGTTTAATGCAACTGCACGACTATCAGCAACTAAACGATCAATAAATTTGAGATTTTCAGGATCGGTAACAATTGAGCTATAACGTTTATTTAAAACTTGTTTTGCTTTACTTGGCAATGATCGAATTGTTTTATCAATGACATTATCTTGTGCTGTTGCAATTACCCCTAAACGCCAACCCGTTGCCCCAAAATATTTAGAGAATGAGTAAACTAGAATGGTATTTTTAGGGCAAATAGCAAACAAAGATTGGAAATCATCGGCAAATGTACCGTACACATCATCCGTTAAAATAATGAGATCAGGACGTTTTTTAACAATATCAGCTATAATTTTTAAGCTTTTATCATCAATTTTTACGGATGGTGGATTGGAAGGGTTAACAAGGAAGAAAGCTTTAATAGCAGGATCTTCTAATTTGCGTAATTCTGATTCAGGATACTGCCAATTTAAATTAGGATCCGAATTAATTAATACTTCAACTAATTGATAATCATTTAAGGCTGGAATTTCAAGATAAGGGGTAAAAATTGGTGCGCCAATTGCAATTTTATCGCCATTATGAATCAAACCATTTTCTTTCATCGAATTGAAAACATAAGCCATGGCGGCTGTACCACCTTCGGTTGCAAAAAGGTCGATATCATCGATATTTAGATAGCTTGCCCCCATTTGTCTTAACACATAAGATTTAACGACTTTTTCACTGAACCGTAGCATTCGATCAGGAACAGGATAGTTACAACCTAAAATTCCTTCTACCATTTCTTGTAAAAATGCATTTTCATCAAGACCAAGTTGATCACGAATATACGAAAATGCTTTACCTAAGAATGGAACACCTGGTGTGTTGTAGTTTTGACGAATAAAATGTTCAAAACGCCCTGTTAATCCATCTTTAATTGGAAAACCACCTACTCCTTCATTGAGATAAGAATAAGACATTTCTGATTCTTGAATCGCAAAAACACCAAGCTGGAAAAAAGCTTGACGCGGCCAAGTTGCTAAAAAATTAGGATTACCACGTCCTGCATTTAACATAGCATGATCAGGATGGCTTTGAGCAAGTTTAATTAAGTTATCTTTTAATTCAAAAGGACTTAAATTAGCATATTTTGCGTAATCTGATTTGTTCTTCATAATCTTTTACCTTTAATTTGAGTTTTTGCTTAAACAAAAGCCACAACCAATGGACCTAATAAAGTTAGGAATACATTCGCCAGTGCGTAGGTAATAGCAAAAGAATTAGTCGGTGTTGAATTGCCTGCTTTATTTAGCACTTCACCAAAGGCTGGGTTAGCACTTCGTGAACCCGCTAAAGCTCCGGCAAATACAGCGGAGTTTTTATAACCAAGCACATATTTACCAAAATAAATCGCCAGTAACATCGGTAACAGAGTAACCACAACCCCGATTAAAAACAGAGATAACCCTTGTTCTTTAATGGTATCGATTGCTTGAAGACCAGAACTTAAACCCACGACTGCTACAAAGCCTGCTAAACCAAAATCTTTTAAAAGCTGCAAAGCACCAGTTGGAATATTACCAACGGTTTGATGGAAAGATCGATACCAACCAAATAAGAGACCAGAAAGTAATGCACCACCACCTGCGCCTAGGGTAATTGGAATATCGCTAACACGAATTACAATTAATCCAATAATCAACCCAACGACAAGACCTAAACCATGAAATATCCAATCTGTTTTTTCGCTTTTGGTAATCGGTGCACCAATTCGATCTATAACACGTCGAAGATCACTATCCGCCCCATAAATGGTTATCACATCACCTAGTTTTAAAACAATATCATTGTTTAATGGAAGGCTTTGACCATCGCGATGAATCGCAACTAAATAGATACCATGTTTTAAACTGATTACTTCGTCAGATGAAAGGACTTGTGTTAAATTCTCACCAACATAACGAGAATTACGCATTTCAACATCTTGAGTATTCATCACCACATCCATTCCTGATGCAGAATTAATTTCTGTACCCAAAAGATCATTCGCTTGAATCATGGCATCACGGTGACCAACAACTAAAATAATATCTTTAGCTTTAATCAATGTTTCAGGTGTCGCTTCAAGAATTTTATTGCCTCGTTTTATTCGTTCAATGCTAATGCCATTTACCGTTTTTTCAATATCAGAAACACTTTGATTGATCTTATTTGTCACCCGATACAAACGGCCACTAATATCAGATAAAGCAAAATTTTGATTAGCACCTAATAACATCGAACCATGAAGTTGTTCAGCCTGCGCCTTAATTGCATCATCGCTGATATCTCTACCCATAATTTTAGGTAAAATATTAACACAAACAATAATGGCACCAAGGGAACCAAAGATATAAGTTACAGCATAGCCAATGGTGACATTACCTTGTAAGCGACTTAACTCTTCTGTGCTTAAACCAAGTTGAGTTAACGCATCAGAAGCAGTACCCATAATAGCGGATTGTGTCAATCCTCCTGCAGCAAGACCGGCTGCCAACCCTTTATCTAAATGGAATATTTTTGCTAAAACAACGACAGTCACAAAACCTGCAACCGCAATGAAAAGTGCTAAAAAGATTTCTCGTAATGTTTTAATACCTAAAGAGCGGAAAAACTGAGGGCCACTTTCAAACCCAACAGCATAAATAAATAGTGCGAAAAGTACCGCTTTAACGCCAGCATCAACAGTTACACCAAATACACTCAGTGCTACAGCGACAAGCAGTGAACCGGCTACGCCACCAAGCTGAAATTTACCGATACGAATCCCACCAATTAAATAACCTAAACTCAATGAGAGAAATAATAATATTTCTGGTGAGTGTTTGAGTCCATCTAAAATCCAATTTGAAAGCCATTGAAACATAATTATTGTCCTCAAGTGCTAAAATGATGAATTAAGAATATATGAAAAGGTATAAAAAGGAATTTAAAGAATATTCACTAATTTTTATGAATACATTAATATATTAAACTGCTATTTAAAGAATAGAAAGTTAATTTTAACAATTGATATCATCGATAATGCATTTCATAAAAAATAAACCTATTTTTTGATTTCAATAACATTAAGTAAGAATTTAAATTTATATTATTTGATTAACAAGCTCAAAAAAATTATTGAGCTTATTAAACAATATTAATGAAGGTTTAACTATAAAACCATAAGCTTTGAATTTATTTTTCTTTAAAAATGTTTTCTTTAATTTTAGCATCTAAGTTGTTAACCCAACGATTATAGTTGCGGTGAACTTTTCCACTGCTACTTTTTAAATTTTCGCTAGCGGAATAATAGTCAATAGAATATCCTTGCTCAGTATATTTAATATTAACCATAACTTCGAAAGAACGATTAAATAAATGTCCTCGAATAGTGTCATTACCAATCGGTTCAAGCTTCCAGGTACCAAAAGTTGAACGTCCTTTTGTTGATGAATCTAAAATTGCTTTTTTTATTTTTTCTTTAGTCAAGCCATTGACTGAAGTATTGAAACTCCTCGGTTCTTGATATTTACCAGCACAACCAAATAATAGACAGACAAAGAAAGTGGCTATTATCAACTTAAAAAACTTCATTAGTTTACTCCTTGAATAAAATTGATTAATTTTTAATTTAACGTTTTTTACAAATTAACAACGTATGTCCATAACCTAATCCATCAATATCTTTTTCAACATGAAAACCTGCTTCATTTAAAGATTGATAAAATATTTTAGAATGGTAAAAACGACTATTGCCATTTGCTAAACAGGTAAAATATAGAGACGAGGCATTTAAACTTAATGCACCAGCCTCAAAAGTTTGTCTATCCCAAAACAAATCCATAATACAGACAGTAGCCTCATCTTTCATAGTACGATGAATTAATTTTAAGATATTAGTAATTTGTTCACGACTAAAACAATCAAGAAACTGGCTCATCCACCAAACATCAGCTTGATTGGGTAATGAATCATCTTTCAACAAATCGACTTCAACGCTATCAATCCGTTCAGACAAACCAGCCTGTTGAATGTTCTGTTTGGCAACATTAATTTGCTGCGGTAAATCCAAAAGCGTTATTTTAATATGCGGGTTTTGTTTAGCACAAAAAAGTGCCCATTTGCCTGTATTGCCCCCCACATCATAAATATGCTTTGGATTTAATTGTTCAATATGTGAAAAAGCAGCAGGAAAAGAATGATCTGAATAGAAATGGTCAAATTCAAACCAGCTTTTTTTAGCTTGCTCAGGTAACACTTGTAAAGCAGGATATATGGTTGACCAATCACCGAAAACTTTTAGACCTTCTGGTTTTCCCGATTCGAGAGCGGATTTTAGATAACGCATGCTTTCATAACAAATATCTTGAGTAAAATTAAGATTAACTTTCGTCATTTTGTCATGTAATAAATAATGACCAATTTTTCCCAAAAGAAAACGGGAATCTTGTTGATAAATGACATGCATACTTAATCCAATATCTAATAATAATTGAATTGCATATTCGGATAAATCCACCTTTTTAATGAGCTCATCAATCGTTATTCCGTCAGTTCTTGCTCGGTCTATACTTGCTAATAATCCTTTATCTCTCATACAGAGGACTGCTTGAAATAAAATAGGAGAAAACGCAATTTTTTGAGCTTCCGTTATCGCCTCTAATGCAGAATATTTATCTTTGTTATATCCATATCTAATGTTTTCTTGTCCAGTCAATCTATTGCCTTTTTATTGATTTGATGTATTGTATAAGTAAATTATTCGTAAAAAATATTTTTTTTTAATAATATTACAAAATAGTGTTAAGTAAAGAATTAAATAATTAAAATTTTATGAAATCGAAATAAAAATGAATTTTTCTTTTAGTATTGAAAATTGGTTTGCTTTATCTTCTGGTCTTTCAACTAAATCTGACTGGGAATTATGGTCAACATCTTCTAATCATAATTGGGATATGCCTTTACCAAAAACAAAAAAAATACCAATGATGCAAGCCCGTAGAATGAGTGTGGGCTCTCGATTAGCTGTGGAAATTGGTCTTGAACTAATAGACAATCATCATTTTGATTTAGCCATCTTTACTAGTCAGCATGGTGAATTAGAAAGGACCCATAAAATCCTAACTTCGATGAATCAAAATCATGATATTTCACCGACAGATTTTGCCCTTTCCGTACATAATACAGCATCAGGATTGGTCTCTATCATTAGTAATAGAAGCATACCCATTAGCTCAATTTCCGCACATGATGATAGCTTTCAACAGGGATTAATTGAAGCATTTTCAATATTACATCATGGTAACAAAAAAGTCTTGCTTATCGATTTTGAGGGTATGGTTCCTGAAACCTATCAAAAACAGATTAATTATTATGTTCCTGCTTATGCCGTTGGCTATATATTAACGACAGGTGATCAGTTTAATTGTAAAAGCATCCAAAAATCACCACAGGTCTATCAACCTAATTATCCGCAATCAATCGCTTTTTTACATGCTTATTTATGTAAACAAAAACATTTTATTATTCAAGGAAACTCTCAAGATTGGCAATGGACAATAAATCAGTAATCCCCAAAAAAGTTTATACTTTAAATCAATGTTGGCGATTGTTCGCTATAGCATTTGGTTTCCTATTGTTTGGAGTTTTTGGTTTAGTTGTCTTATCAATTTTATGGTTTAGTTTATTAAGACTAGTAATTCGGAATAAAAACGTTCGAATAACGATTGCTCAGTATAGTATAAGCATTAGCTTTAAAATTTTTATCAGCATCATAAAATTATTAGGAATTATTCAATATCAATTTGAAGGACTTGAAAAACTGAAACAGGATAAAAATTGTCTGATTGTGGCTAACCACCCTTCTTTGCTTGACGTGGTATTGTTAGTTTCTGTTTTGCCTCGTTGCGATTGCTTAGTCAAAGGCGCACTATTAAATAACATTTTTATTAGCGGTATTATCAAAACAGCCGGATATATTCTAAATGCTGAATCGGAAAAGATATTATTACAATGCCAACAAATTTTATCCAACAACGGGCGACTACTCATATTCCCAGAAGGAACTCGAACCGTTCCCAATCAACCAATTAAATTACAACGAGGTGCAGCAAATATTGCATTACGTTGCCATGCCGATATACGGATTATTCATATCCAATGCGATCCTCCTTTTTTGATAAAGGAACAAAAATGGTATGACATTCCTATCAAAAAAACATCATTCAACATTATGATTGGTGAAAAAATTTCAATTGATGATTTTATCGAGCCAAATACAACAGTTGCAGCAAGAAAATTAACACGATATTTAACCTCCGTCCTGATCCAGGCTGAGAAAAATTAAATTAGAGCAAAGATAAAGGTAATTTAATGGAACAACTACACAATGAAATTAAATCGTTAATAATTAATGTATTAAATTTAGAAGATATCACTCCTGAGGATATTGATACAGAAGCTCCCTTATTTGGTGAAGGTTTAGGCCTAGACTCTATTGATGCGTTAGAACTTGGTCTAGCAATCAAAAACCAATTTGGTATTGTTCTATCTGCAGAAAGTGATGATACAAAAAAAATGTTTTATTCTATTAAAACATTAGCTGATTTTATCGTGTCTCAACAACAAGGAGCCTAATTATATGGACAAGCAACAAATTTTTAATCAAGTTCAATCTGCACTTGTACAACTTTTCGAATTATCGCCAGACGATATTAAACCCGAATCAAAACTTTTTGAGGAGTTAGAGCTCGATAGTATTGATGCTGTTGATTTAGTCGTTCATCTTCAAAAAAAGATAGGAAAAAAAGTAGATCCTGAAACATTTAAATCGGTAAGAACAGTCCAAGATGTTGTTGAAGCAGTAAATAAACTAGTTAATAATAAATAATAAGATAATTATATGAATACAGTTAAGTCAATAATAAGCAAGATAACGAATATCTTATTTGTCTTTTATCCATTTATTATTTACTTATCACTACACTACCAACATGTTGAATTAGCTATTTTTTATTTGATATTTTTATTTGTTTTAAGGTTAATCACTCTACCAAAACTATTTTCAAATATTAAATGGCTAAGCAAAGTTGTAACATGTTTTGGGTTATTGTTAACCATAATTAGCTGGCTATTTTCGAAATATCAACTCCTACTGTTTTATCCGGTAGCCATTAATTTGATATTTTTTATTGTATTTAGTTATTCACTAACTCAACCACAAACAATAATTGAAAAATTTGCCGAAATGAAAGATCGGCAATTACCCGATCAAGCGGTACAGTATATACGTAATGTTACTATTTTCTGGTGTATATTTTTTATTTTTAATGGCACTATCGCCTTGGCAACGTGTTTACTTGAAAACATATATTGGTGGACAATTTATAATGGATTAATTAGCTACCTTTTAATCGGAATTTGTTTGGGGGTGGAATGGCTAATCCGTCAAAAATTTCAACGTTAAATTTTTTATCACAGCAATTACTGCGATCAGAACAAGAAATTATCGCTTTTAGACACAATCTACCTTTATTAGTTGCGGATCTTAAAACTAAAGTGTTCAAAATTTCTAACGGATTAAAACATGATAATAACCAACTTTGGGCTTTATCTATGCATGATAGTTTTAATTTTATAGCCGGATTATTGGCATTGCTTTATTCTGGAAAACAGCCGCGACTACTCAATCCATATCATCAAGAGATGAGACAATACTACACAGCTCTTTTAACTGATAACGAGATAAATAATAGTCAATTTACTGATAAGAAGATCATTAACATTAATCATTTACCTTCACACAATTTTCGATATAAAAATAGACAATTAACTCACAATTTTAAACAACAGACATTAACGCTCTTTACCTCTGGCTCAACGGGTCAGCCAAAACCTATTGAAAAATCGGTTCATCAGTTGCAACGTGAAATTGAAATACTCAATAAGGATTGGGGAAAATCACCCTACGATCTTATCATTGCATCCATATCACATGAACACATGTACGGATTAACTTTTAAAATCATGTTATCGTTGCATAATAAAATACCTTTTGTTTGTGAACCAGTGCTTTATCAGGAACATCTAGCATCGTTTAAGAATAAACATATTATTTACATCACTTCACCATCGATTATTAAAACGTTAGATCGTAACTTGCCCGTAATTTATTGTGACAAGGTGATTTCATCGGGAGGTAAATTAAGATATGAAGAATCACAATTTTGCCTAGAGAAACTGGGCGTTCTACCAAATGAAATATATGGTTCAAGTGAAACTGGTATTATTGCAACTCGACAACAAACCCAGCCAAATACACCATGGCAGAACTTTTCTTCAATGCGAATTGAATATGATCAAAGTTCACAACAAGCCATTTTGTACTCGCCATTATTAGATGAACCTGAACTTCTGAATGATAAAATTGAGATAATCAGCGATAAGCACTTTCATTTATTGGGTCGGAGGGACAAAATTATCAAGATCTCGGAAAATCGAGTATCACTCACACATATTGAAGATAAAATCAATCAACTTAACGAAGTTGAACAGGCAATAATAATTCCATTAGAACAAAGTAATCGAACAATACTCGCTGCTGTGATTGAATTAACACCAAATTATAAAACACATTTACAAACTTACAATCATTTAAAATTAACACAATATTTTCGACTTTTATTAAAAGATACATTATTATTAATTGAAATGCCTAAAAAATGGCGATTTGTTGAATCTCTTCCTAAAAATTCTCAAGGAAAATCCACTTACATTGAATTAAAAGCATTGTTTAATGGAATAAAGAAGTATAATGAATAAAAAATATGTAAATGAAATAATTATTAATGTTAGCGAAATGGATAATTTGACTCGAACAGAAGGAAGCATTGAATTTACGATTCCTGATGATCTTTTCTGGTTTAAAGGACACTTTCCATCTCAACCATTATTGCCAGGCGTTGTACAACTAAACTGGGCAATTTATTATGCTAATCAAATTTTTGATAGCAAATTCAATATATTATCAATGGATATTGTTAAATTCCAATGTCCTGTTTTGCCTAACGATAATATTATTTTAAATTTAGTTTGGCATAAACAATGCAATAAACTTGAATTTAAATATACTATTAACTTCAATGATAATAATAAAATTGCTAGTTCAGGAAGGCTAACCTTATGCCAGTAGTATCATTACCTGTAGCAACAGATTATTGTTTTGTTATTCCTTGTTATAACCATAGCCAATCGCTATCAAACGTACTTAAATGCATTGAATCTTACAAATTAACTTGTATTTTAATCGATGATGGTAGCTCCCCTGATGAAACGGAAAAACTTAAACAAATTACAAGCCACTTCACTTGGGTAACCTTAATTCATTTATCCAATAATCAAGGTAAAGGGGCGGCGGTTATGGCAGGACTCAATTATGCCTTAAATCAAGGTTATACTTATGCAATACAAATCGATGCAGACGGACAACATGATACCAAAATTATTACCGAAATGATCCATCAGTCACTATTAAATCCACATGCTCTTATCTCAGGTTGTCCTGTTTATGATAGCTCTGTTCCCAAACATCGACTCATAGCACGATATATCACTCACTTTTGGGTCTGGATTGAAACCTTATCATTTTCAATAAAAGATAGCATGTGTGGATTACGTATCTATCCGCTACAACAAACATGTAACTTAATTGCAAATTATCAAATTGGCAAACGAATGGATTTTGATACAGATATTATGGTGAGGTTGTATTGGAAAGGTATGCCATCAATTTTTGTTCCCACTAAAGTCACTTATCCTGAAAATGGGATTTCACACTTTAGAGCATTAAAAGATAATTTATTAATTACATGGATGCATACCCGATTATTTTTTGGGATGCTGCCAAGAATCCCAACATTGATTAATCGAAACTTAATCAAAGATACTTCAACATCACATTGGTCTGAAATTGAAGAAAAAAAAGGACTATGGGGAATTAAAATAATCCTAAAACTTTACCAAATTTTTGGTTTAAAAGTGGCAAAAACGATTATGTTTCCAGTTATAAGTTATTTTTGGTTGACCGGGAAAAAACAACGTTTGGCGTCAAATACCTATTTAAAACAAATTAAACAATTTTATCAGAATGTTCCATTAGTCGATAAAAAACAACTGACTTCTTTTCGGCATTTTCAACGTTTTGGCGATTCACTCTTGGATAAATTAGCCAGCTGGCAAGGTGATATCAACATTCAAGATATTTATTCATCCAGCAAACAAATATTCTTCGAACTGATAAATAACAAACAAGGCATAGTGTTAATCTGCTCACATCTTGGTGATATAGAAATGTGCCGTGCCATTGCTGAATTTTCACACAATATCAAAATTAATGCGATAGTCTTCAAAAAAAATGCCGCTCGATTTAATCAAGTATTAAAAGAAGTTAATCAAGCCTCAACCTTTAATTTAATAGAAGTTGACAGCTTAGGGCCTGATACAGCAATCTTACTTAAACAAAAGCTTGAAGCAGGTGAATGGGTCGCCATTATGGGGGATAGAACAACAAGCAATCCTTACCAAAGAACGCCAAAAAACAACGTAATTTGGGCTGATTTCTTGGGTAAACCTGCGCCTTTTCCTAAAGGCAGTTTTGTTTTAGCATCAGCACTAGGTCATCCTGTCTATTTAGTTTGGGGGTTAAAACCCAATGGGCGTTTTCAGGTCTATTTAGAACATTTTGCCGATAAACTGATTACATCAAGAAAAAATCGCCAAGCTGAACTTGAAAAGATCATTCAAACTTACGCCAAAAGATTAGAATATTACTGCCTTATATCTCCTTTAGACTGGTTTAATTTCTTTGATTTTTGGCAACTTAGTCAACCCGATCCCAATAAATTAGAGACAAGTAATAAAAGCAATGAAAAATGATTTAAAATACAGTACAACAATTGAATATACCACTTCATTCCATGATACTGATGCGATGGGGGTTGTATGGCATGGTAATTATCTAAAATTTTTTGAAAAAGCAAGGGAAGCCTTATTCCAAAAATTTAATTACGGTTATAAAGAAATGATCAACTCAGGCTACTTATGGCCTATTGTTGATACGCGAGTAAAATACATTTCGCCAACTATAGCAGAACAAACATTAAAAATTGTTGCTACTTTAGAAGAATACGAACATCGAATAAAAATTAGCTATCTTATTTTAGATGCTAAAACGGGGAAAAAAATGACATCAGGATATACCATACAAGTTGCCGTTTCAACTTCAACACAAGAGATGAGTTTTATCACCCCTCAAATTTTTTTGAATCAATTTGGATTATAAAAATGAATAAATTTATTGCGTTACTACTTACTACTTTAGCAATATTTTTTTCAAGCCTAGCTCACGCTATTACACTTGATGAACTGCAAAAACATTTCAGTAAAAATGAGGTGATTCGAGCTGATTTTACGCAAAATCGTTATATAAATGGATTATCCAATCCGCTTCATTCAACCGGAAAGATGATTTTATCCCAAAAATGGGGATTATGGTGGCAACAACAAACGCCTTTTACGATGACTTTGAAAATGAATAATCAAAGAATGGAGCAACGCATCGATGATCAAACGCCTCAAATTATTACCGCGGAAAATCAACCTCAATTATTCGAATTTAACCATTTGCTAACAGCTATTTTCACTGCTGATAAACAAAAGTTAGAAAATAACTTCATGATAAATTTGTCAGAACAAGAGCATCAATGGACACTTATCCTTACCCCCAAACTTGCGCCATTGAACAAAATATTTAAAGAGATAATTCTGACTGGTCATAAACATTTAAATACGATAACACTCAATGATATGCAACATGATAAAACAGTGATCACTTTTTCAAAACATCAAACGGCTAATTTGACAGAACATGAACTATCATTATTCAAATAATTCAATGAAATCAAAAAAACGAGCTTTTTGGTGGCTGTTAGTCGTTATGGGTTTGATGCTTGCGCTCGGTTATCTTATTTTGAATAGCAAACTTAACAGTAGTGTCCTATCACTGTTACCGAAAGAACAAACTCACGATGTGCCGACAGAACTTATTAATGGATTTCAAGACAGGCTTGATAAACAACTGGTTTGGTTAATCAAACCGACAGATCCCCATAATTTAGCCCCCATAACATGGTGGTACCAAAATCTAAAACAACAGTCTTTCATCGCTCAAGTTAATGGGCTAATTGATGAAAATTTTCAGCAAAATTGGGGGACTTTTACTTATCAATATCGTTATCAATTATTGGATGTAAAAACCATTGAACGACTTAAAACTGGTACTCAATTTAGTTGGATTCAAAGCCAACTTTATTCGCCATTTAGTGGTGTTAGTGCAGCCGAACTTAACCACGATCCCTTATTACTTACCCGTTCATCTCAACTAAATCAACTAAGTGACACGCATCATTTAACAATAAAAAATAATTGGCTAGCAGCCCATGATGCACAAGGTGACATTTGGTATATGATTTATGCCGAATTAAACGGTTCATCGTTTAATATGAACGCTTCACATCAAATGGTGACACAACTGAATTTGTTAGCTGAACAGTTAAAAACAAAGTGGCCTGATACTCAAATTTTAAAACGGGGCGTACTGTTCTATAGTGATCACGCAAGTACTGAGGCAAAAGCAGATATTACCACGATTGGCAGTTTATCCATTATTGGCATTATTATATTAATGATTACGGTATTCCGCTCTGTCAGACCTGTTTTTCTTTCATTGTTATCAATTTTTATTGGTATGATTTGTGGATTAGTTGCGGTTCTCTCAATATTTGGTGAAATTCATATTATGACACTTGTCATGAGTACCAGTATCATCGGCATCACAATTGACTATTCTTTGCATTATCTAACCGAGCGTTTGCTTCATGGCAACCGTGAATCAGCAATATGCAGTTTAAAAAAATTAATTTCTACATTGTCCATTGCATTATGCACCAGCTTTATTGCCTATCTTATTTTATTAATTGCCCCATTTCCTGGTTTAAAACAACTTTCTGTTTTTGCTGTATTTGGGTTAACCGGTGCATTTTTAACAGTCGTATGTTGGTATCCTTTTTTAGTTAAAAAATTACCTGTTCGTGAACAAGTTGGTCAACATTTATTAACATTTTGGCTTCAACTTTGGCAATCGAGCGTGATGCAATGGGGCATGATTATTTTTGCGTTAATCTTTATTGCTTATGGATTAATCCATTTAAAAGTTGATGATGATATTAGTAAATTACAAACTTTGCCAGCCGAACTACAACAACAGGAAAAACAGATAGTGAGTATTACACACCAATCAAACGAACAAAAGTGGTTTATTGTTTTTGGCGATAATGCTCAGCAAACATTACAGCGGCTTGAAAATTTTATCCCACAATTAGAACATGCAAAACAACAAGGCGTATTTACACAATATCAAACGATTAATTTGCCTTCTATTAAAAAACAGCAAAAAAATGTTGCGCTAATTCAGCAAAATGCCCCTAAAATCCTAACTTCATTGCAACAATTAGGTATTAATGCAAATACACCAAACATTGTGAAACCTATTGATGTTATCACCCCCGAACAATGGCAACAAAGTGCAATTAGTCAAGGTAGAAAGTTACTCTGGTTATCATTAAAAGATGGGAAAAGTGCAACATTAATTCCCATTAGTGGTATTGAGCAATTAAGTGAACTTAAGGCGTTATCCAAACCAGAGCAAGGTATTTATTGGTTAGATCGCCGTTCAGAATTTAATACCATGTTTACCCATTATCGAATCTATTTATCACAATTAATGGCTGGAGCCGTATTAATTATTTGTTTGTGCTTTATTTTTTATAATCGTAAACAAGGAGTAAAATTTGCATTAAAAAGCACATTACCTACATTGTTATCAATCGGTATAGCTCTTTCATTACATGGTATAATTGGACAAACAATAAATTTATTCTCCATGTTAGCGCTGATTCTTGTCATTGGTATCGGCATAGACTATAGTCTATTTTTAAGAAATGATAAAAGCCAAACTCAAAGTGCACTACTGGCGGTTACTTTGGCTGCCTTAACAACATTATTATCATTTGGTCTACTCATTATTAGCCATACTAGTGCAATTAAGGGATTTGGTTTAGTTTTAACAAGTGGCATATTCGGCGCTTTTTTATTTGCTCCGCTTGTAGTAAGAAAAAAATAATGAAATACAAATAAATAGAAAATCAGGAATTTTAGGATGAATAAATATTTAGTTTCAATGGTTTTAGTATTAGCAACACTAATTTCAGCGTGTGCACATCAATCAGAGCAACCAAAAGCTTGGCTAACTAAACAAATTAACATTAAATTGCCATCGCCTAAATTTAATCAACCTTATCACGACCAACAACTTCTTAAATTTAAATACAACAATCACGAAAATTCAATTATTACTTTAGTAGATGCTAATCAAAACCAATTGAAAGTTGTGGCACTATCTGCGTTAGGAGTACGACTATTCGAACTCGAATATAACGGAAAAAATATTAAAACTAAGCAAAATATTTTTGTTAAAGAACTGCCTCCTCCTGAGCAAGTTCTATCAGATATATTGTTTAGCATTTTACCAACCAAAGAGTGCCAATCTGCATTACCGAAAGGTTGGATTCTGGTTGATAATGAATTTAATCGAATTTTATTAAATGATAAAAATGAGCCTATATTTAGTATAACTTATCAAGAAAAACTATCTGCTCAGATCCGAAAACCGATCCGAATTGAACACCAAATATTTGGATACCAAATTATTATACAAAGTATGGATACAACTAAATGATCTATATAGCGGCACTTGGTGCAATCAATGCTTTAGGTAATAACCTTGCAGAGATAAAACAAAAATTAGCAGAAAAATCTGGCTCCAGACACTGTTTAGTTGAAGAAAATCACTGGTTATTAAATGGGGAAAAAACTTGGTTAGGCAAAGTGGAAGATAACTTACCTGATATTCCGGAACATTTATCCCAATATAGAACGCACAATAATCAATTATTGTATGCGTCTTATTTACAAATTCAAAATGAAATTCATCAAACTATTAAAAAATACGGTAATGAACGTATTGCTATCATAATGGGAACGAGCACATCAGGAATTCATGAAGGTGATATTTATATCAAACATTGTTTAACTAATAATAGCCAACGAAACTGTTTTACTTACAATCAACAAGAGTTGGGGGATCCGTCATCTTTCCTTAAAGCTTTACTAAAATTACAAGGCCCAAGCTATACCATATCAACTGCTTGTACGTCGAGTGGCAGAGCAATTATCAGTGGTAAGCGACTAATTGAAGCTGGTATTGTTGATGCAGCCATAGTTGGCGGTGCCGACAGCCTTGGCAGAATGCCAATTAATGGCTTTAATGCCCTAGAAGCCCTATCAGAAAGTCCTTGCACGCCTTTTGCCCAAAATCGTAATGGAATAAATATTGGTGAAGCAGGCGCAATATTTTTATTAACGAAAACAGAAACAAGTGACATTGCTCTTTTAGGTACCGGTGAATCTTCCGATGCTTATCATATATCTTCACCTCATCCTGAAGGTATAGGCGCAGAAAAAGCAATGCAATTAGCTTTAGATGATGCAAATTTGCAACCAAGAGATATTGGCTATATTAATTTACATGGTACCGCAACTATATTGAATGATATTGCCGAAAGCAAAGCAGTCTATCGGTTATTTAATCAAACATTACCACCCTGTAGCTCAACGAAACATCTAACTGGACATACTTTGGGTAGTGCTGCTGCCACCGAATTAGCAATCAGTTATTTACTACTTGAACAAAATATTTATCTACCTATACAAGATTTTTCGACATCGCAATATGATAAAAATCTTGATAAAATTAACATAGTTACTCAAGAAATGATGTTAAAAAAACCTATCATAATGTCAAATTCTTTTGCATTTGGAGGCAACAATACATCGCTTATAATTGGAAAAATTTAATGCAATACCATTTAGCAAGTTATTATTTAACGCATGAAAAACCAATGATAATGATTGAAAAGGTTCATTTGATTGATTCACAGCAATGTATTTGCAGTGTAGAGGTGAATAAACAAGGGATACTATCACCTTTCTTAAATGAAGATGATACTTTACCAAATTTTTATGCCATTGAGCTAATGGCACAAACCATAGGTGTATGGAATGGATATCATGGTTTGACTAGTGATAAGAAACCCACAATTGGTATGTTATTAGGCGGACGAGCAATAAAAAGTACGTTAAAGGCCTTTCCATGCAATAGTCATTTAATGATTCATGCAGATCTGGTACTTAATGATACCAAATTAGCTAATTTCGAATGCAAAATTACGATAAATCAACAAATCGTTACAACCGGAAAATTAAATGTTTATGAACCAGATGAATGCGAATTAGACAATTTATTTGGTCAACAGCGATTTGGATAGGAGAAGAACAATAATGGAAAGAACAGTACTTGTCACTGGCGCAAGTAAAGGAATTGGGCAATCGATTGCTTACAAACTTTCACAAGATGGTTTCACTATCGCCGTTCATTACCACAGTGATAAGCAAGGGGCGCTTGATACCCAAGCTACCATTAAAAAATTGGGTGGTAAAGCACGTTTAATACAATTTGATGTTAGTAATCATTCGCAATGTCAACAAACGATTGAGCAAGACATTGCTCTCAATGGTGCCTATTATGGTGTTGTTAACAATGCAGGAATCATACGAGATGGCGCCTTTCCTGCATTAACAGAAAATGATTGGAAAGATGTCATACATACCGATCTCGATAGTTTTTATAACGTTTTACACCCTTGTATTATGCCTATGATAGGGTTACGCAGTGGTGGGCGTATTATTGTTATCTCATCTGTCTCTGGCATAGCAGGCAATCGAGGGCAAGTTAATTATAGTGCAGCAAAAGCGGGAATAATCGGCGCAAGTAAAGCATTGGCACTTGAACTTGCTAAACGAAAAATTACTGTTAATTGTATTGCTCCAGGATTAATTGATACAGGCATACTAGATATGGAGCCCATTGCGCTACAAGAAGCAATGAAAATGATTCCATTAAAACGAATGGGACAAGTCGAAGAAGTTGCAGGGCTTGCCAGTTATTTGATGTCAGATTTAGCGGGATATATCACACGCCAAGTCATTTCAATCAACGGAGGAATGATATGACCAAAAGAGTCGTTATAACAGGTATGGGTGGAGTCACGGCATTTGGCAATGACTGGTTAAGTGTACAAACAAATTTAAAGCAATTAAATAATGCCGTCAGATATATGCCTGAATGGGAAATTTATGACGGACTACACACAAAATTGGGTGCCCCTATCGACAATTTTACCTTGCCTGAACATTATACCCGTAAAAAAACTCGCTCTATGGGTAGAGTGTCATTACTGTCTACTAAAGCAACAGAACTAGCGTTAGAAAAAGCAGGATTATTAGATGATCCAATCTTAACGAATGGTGAAACAGGTATCGCTTTTGGTTCTTCAACGGGAAGCACTCAGCCGGTTGCTGAATTTGCAACTATGTTAAACGAAAAACATACTAACAACATAACGGCGACCACCTATATACAAATGATGCCACATACAACAGCGGTAAACACTGGCTTATTTTTTGGATTAAAAGGTAGATTGATAACAACCTCGAGTGCTTGCACTTCCGGAAGTCAAGCTATTGGATATGCTTATGAAGCCATTAAATACGGGATGCAAACTATTATGGTTGCAGGAGGCGCTGAAGAGTTATGTCCTTCGGAAGCTGCTGTATTTGATACATTATTCGCAACAAGCCAATTAAACGATCAACCCAAAAGATCACCACGGCCTTATGATCGGGATAGAGACGGACTAGTTATTGGTGAAGGCGCCGGTGCACTTATACTGGAAGAGTATGAACATGCCAAAGCCCGAGGTGCTAAAATATATGGCGAAATTATTAGTTTTAAAACCAATTGTGATGCCAGTCATATCACTCAACCACGCCAAGAAACTATTCAAATCTGTATGGAGCAAGCTTTAAAACAAGCAAGATTAGATCCTAAACAAATTGGCTTCATTAGTGCTCACGGTACAGCTACCGCCAGAGGTGATGTAGCCGAAAGCAATGCTGTTGCCAATATCTATGGTAATCAAACCCCAATATCGTCATTAAAAAGCTATTTTGGACACACACTTGGTGCTTGTGGTGCAATTGAAGCTTGGCTATCTGTCGAAATGATGCATAGTGGTTGGTTTAACCCAACCATCAACCTTGAAAATGTCGATCCTGCTTGTGGTGATTTGGATTATATTGTCGGTACAGGCCGTCATCTGGATATCGAGTTTATACAAACTAACAACTTTGCTTTTGGTGGCATCAACACTTCAATTATTATTAAACGTATCTAGTTTTAAATAAAAAATAACAACTGTATAAGTTAAATGCAGTTGTTATTTTTAGGTATGCAGTTTTAACAAAAAAAAGGGCATTACAGCCCATTTCCTTGCCTGAAAAACAATCTTTCAACGCTTTTTACCACATTTTTTGAGATTTTCTCAGAAAGTTTTTGTCTACGTTGATAACTGACTGAAATGATCTTATGCGAATCCAAGTGAGATAAAATAAAATCATCACTGGTACTGATTTCATCCACCAAGCCTTTATCTTTCGCTTGTGTTGCAAACCAGTGTTCACCCGTTGCCACTTGATCGATATCGATATTGGGACGATACTCTTTAACAAAATCTTTAAATAACAGATGAGTTTCTTCAAGTTCTTGTTTGAATTTTTGGCGACCTTCATCAGTGTTTTCACCAAACATAGTTAACGTCCGTTTATACTCCCCTGCTGTTTGTAACTCAATATCCACATCATGCTTTTTAAGTAAGCGATTAAAGTTAGGAATCTGAGCAACCACGCCAATCGAACCAACGATAGCAAAAGGTGCTGCAACAATTTTATTAGCGGTACATGCCATCATATATCCACCACTCGCGGCCACTTTATCAACGACAGCAGTAAAAGGAATATTACGAGTTCTGAAACGTAATAACTGTGACGCAGCTAATCCATAACCATGTACAACACCACCAGGACTTTCAAGTTTAATCACAACTTCATCTTCAGGTTTAATAATCGCTAATACCGCCGTAATTTCTTGACGTAATTCTTCAACTTCGTGCGCATCCATACTACCATTAAAAGATAACACAAATAGTTTGGGTTTGGTCTTTTCGTCCGTTTGGTTAATGGTCTGTGAATCAGGCGAATCTTCGGAGATTCCTGCTTTAGGCTGTTCGCCCGCTTTTTCCTGTTTCTTTTTTTGCTTAGCGGCTAATTTTGCCTGTTTCTTCTCAAGCTTTTTCTGTTTTTTGAGATCTTTCATAAACTGCTTAGCTTCGAGCTCGTCCATGCTCGACATTAACATTTCATCTTTAACTTGTTCATACTCTTGACTGACATCTTTTACCGATAAGCGACCAGCAATCGTTGCCGATTTGCGACGCTGACTTAATATGAAGATCAGCACGGCTAAAATTGCAACAACAACAGTAGCTGTTTCAGCTAAGAAAAGAGAATATACTGAAAACCAATTCATTTAATAATTATCCTTTGATTGAATATTTTATTTATTATAACAATATAATTGAGGATTGTGCCGAAAATCAACAAAGATAAAAATTGTCGCTTTATTCGGCAATTCAAATTATTTATACTGTTAGCCCAATTTATTGTTATATGAGAACGAATATGTCTTTACGCCCAATTACCGAAATTGCCAATCAATGTAATATACCTGAAGAATTTGTCCTTCCTTATGGTAAACATGTAGCCAAGATCGATTTATCCATTATCAAAGAAAATCAAAACAAAACAACAGGCAAATTGGTACTTGTTACTGCTATTACGCCAACTCCCCTTGGAGAAGGTAAAACGGTCAATACCATTGGGCTAAGTGAAGGATTGAATTACTTAGGCAAAAAAGCGATTGCTTGCATTCGTCAACCCAGTCTTGGACCGGTATTTGGTGTAAAAGGTGGCGCAGCTGGTGGTGGGCAAGCCGAAGTATTACCGATGGAGACATTAAATTTACATTTAACGGGTGATATCCATGCGATAACAGCAGCGCATGATTTAGCATCGGCAGCATTAGATTCACGACTTTATCACGAAGATCGTCTTGGTGATGAATTCACAAACGAAACGGGATTACCTCGTTTAAATATTGATATTAATCGCATTGTTTGGAAACGCGTCATTGATCATAACGATCGAGCATTACGTAAAATCACTGTTGGCGTCGGTGGTAGTGTAAATGGCGTTGAACGACAAGATGGATTCGAAATTACCGCTGCTTCGGAGCTTATGGCAATTTTAGCTTTAGCTTCGGATTTACAAGATATGCGTGAACGCATTGGACGTATTATTTTAGCTTATAATACTAATGGTGAACCAATAACGGCTGAACAACTTGAAGTTGCAGGTGCAATGACAGTCCTACTTAAAAATGCCATTAACCCAAATCTGATGCAAACTGTCGAAAATACACCGGTTTTAATTCATGCCGGCCCTTTTGCCAATATTGCGCATGGTAACTCTTCTGTTATTGCGGATCGCATTGCATTAAAACTTGCTGACTATGTGGTGACTGAAGCAGGATTTGGATCGGATATGGGGATGGAAAAATTCTTCAATATCAAATATCGCCAAGCAGGAATCAAAGCTGATTGTGTTGTATTGGTAGCAACTGTACGAAGTTTAAAATCTAACAGTGGTAAATATAACATTAAGCCGGGTCAACCCATTCCAAAAGAGATATCGGAATCTAATGTTGAATTACTTGAAATTGGCGCAGCTAACTTGGCATGGCATATCAATAATGCCAAAAGTTACGGTTTACAAGTCATTGTAGCTATAAATCGCTTTCCACATGATAGCGAAGAAGAACTTGCTTTCTTACAAAAATACGCGGTTGAACATGGCGCATTGGCGTGTGAAATTAGTGAAGTCTTTACACAAGGTGGTAAAGGTGCTGAAAAACTGGCTGAGCATGTTATCAAAGCTTGCGCTATGCCGAGTAAAATTCAATTGCCCTACCCAGATAACATGCCATTGATTGATAAGATTCAAACTATGGTAAAAAAATATGGTGCTAATAAAGCAAATTTATCCGCTAAAGCATTGGAAAACATTAAAGAGATCGAAGCATTGAAACTGGATCATCTGCCACTTTGTATTGCTAAAACACCTATGTCAATTAGTGCTGATGCTAACTTAAAAAATGTCCCTACGAACTTTGATGTCGATATCAGTCATCTAGCCATATCCGCTGGTGCTGGTTTTATTCGAGTTTATGCAGGAAACGTCATGACCATGCCAGGACTTGGTACCAATCCAGCATATAGGCAAATTGATATTGACAAAGATGGTAATATTATAGGTTTAAGCTAATGCAAGAAGTGATTATGCAAACCAAACAACAATATAAAGCATTTATAGATGAACAAAACTGTATTGGCTGTGGCAAATGTATTCGCGTTTGTCCAACCGATGCAATTGTTGGCAGTAAACAAGTTTTACATACCATTTTGCCACAATTATGTACCGCATGTAGTAATTGTATTAATACCTGCCCAACGGACTGTATTACTTTAAGCACATTAGGCGTGAGACTAAGTGACGCAGAAGAGTTACAGTTAACGCAGAAAAAGCAGCAACGGCTCAATCACAATCAGTTAGTTCCACCGACAATATTATTTCCTCGCACTGTGCCAGCAAGTAATACTCAAAAATCGGTCAATCAAACCGATCGTAAACAGTCAATTGCTGATGCGATTGCCAGAGTAAAAGCTAAAAAAAACCTCGCTAAGTAGCGAGGTTTTTATTTAAGACTCAATGCCAACCAATTATTCATTCGGTTAACATCAAACATGTATTAGTCTTTATTGCCACTTCTGAATGCTCGTTTACGATCATTTTCAGTTAAATGACGTTTACGAATACGAATCGATAATGGTGTAACTTCGACTAATTCATCATCATCAATAAACTCTAATGCTTGTTCTAATGACATCTTAACAGGTGGTGAAAGCGTTGTCGCTTCATCGGTACCTGACGCACGCATATTGGTTAATTTTTTACCTGTTAAACAGTTAACCGTTAAATCATTTGATCGAGTATGAATACCAATAATTTGACCTTCATAAACTTCAGCACCATGACCTAAGAATAATTTACCACGATCTTGCAAACTATAAAGCGCATACGCTAATGCTTTACCCGTACCGTTCGAAATCATTACCCCGTTATTACGTTGTCCAATTTCACCCGGACGCACATCATCATAATGACTGAATGTAGAATAAAGTAAACCAGTACCCGAGGTCATTGTCATAAATTCAGTTCTAAAACCGATAAGACCACGGCTTGGAATCACATAATCTAAACGTACACGTCCTTTACCATCAGGTAACATATTGGTTAAATCACCTTTACGTAAACCAAGTGCTTCCATCACTGAACCTTGATGCTGCTCTTCAATATCAAGCGTCACTTGTTCAAATGGTTCTTGTTTTTTACCGTCAATATCACGATAAATAACTTTAGGGCGTGATACCCCTAATTCATAACCTTCACGACGCATATTTTCGATTAATACTGATAAATGCAATTCACCTCGACCAGATACTCTAAATGCATCCGGATCTGGCGTTTCTTCTACACGAAGCGCAACGTTATGCACGAGTTCTTTTCTTAAACGTTCTAAAATTTGACGTGAAGTGACATATTTACCTTCTTTACCGGCAAAAGGAGAACTGTTGACATTAAAGAACATCGTTACAGTTGGTTCATCAACACTTAAAGCAGGTAAAGCTTCAACACAACTATTATCACAAATCGTATCAGAAATACCTAACTCACCTAATCCGGTTAAAGCAATAATATCACCAGCTTCAGCAACTTCTGCTTCATAACGTTGCAAGCCTAAATGACCTAAAACTTGCCCTACTTTACCCGTTCGTTTATTCCCTTCACTATCAATAATAGTGACTTGTTGATTTGGTTTTACACGACCTCGTTTAATGCGACCAATGCCTATAACACCAACATAATTATTATAATCAAGTTGTGAAATTTGCATTTGGAATGGGCCGTCTAAATCAACTTTCGGTGGCTCAACATATTTTACAATCGCTTCGAATAATGGCGTCATATCTTCAGCCATATTTTCATGGTCAAGCCCTGCGATTCCCATTAAAGCTGAAGCATAAACAATCGGAAAATCTAATTGTTCATCAGTCGCACCTAAATTGACAAACAAGTCAAATACTTGATCGACAACCCAATCAGGACGTGCACCCGGACGGTCAACTTTATTAATAACAACGATTGGTTTTAAACCATGAGCAAACGCTTTTTGTGTCACAAAACGTGTTTGTGGCATTGGGCCGTCCATTGCATCAACCAGCAATAGCACAGAATCCACCATAGACATAACACGTTCAACTTCACCACCAAAATCAGCATGTCCTGGGGTGTCAACAATATTTATTCGGTAACCATTCCAGTCAATCGCTGTGTTTTTAGCTAAAATGGTAATACCACGCTCTTTTTCAAGCGCATTTGAATCCATTATTCGCTCGTTATCGTCACCACGCAAATTATCAAGCGTACCTGACTGTTTCAACAATTTATCAACCAAAGTTGTTTTACCATGGTCAACGTGAGCAATAATGGCTATGTTTCTTAAATTTTCAATCACAATTAAAATCCCAATTAGGAGACAGATTCTTTAGGCGCAATATTGTACACCTTTTTGATCCAAATGTTGATCTATATCATAAAGTTTCTTTAAAAGAGTGCAATAAATTGATAACCATTTAGAATTTTTAAATTATATTACAAAAAATTAGATTATTAACACACTTCGGCATAAAACTGATCAGCAAACTCTTCTACTTTTGACCAATCTGTATATTCAATCATGGGTTTACTTACATCGGTATCGCCTTTTCCAAGCCACATAATAAAACGGATCATATTACGGTCAAACCAATTATATTGTGGATAATAAAGTGCCCCAGCAAACACAGCTTTGATGGTCGGTTTCCATAATATTTTAGCTAAAAACTTTCTGGTATATAAATTGGTTTCAGGGGTATTTTTATTGAGCTTTCTTGCCACCATATTCACCCCAAAAAATCCAGACTTTATTTGATTTAATTGCTGATAATGAGCATCAATAAATTTTTTCATTATTTTACTGTAAAAACCATAACGAATTGAACTTCCAAGTAGCACTGCTTGATAGGGTGTTAAATCGATTTTGGTATCCGGTAATAACTCAATCACGTCACAATCACACTTGTGACCCAAACGATTTTTTATTCGCTCCATAATTTTGAGTGTTTGTTTTTCGTGCGTAGTATAAAGTAACAAGACTTTAATAGCAGTGGTCATAACATTGCCTCTTTATTTTAAATATCGACTAATTATCAATATTACTTTTTTTATGATAAAAATTAACAAATTCGGGATGATTTCATGCAAAACTTTGATTATAGTATTAAGCTAATTTAACCAGACCGGAACTGAATATGACGATTTCACCTCCAAAACTGAGTGCAATTATTTTGGCGGCAGGAAAAGGCACACGGATGTATTCCAACCTTCCTAAAGTTTTACACAAAATCGGCGATAAACCGATGTTACAACATGTTATTGATACTGTTCAACAACTTAATCCCCATTATATCAATATTATCTATGGACATGGCAAAGATCAGCTTGAAAAGGCACTGGAAAATCAATCCGTAAATCTTGTTTTTCAAGCTGAGCAACTCGGAACAGGACACGCAGTCCAGCAAGCCATACCTTATATTCAAGATGAAGAAGATATTTTGATTTTATATGGTGATACGCCACTTATATCGGTTCAAACATTGCAAACTTTAATTGACAATAAACCCAAACAAGGTATTGCACTGTTAACCGTTAAACTGGATGATCCAACTGGCTATGGACGTATTGAGCGTAAAGATGGCAAAGTGACCGCCATTGTTGAACAAAAAGATGCCACGCCAGAACAGCAAAAAATTAATGAAATTAATACGGGTATTATGATCGTAACAGGAAAACTATTGAAAAACTGGTTATCTCGTTTAACCAATCATAATGCACAAAAAGAGTACTATCTGACTGATATTATCAATTTTGCTTATCAAGATGGATATGACATTATTACTGCTCACCCTATTGAACGATTTGAAGTTGAGGGAGTTAATAATCGTCTACAATTGGCCACGCTAGAGCGCCACTATCAACAGCAACAAGCAAAATGTTTACTTAACGCTGGCGTGACTCTACTTGATCCCGAGCGATTTGACTTACGAGGTACACTTTCACATGGTATGGATGTCACCATTGATTGTAACGTCATCATCAAAGGTAATGTCAAATTAGGGAATAACGTCTTTATCGGTGCTGGATGTATCTTAAAAGACTGCATCATTGGCGATAATAGTGAAATTAGTCCTTATAGCATAATTGAAGATTCAATCATTGCTGAACAATGTACGATAGGGCCTTTTGCTCGATTACGACCAGGCTCAAAACTCGATGAAAAGGCACATGTCGGCAACTTTGTTGAACTTAAAAAAGCCCATTTAGGCAAAGCCAGTAAAGCGGGGCATTTAAGTTACCTTGGAGATAGTGAAATAGGGAGTAACGTTAATATCGGTGCAGGCACTATCACTTGTAATTATGATGGTGCAAACAAATTTGAAACCATTATTGAAGACGATGTCTTTGTTGGCTCTGATACACAGTTAATTGCCCCTGTGAAAATTGGGAAAGGCGCAACCATTGCAGCAGGAACAACGGTTACTAACAACGTAGGGGACAATGAACTTGTGGTAAGTCGCGTTAAACAAAGGCAAATTAATGGCTGGAAGCGACCTACAAAATCAAAATAGCGAGGAGTAAACTGTGTGTGGAATTGTCGGTGCCATTGCTAATCGTGATGTAGCAGAAATTCTGTTAGAAGGCTTAAAACGATTAGAGTATCGGGGCTATGATTCGGCTGGTCTTGCCATTATATCGCCACAAGGTGAATTACAAAGAGTAAGGCGAGTTGGAAAAGTCAATAAACTGAAAGAAGCACTTGATAGCAAACCGTTAAAAGGCTCGATAGGCATTGCGCATACACGTTGGGCTACACATGGTGAACCGACAGAACACAATGCGCATCCCCATATTTCCGATTATATTGCTGTTGTTCATAATGGTATTATTGAAAACTATGAACCACTTCGTGAAAAGTTGATTGCTAAAGGCTATCAATTTCGCTCTGAAACAGATACGGAAGTTATTGCCCACTTAATTCACGATATCGTTTCAACTGACAATTGTTCATTATTTGATGCGGTAAAAAAAGCCATACCATTACTACGAGGAGCTTATGGTACCGTAATTATGGACATACGAAACCCTGACCAACTTGTGGCAGCTCGTTCTGGTAGCCCATTAGTGATTGGTTGTGGTATCGCTGAACATTTTATTGCCTCAGATCAACTTGCTTTATTACCCGTGACCAATCAGTTTATCTATTTAGAAGAAGGTGATATTGCACTGATTACACACAAAACCGTTTCTATATTTGATAAAAATAACAAGCAAGTTAAGCGCCCATTTGTCACCTCTGATGTTAAATATGATGCAGGAAGTAAAACAGGCTATAACCATTACATGCAAAAAGAGATATACGAACAACCTAATGCAATCAAAAATACATTAGAAGGTCGTATACAGCATGGCAAAGTCAATTTATCCGAATTAGGCGAACAATCTAACACGATACTAAAGCAAGTTGAGCATATCCAAATTGTTGCTTGCGGTACCGCGTATAATGCTGGTATGGTTGCTCGCTATTGGTTTGAAGCATTAGCAGGGATTCCTTGTGATGTTGAAATAGCCTCAGAATTTCGCTATCGTAAACCTGCTAAGCGTAAAAATAGTTTATTTATTTCACTATCTCAATCGGGTGAAACCGCTGATACACTTGCCGCATTAAGGTTAGCAAAAGAAAATCACTATTTAAGCACCTTAGCCATATGTAATGTCGCTGCTTCAACGTTAGTACGTGAAGCCGAACTGGTATTATTAACTAAAGCAGGGGTTGAAATTGGTGTAGCTTCAACGAAAGCATTTACCACTCAATTGACTGTATTACTACTACTTGTTGCAAAATTAGGCCGATTAAATCAAATGGCTCAAAGTACGGAACAAGCAATTGTCCATGCTCTCCAAACCTTGCCCAATCGTATTGAACAAGTACTCATGGCGGAACCGAAAATCAAAAAACTAGCCGAACAATTTGTTAATAAACATCACGCACTCTTTTTAGGGCGTGGCGAGCAATACCCAATTGCCATGGAAGCATCATTAAAATTAAAAGAGATCTCTTATATTCATGCAGAAGCCTATGCAGCAGGTGAACTAAAACATGGGCCTTTAGCCCTTATTGATGCCGATATGCCCGTCATAGTGATGGCACCCTCAAACGACATGCTAGAAAAGCTAAAATCAAATATTGAAGAAGTTCGGGCTCGGGGCGGTCAACTTTATGTTTTTGCCGAACAAGATGCAGGATTTATAAGCGATGATACAATGCATATCCTTAACCTGCCTTATATTGAAGAGTTAACGGCACCAATCTACTACACCGTACCGACACAATTATTAGCGTATCATGTGGCTTTAATAAAAGGTACAGATGTTGATCAACCTCGTAATTTGGCAAAATCGGTGACAGTGGAATAAGTTTCATTGTATTAAATGTGAGGACTTTGTGTATGGTTTTGATATCATCATCGTGCTCATATTAAATCATTTAGAATAAAACAAAATGACCTTTTCCTGTTGTTAAAAGAGATTTCAGATCTAGTTAATAATGGATGGTCACTAAGTAAAATAGCACATCATCTGAATTTATTGAGTATGGTTATACACCGAATATTGTCTCAACATAAGTCCGAATCTATTTTATAGGTATAACAAAAATCCCCAGTTTTCCAATAAAAAATATATTTGATTTTATTGAAATTTATTTTCGCATTTGTATGTAACAAAAATAGTTGTTTTTGTTACTTATAAACAAACACCTCATACGACATTTATAAAATAATGTAGATAAGTAATCGCATAACCTACTTCGTTATTCAGGAAGTTGTCGACTTTGATCTAATACTAACCAACTATATTTATAGGTCATATTATTAATATAACTAATATTCTAATTCGCGAGTATATACTACTAGTATTACACCATTTCCTTTCATGCAATAAGCATTTGTCCAATCACCATATTCATTATGATTTAGATAAATGCATTTAACACTATTCGGTTTTAAGTTTTCTGGTTTTCTATCAGATTGTTTGACATTTATATCCAGTTTTGGAGAATTATCAGTTTTGGATTTGTCATTAGTAATAATATAATTTTCTGTAATACTTTCTACTAACTCACCTTTTTGGTTATAAAAAAATTTGTTTACATTTAAATATTTTTCTCGAAACACAATATATTCAATCGTTTTACCATCATAATATACAAAGAATTGTTGCCGTTTTTCTCTTGTTTGGGGGTGCTTATCTTCAAGTTTTATCAATTGCCCTAATTCATTATATGAAAGTGATGCTAATTGCTCGTTATTTATATATAAATAACCCAAAATATCATTATTGCTATTTAATTGCAGTGTTACATCTATTCTATCAAAATGCATCGTTTTGTTATTATAATCAATATTCATATTCTGTGTATCATCATCAAATAATACTTTTTCAATAAAACCATCTGAGTTTGATTCTATCATCGTATTCATTATTTTATTGTCAGCTAATAAATTTTTTCTAATCTTCTGTCTCACAGTAGGGTTCTTATTGGGTATGAGGGGTGGATAAAGAATTGAGTTATAATTATTTGTAATGAGTGTATGTGTATCTTTTTCTTTATCGCATCCAGCAATAAAAAATATAACAATAAAGCATATCAATATTAATTTTTTCATCATTTATCCCTATACTCTAACTTTCGTGTTACAGATTTGTCTAATTCATCATCGCCATTAAAACATTGACTAACAGTCCAATCACCATAATCATTACATTCACTAAAATGGCATGTAGAAGTTCGATATTTAGACTCATGGATATCTTTGGCTAACAATTCAATTTCTTCATTTAATAGTGGCTCTCCCTGCTCAAGACAAGAAGAAATTAATCTATTTTCATAATAATATAAATTTGTTGACGGAAAAGTAAGTATTTTTTTGGCGTGTTGTCTTCAATTTCTCCTTCTTTATATTGAATAAGATTGTTGTTTGTATCATTGGAATAAGTACCTATATAATTTTTCTCATATACCTTTTCATCAGAAGAAATCAATTTTCGCCGTTCATCATATTTATAATCTTTAATATTTTTTAACAGAATTTTTGACATTTATAAATGTTTTTTTATCATCTAATTGTACCGAATAATTAACTAAAATTCCTTTTTCATTTCGCGTTAATACCTGTTTCTGATAATACATAGTCAGACTTGTTTCATGACGAACAAACTCTTCTACAATAAAACCACTATCATGTGAATATATTTTTTATCTTACTAGTAAAAGATGTTGGTTGGATATTTTCATTAGGTAATTCTTGCTTTTTAATTGGAACAGAATGCGGAGAACTTTCTGGCAAAATAAGAATAAAATAATTATTACTAATACCAATATTTTTACTGCTATCATTGGTACTAGCATATGTATAACTACTAATAAAACAATATTACTAATAAGAAGTCTTTTCATCGATATTGCTTTTTCGTTAGGTATAGTATCATTGATTTCAGTCTAATGTTATTATCATAAATAATCCTTATCTTCCTACGATTTAAACCAGTTTTATGAGTTTTTATTTCGAAAATCGACTCAACTAAATTCTCATTTGTATAGTAAAATTCAGTTATATGTGTTGTACCTAATATATTACAAGTTGTACCATTTTGGGTTAACATATCAAGATTGTCATAATTATAGTTTCTTTCATCTATCTTACGTTCTAATGGTCATATTTTTACTAAAAATAATGTTATAAACGAGCAAAATTATCGACAGCATTATAAATCAAATATTAAGTTTTAAAGAATTGATTAAATTTTTTTATGATGAAAAAAAACACAATTTTTTATGGCAGAATGTGATTTTTATAACAAGATTTAGTTAAAAAAGAGTCATTTTCTTTGTTTTCTATTTTATATTAACCATAAAAATAAGGTTTTTTCATGAGTCAATCTGAAATTAACGCAGAATGGCAACCTACTGCCAGACCATTAAATAATAAAGATTTAAAAACATTAGTTTTGTCTTCTTTGGGTGGAACATTAGAATTTTATGATTTTGTTATTTATGCCCTGTATATTGACACTATTGTTAAACCTCTTTTTTTACCCCATACATTATCACCTTTAACTTTAGACCTTTTTGCATGGGGAATTTTTGCTGCTGGTTACTTGGTTCGCCCTGTTGGCGGTATCATCATGGCTCACTTTGGGGATAAAGTTGGACGAAAAAAAATGTTCACACTCAGCGTGGCAATGATGGCTTTACCGACGTTTATTATCGGTATTTTACCAACCTACGAAACCATTGGGATTTTTGCACCGCTGTTATTATTAGTGATGCGTATGTTACAAGGAGCAGCCATTGGCGGTGAAATGCCAGGCGCTTGGGTTTTTATTGCTGAACACGTTCCAAAACAACGTTATGGCTTTGGTGTTGGTACCTTAACTTCGGGCATTACTGGGGGTATTTTACTTGGTTTCATTGTGACCATTATTATTGACCTCTGTTTTAGCCAACAAAATATTCTAGATTATGCTTGGCGAATTCCTTTTATCGTTGGTGGTATTTTTGGTGTTATTTCAGTTTATTTGCGTCGATTTTTATCTGAAACGCCTATTTTTAAAGAACTCGCTGCCCGTAAAGCGATTGAAAAAAATATTCCTGTCATTACTGTTCTAAAAAAACATAAAACAGCTTGTTTGGTAGTAGCTCTGTTAACCTGGTCATTATCAACTGCAATTATGGTGGGTATTTTAATAACACCTGGTCGTATTGTTGGTGGGATGTATCATTTTGCTAATCTGGATTGGCGAATTGGTGGTTGTATTGCAGCATTAACCTTAACTATCGGTTGTGTTATTTCTGGTTGGTTAGAAGACAAACTGGGTACAACAAAAACAGTGATTATAACTTGGGGTGGTTTGGCAATAACAAGTATTTATTTTTATAGTAATTTATCATCAACTATTTCGCTTACTCAATTATATGTAACTTGGGCAATATTTGGTTTATTTATTGGCGCTATCGCCATGACACCAATTATTGGTACAAGAACTTTTCCACCTGCGATTCGTTATTCAGGATTGTCGTTTTCTTATAATTTAGCCTACGCGTTATTTAGTGCAATTACACCGACTTTAACTATTTATCTTTTAAGCCCCGACCATTTACTAGGTCAATATAGTTATCTTGGTGCAGGTATTTATATCTCGTTTGTCGCGTTAATTGCTGTTGCGGTAGGTTTCTATCCGTTAGCAAAAAATGGTTGGTCCAATAAATCCAATATTAAATAAAAATATCAATAAAAAAGCAGGGTGTAACCTGCTTTTTTATTCTATTTTAAATCCAAACAGACCGGCAATTAACGCATTGTGACAAATTCCTCAGCGGCGGTTGGATGAATGGCTATGGTATTATCAAAGTCTTTTTTGGTTGCGCCCATTTTGAGTGCTACCGCAAAACCTTGTAATATTTCATCCATACCATATCCAATACCATGAATGCCGATAATCTTTTCTTCCTCCCCAACACAGACTAATTTCATTCGACAAGGTTGACGATGTTGAGTCACAGCAGTATACATAGCGGTAAAAGTTGATTTATAAACTTTAACGTTTTCTTGTCCATATTGTAAAATCGCTTCGGGTTCTGTTAATCCTACGGTACCAATTGCTGGATGCGTAAACACAACAGTTGGAATATTGTGATAATCTAAATATTCATCAGGTTTATTATTAAACAACCGTTCAGACAAGCGACGACCTGCTGCTACAGCAACAGGGGTTAAGGCTGTTGCGCCTGTATCATCCCCAACAGAATAAATACCGGCAACATTTGTATTTTGGTACTTGTCTACAACAACAAATCCGTTATCGTTAACCTTGATACCAGCCGCTTGTAAGTTCATATTTTGTGTAGCAGGTTCACGACCAATTGCCCAAATTACACAATCAACAGTATAACTTTCACCATTTTCAAGAGTTAATGTTAACGAATTATCACTATTTTTAGTCACTGATTTCGGTATCGCAAAAGTGTGTAGTTGTTGACCTTCGCTGGCAATAACTTCCATTAATGTTTCAATGATAAGTGGATCAAAACTGCGTAACGGCGTCGCTTGGCGAATAAATTGATGAGTCTGAGCACCTAATGAATGTAATACGCTGGCTATCTCACAAGCAATGTAACCAGCTCCCACAACAGCAACACGTTTAGGTAATGCTTGTAGAGCAAAAAAACCATCAGATGTAATACCATGTTCAGCACCGGGAATATTAGGAATGCTTGGTTTTCCACCGACAGCAATTAAAATATGATCTGCTGTAAATTGTTCACCATTAACTTCAATAGTATGAGGATCAACAAATTTGGCATAACCATGAATGACATCAACTTTATTATTAGTTAATACACGGTCATAAGACTGATGTATTCGGTCGATATAAGCGTTGCGGCTAGCCAGTAGTTTATCCCAATTAAATTGATTAATAGTCGTATCAAATCCATAATCAGGACCATAATGATTGATTGCTTCAGCAATTTGAGCACCGTACCACATGATTTTTTTTGGCACACACCCCACGTTAACGCAAGTACCACCTAAAGATTTTGCTTCGATGAGTGCGCATTTTTTCCCATATGAAGCCGCTCGGTTTACCGATGCAATACCACCACTACCCCCACCGATAGCGATATAATCATAATGTTTAATCATTCAATATCCTTTATACTAATTGCCTTAATTTAATTACTAGCTTTGCATAAAGTGAATAATAAAAAAAGTATTTATTTTAAAATTTAATAATAGTTATTAACTATTAAAATTGATTATACGAAACATTTTAATTTACTCAAAATAATGGTTGTGTAACCACCAAATTGATCAATTAAAAAATAAGATAAAGAAAATGTGCTGTATAACACTTTTATTTGATAGGACAAAAATCAGCACATAATTATTCAAAAAATATGACTGATTTTATCAATATTTTAATTTAATATTATCTAATGCACTGTCTTTTTGGTTTAACACGAACAGGGTTTAGATTTTCATTATCGATTATTTCTAAATTACATATATCATTCTTTATTTTAAAAATCACGTTATAATTTTTTGCTTCTTCAGCTAAAAACTGTAAGGTTTCTGCATAACAATATTCAGCATTTCCAATATTATAATGACTTTCAATCGAAACATATTTATTTGCTGGTACTTTAGCGCTTAGTTCTGGATTGGCTTCAGCAAAAATAAAAATACTAGATTCAGGATAATAATAACCAATTTCTTTGAAATCTTCACATTTATTAGAATCTGGATCGATAATATTTAAACTAAAGTGAACCGGTGGTTTAGTTTTATTGCCAAAATCAGATGAAAATTCTAAATGAGGATCATTATTTTTAGCTGTATAAATGTATTCAGATTTAGAAGTACTACATCCCACTAAAAGCATTAAAATTAAAAAGGCTACTTGATATAGTAGCCTTTTCTAAATACTCTCTTACTATTTATTTTTTATCGTGTTAATAATATTGGTAGTTGAACAACCATCTTCAAAATTGAGCACTTCAACTATCCCACCAGCATCTAAAACCTCTTTAGCGCCAGCTATATCTTCGGGCTTATAATCCCCGCCTTTTACTAGAACATCCGGTAAAATTTTGGCAATCAGACGTTTAGGGGTGTCTTCCTCAAATGGTACAACCCAATCAACAGAATTTAATGCGCCTAAAACAATCATTCTTTGCAGGAGAGGATTTATTGGTCTTGAATCACCTTTTAATTTTTTTACCGAAGCATCACTATTTACTGCAACGATTAAACGGTCACCTAATTTTCTAGCATTAGCAAGATAAGAAACATGCCCTGCATGCAAAATATCGAAGCAACCATTGGTCATAACAATTTTCTCTCCACGTGTGCGAGCTTTTCTAACTTCTTCTTCTAATTCTGCTTCAGTCATCACACCAAATCCATCATCTACTCGCGCATGTATAGCATTACTTAGCTCAACTTGTGAAACAGTTGAAGTACCTAGTTTACCAACAACAATGCCAGCTGCTGTATTAGCTAAGTAGCAACTTTCTTCTAAAGATTTTCCAGCAGCAAGAGATGCGGCAAGAGTGGCAATCACTGTATCACCAGCACCAGTGACATCAAATACTTCTTTAGCTAGAGTCGGTAAATGATAAATAGGTTTATCTAATTGTAATAAGGTCATACCTTTTTCACTTCTAGTCACTAATAATGCTTTTAGATCAAATTGCTTAATAAGTTGATAACCTTTTTCTACAATTTCTTCTTCTGATTGACAAACACCAACAACTGCTTCAAATTCTGACATATTCGGCGTTAATAACGTAGCCCCACGATAGCGTTCAAAATCAGTACCTTTGGGATCAACTAAAATAGGTACATTTGCTTGATTAGCAAGCTTAATCATTGATTGAACAGAAGATAATGCACCTTTAGCGTAATCAGAAAGCACCATGACTTTATAATTTGGCAGAGCAGTTTTTATACGGTCTAGCATAGAAGCACTATCCACATCAGTAAATGCTTCTTCAAAATCAATTCGAATCAATTGCTGATTACGAGATAGAACTCTTAATTTTGTAATAGTTGGATGGGTTGAAACCGTAACAAAATCGCAATGTACGTGGTGTTTGGTTAATTGTTCATCAAGAATCTTAGCGGGTTCATCAATACCAGTCAGACCAATCAATCTTGCATTGCCACAAAGTGAAGTAATATTCATAGCAACATTAGCTGCCCCACCAGGTCGTTCTTCAAGAGAATCAATTTTTACTATTGGTACAGGAGCTTCAGGTGATATCCGATTGGTACCACCATACCAATAGCGATCTAACATAATATCACCAATGACTAAAACATGGGCTTGATTGAAATCAGGTAATGATATTTTCATTATGAAGAGTTATCCTTTACTTGTCATTAAAATTATTGTTTGTAACTAGTGCTGCTAAACCTCATTATCATCTTCCTCTTTTTTACGAGGTTGATAAAAACGAGCAAAAAAAGTTCCAATTTCAAATAGCAAACAAATTGGTATAGCTAATAATATTTGTGAAAACACATCAGGCGGTGTGACAAACATAGCAACAGCGAACACTGCTACAATTATATAGGGACGTTTCTTTTGTAAACTTTTGGGTGTGGTGATGCCTGTCCAACAGAGTAATATGATGGCGACAGGGACTTCAAAAGCGAATCCAAATACCACAAACAAAGTCATGACAAAATCTAGATATTTTGTGATATCGGTATTGATTGCCACATCAACCGGTGCGGTGTGGATGAAAAAATAAAATGCGAGTGGGAATACTACAAAATAAGCAAATGCAATACCAATATAAAATAGTAATGTGCTCGATATAATAAGGGGCATAACTAAACGTTTTTCATGTTGATATAACGCTGGTGCAACAAATCCCCATACTTGATAAAGCACATAAGGAATTGAGATAAAAATCGCCACTACTGCCGTTAATTTAATGGGTGTGAAAAAAGGAGCAGCAATATCAGTTGCAATCATGCTACTACCCGTAGGTAATTGACTAATTAAAGGATTAGCAACGATGTGATAGATATCATTTGAAAAATAGAGAAGACAGGTAAAAACTAATAAAATGCAAATAATACAACGTAAAAGTCGTGTTCTGAGTTCAACAAGATGTCCAATTAAAGGTTGAGATGCGTCGTCAGTCATGATTTGTCTTTATTTGGGTATTCAATATCAGTTAGGGTTGCAGAATCGATCTCTTTTTGCAACGATTCCGTTACACGTTTTAAGTCATCAATCGATTCTTGAATTTCAGGTGTTAAATTTTTTAAACCACTTTGTTCTGCTTTTTTTAAACTATCTTGTAACTCTTGTAGTTTAAGCTCTTTATTTAGTTCAAGTTGAACGGTTGCCGACATTCGTCGTAATACTTTAATCCAACCTGCTACTGTTTTAATTGCGATAGGCAAACGCTCTGGCCCTAATACCACCAGTCCAATAATTAATACTAATAATAATTGACCAAAGCTGATATCAAACACAACCTACTCTTTTTTAGTCGTTTGTTCATCGTTATATGAATCGAAATTTTTAACTTTATCGGGTTGTTCTGAGGATGTTTTGTTATCATCATCATTCATCGCTTTTTTAAAGCCTTTGATTGAGGCACCAAGATCCGAACCCAATGAGCGTAACTTTTTTGTCCCAAACAGTAATACAACAACTGCGATTAGTATGAGTAATTGAGGCAAGCTTGGCATCATGATAATTATCTCCGACGTCATTTGTGATTTGATTATACACTTAAATGATAAGATTCCCAAATACCTGATCTAATGAAAAATCAGCATATACGTAAATAATGCACTAAGTATCCCTATTAAGCTGTATAAAATTCGTTCGCGTTTTTTTCGACACGTTAGTTCGTGATTAATCTGTTTAATTTGATGATTCATCTGCTTTGTTATACGTGCATAATCATTAAGTTTTGCAGGCAGCTCGGGCAAAAGCGTTCGCCATTGCGGTAATGAAGTCCATGCTTGTTGGATAATTTTTTTAGCACTATATTTATCTTCATACCATTTTTCTAAAAATGGTTTAGCGGTTTGCCATAAATCGAGTTCCGGATAAAGTTGACGTCCTAAACCTTCAATATAAAATAACGTTTTTTGCAGCAAGATTAATTGTGGTTGAATCTCCATTTCAAATCTTCTGGCAACATCAAATAATTTTAGTAAAATTTGTGAGAATGAGATTTCAGCCAACGGTTTTGCAAAAGCAGGTTCGCATACGTTGCGCATAGCCATTTCAAAAGCAATCGGATCGGTAGATTCAGGAACCCAACCCGATGCAATGTAGGTTTCGGCAATTTTGCGATAATCTTGATTAAAAAAGGCTAGAAAATTCTCAGCAAGATAGTGCTGGTCATCTTCCGTTAACATACCAATAATAGCGCAATCAATTCCGATATAACGGGGATTTTTCGGCTCGGTAATGTCAACAAAGATATTACCTGGATGCATATCGGCATGGAAAAAATTATCTTTAAAAACCTGTGTAAAGAAAGCTTGAACCCCTCGTTCAGCAAGTAGCTTCATGTCAACGTTATGTTTTTTGAGTGTCTGAATATCCCCAATTGGCACACCTTTAATGCGCTCTTCAACTAAGACATTTTCTCGACAAAGCTCTTGATAAATGTAAGGTATATATAATATGTTGCTATTAATAAAATTGTCACGTAACCGAATGGTATTATAAGCTTCTTGTTGTAAATCTAACTCTTTCATTAAGGTAAGTTCATAGTCACGTACGATTTCAATTGCTCGTAACTTTGCGCCGAACTTAATGCGTTTAGTAAACTGTTTGGCAAGCCAATACATTAAAGCAATGTCCGCTTTTATGACTGGTATAATGTTAGGACGCAATACTTTAATGACAATTTCAGCTTGGCTACGTTTTAATATGGCTGTATGAACTTGTGCAATCGATGCCGATGCCAATGGCTGCTCATCAAAATTTGAAAAATAATGATCGATTGGCTGACCGAGGGCTTTTTCAATTAATTGTTTTGCCACTTTACCGTCAAAAGGATCTACTTGGTCTTGTAATTTGGCTAAACTGTCTGCAATATCTTTTGAAAGCACATCTCGACGGGTTGAAATCATTTGACCAAACTTTATCCAGACGGGTCCAAGCTCTTGTAATGCTTGACGTAATCGCTCACCAATTTCTTCATGTTTTGCTTTTGGTCTTATCCAAAATAAGCATGATATCAAAATTGGTAACCACTTTGAAAATCGGTTTGTTGGCAATAATTCATTTAATTGATATGCACGAAAAACGGTTAATATTTTATAGAGTCTGAAAAATGTCATTATATTTCATCGCTTAAAATTTAAAACCAGTATGTAACGCCACAATACCACCTGTCATATTGTGATATTTGACATCTACAAATCCTGCATCTTCCATCATTTTTTTCAATGTTTTTTGATCAGGATGCATTCGAATCGATTCCGCTAAATAACGGTAGCTGTCAGCATCATTCGCAATAACTTTGCCCATTAACGGTAACATGGTAAATGAATAAAGATCATAAGCTTTATTTAAAATTGGGTATTGCGGTTTGGAAAATTCAAGAATTAATAAACGACCACCAGGTTTTAATACTCGCCACATGGATTGTAACGCTTTATTTTTGTCAGTCACATTGCGTAGACCAAAAGAAATGGTAATACAGTCAAAAAAATTGTCCGCGAAAGGTAACTCTTCAGCGTTAGCTTGCACATATTCAATATTTTTAAATAATCCTTTGTCTCGAAGCTTTTCTCGCCCAACTTTTAACATGGATTCATTGATATCAGCAAGCACTACCAAGCCATCATCGCCAACTAATTGGGAAAATTTAGCGGTTAAATCTCCAGTACCACCGGCAAGATCTAAAACCTTTTGACCTTTGCGTACACTGCTATATTCAATGGTGATTTTTTTCCATATACGATGAATTCCAAATGACATCAGATCATTCATCACATCATATTTGTCAGCAACAGAATGAAAAACATCTGCAACACGTTTAACTTTATCTTGTTTTAAAACTTGCGTAAAACCAAAATCTATTTTTTCTTGATTATCGTTATTTTGTTTGTCAGAAGATTGAGACATAAAATTTACCCATCACAAAGATTTAGGTTATTTTAACATAAGCCAGAATAAATGTGATGAACTAAATCAATAACCTTTCAACCATATTAGATACTGTTTCAAAATATTCTAATGATGAAAGTTTTGGGTCAAAATCTTTTTCATGAATGACCAAATCAAAATGATAACTTTCTTTCAAGGCATTTAGCACTTGATGCTCTTTATCAAAGACTTGTTGATAATAATCTGCTAACGAATCAAAATCGATTGAAGCAAACAGTAATTTATTAGCCTGTACTTCAGCACTCGATATGCGTTCAACATGTAACATTGCAATTTTAAGGTAATCAGCCTCACTTAAATAACGCTTATTATGTGAGTTAGTTAATTCTCGCTCAATATAATTAATGTAGCCGTTTGATACATATTGAGTGTTATAAATATTAGCGAGTTGTATTGGAAGTTCTTTAAATATTCCTTGACCAATAATCGCCACTTTTTTGACAAAAAAAGGCTTGGCAGCTTGTGCAATAAAAGACCAATTTTGATAAGGATTTTCGCGTATTTGAGTAGCACTAATTTTCATAAAGTTGCGATCAGCATCGATAATTATTGCTGGGCAACCGAAATAAAGCTCATGATTTTTTACATCTTGAGGTTCACTGGTAAATATAACCGTTGGTTTAATTTTATATTCATTCAAAATAAGTTTGACACGATCACTCCAATCTTTCCAGCCATTTGGATAAGATTGGATTCCAGCTTCATCTAAAACATGAATATGAATATTATGACGGTCTTTGAAGGTTTCTTTCAACCATGTGAATCGATCACTGACTTTGGGTTGTTTTGATAAATGGCTTTTGTCAAACAGTTGTTGATCACGTAATTCTTCACAGCCAAGAAAAATATGTAATTCATTGACCTGACTCATCGCTTTTTCAATTAAATATATATGTCCACTATGTAGAGGATAAAACTTACCAAAAATTAAACCAACTTTATGTTTAGACTCCATACCACTTACCAATGCATTTAAAACTTGTTAACAATGTACAGAAAAAAAATTCATTTTCTAACCAATTGATGCTAATTAACATATACAATATTTAAGCAAATATCATTATTAACCGCTTACGTTATTGATGATTTCAGCAAAAATAACGTAAAGATAAATTTTAGTTATAATATAGATAATAAAATGCCCGTTGCAACAGAAATATTTAATGCAGCCATATTATCATTACCGTGTAAATGAACAACCACATCAGCACATTCTATCAGTTTTCGATTAATTTGTTGAAAAATAACGATAGCGACTTTTTTATTAAAATTAATTTGGTGTAACTCAATTGATTTAATTGACTTAATCGGACATGGTAGTAACGCTACAATTTGGTAATCATGTCGTTTAAGTAACTCAAGCGAAGCAACAAAATCATCACTTTTAATCGACTCAATCGCTTCAATCCCGCCTTCCGCAATACGCATTGCTGCACCACTATTAAGTAAATTAGTCTGACGCAATATGACACCATTTACCCCATAGAATGCCGCACTTCGAATAATCCCACCTAAGTTATGGGGATTATTCACATCATCAATTGCTAATACACAATCATTATTTTTTCCGTTATTTTTTTCGATATAATCAAATAATGTGACTGGTATTCGTTTTTTAACGATCAAACAGATTCCACCATGATGTTCTGTTTGGGTTATTTTAGTAATTTGTTCGGTCGATACTACGTCATATCCTAAACGTTGATTGACTAACCAGCTGATTAAATCTTTAAACTGATAGGTCATATCTTGAGTAATAAATAATTTGACGATAGCTGAACGTCGATGTTTGAAAACAGCTTTACAACTGTTTTCACTATAAACCAGAGTTTCTTCTTTACGTTGTCGGTATTCATCATAACCATAAGTCGGCGTTTGCTCATTATCACGAACTTTTTTCTGCCATGGCGAATCATGCTCGACAAATTGACCATACTTAAATTTATTTGATTCTAATTCACGATTCAGTTTTTCTGTCACTGTTTTATTCGTTTTAGGTTTAAATACTTCAATACGGTCATTCACAGATTGTCTAATTTTGTTTTTAGACTGAAATGAATCTTTTTTAAAATTATCTTTACGACCAATCATTCTTTGCTGAGTGGAATGAGAACGTTTTTGGGGTTCACTATTTTTTGCATAAAAAATGGTTGGCTTATTTTTTTCAGTATTATTGTTCATTTCAATCTCACTTTTAGTCTGTTACCGCGTACGAATGGTTGGGGCTATCTTATCTAAAACACCGTTAACAAATTTGTGACTATCAGCTGCACCAAATGTTTTTGTTAAATCGATTGCTTCATTAATCACGACTTTGTACGGAACATCTTGGCGTTTGGTTAATTCATAAAGCGCAATTCGCAATATTGCTAATTCGATTAGACCAAGTTCTTCAACTGTACGTTCAGTGAGATACGGCGCCATCTTATCATCTAACTCTGCTGTATTTTTACCTACACCATTTAAGAGTTCTCGAAAATACTTAGAGTCAACGCCTTTCATATCTTGTTCTGCAATAAAACTTGTCTCAACATCGGCAAGATCATTTCGGGAAACTTGCCAAGAGTATATCGCTTGAACCGCACACTCTCTTGCTCGACGACGAGGATTGACTGATGCCACTAACTTACTCCTTAATTGCTTTAATTACGTTTAGCATTTCAAGCGCAGTTAATGCTGCTTCAGCACCTTTATTACCCGCTTTTGTGCCTGCACGTTCGATAGCTTGTTCAATAGATTCGGTTGTTAAAATACCAAATCCAACTGGGATCGAATAATCTAGGCTTGCACTTAATAAACCTGAACTTGACTCGCCAGCAACAAAGTCAAAATGCGCTGTACTACCACGAATCACTGTTCCTAATGCAACTATTGCATCATATTTTTTGGATTGCGCTGCAACTTTTGCCGCTAGTGGGATTTCATAAGCACCAGGAACCCATATGACGGTAATGTTTTTATCATCGACTTGTCCAATACGTTTTAGTGCATCGGTAGCGCCATTAACAAGACTCTCATTAATAAAATGATTAAAACGAGCCACAATAATGGCAACTTTTGCTTTTGGTGCGATAACTTTAGCTTCAATAGTTTGCATACTAATTCCTTATCAATTGATTTTCAAATGCAATTTCACTATCTTTATTCGTGAAAAAATAACTATCAAATTGTATCACAAACTGCAGACTTCTCCTATTAGCAAATAACGTTACATACAAGATCTTTACTTCAAATTATCTTTGATCAAAAATGATTTTAATCAAGTAAAACGTTACAACTAAATTTAGCTTGATAACAACTAGTTATTAAAAAAACAATTCAATAGATTTGTTGTTTAAATTGACAGTCCTTTTACTAGATTAAATTGATTTAATAGGTTATTGAATGTCTCACAATGAATTAAAATTAATTTTTATTTCTTGCAAGCAATTTTCAACGAATTACAATAATCATTAGAATTTATTTAGAGGTAATTTCGATGTATATTGATAATATTCAACATGAGTTAAATCAAGCTGTTGATGTTTTAACTAATTTTATTTCCAACAATAAAAATCTTGAACATATTCAAGATGCCGCAATCTTAATTGCGGAATCATTTAAGCATGGCGGTAAAGTGCTATCATGTGGTAACGGAGGTTCTCACTGTGATGCAATGCATTTTGCTGAAGAGTTAACCGGACGGTTTCGTGATAATCGCCCAGCTTATCCAGCTATCGCGATATCCGATGTCAGTCATATTTCGTGTGTGGGTAATGATTTTGGATTTGATTCAATTTTTTCTCGTTATGTTGAAGGTGTAGGACAAAAAGGCGATGTACTGTTAGGTATTTCAACTTCAGGGAACTCTATTAATGTATTAAAAGCAATTGAAGTTGCAAAACAAAAAGGCATGAAAATCATCACATTAACCGGAAAAGATGGCGGAAAAATGAATGGGCTTGCCGATGTTGACATTCGTGTCCCTCATTTTGGTTATGCTGATCGGGTTCAGGAAATTCATATTAAAGTAATACATATTTTAATTTTATTAATTGAAAAAGAGATGAGCAAATAAATGTGCGAATTATTGGGCATGAGTGCAAATGTACCTACGGATATCTGTTTTAGTTTTACCAGTTTAGTCAAACGAGGGGGCGACAAAGGTCCCCATAAAGATGGGTGGGGTATTACTTTCTATGAAGGTAAGGGATGCCGTACATTCAAAGATCCTGAACCTTGCAGTTATTCGCCTATTGCCAGGCTTGTTCAACAGTATCCAATAAAGTCCAAAGCAGTCATAGCCCATATTCGCCAAGCAAATCGAGGAGGTGTAGCACTTGAAAATACACATCCCTTTACGCGTGAGTTATGGGGAAAAAATTGGACTTTTGCCCATAATGGACAATTAACCGGTTATGAAGATCTCGATATGGGGACATTTGAACCTGTAGGTCTTACTGATAGTGAATATGCCTTTTGCTACCTAATTAATCAACTCCATCAGAAATATCCTCAAAAACCCAATAATGATATCGAAGTGTTCAGTTGTATCAAGCAATGCGCAGATAAACTAAGCCAACTTGGGGTATTTAATATGTTACTCTCTGACGGTCAATATGTTTTTGCTTATTGCTCAACTGATTTACATTGGATAACCCGCAAAGCACCTTTCGGGAAAGCTAAACTTCTTGATGAAGATGTTGAAATTGACTTTCACAAACATACTACGCCTAATGATATCGTCACAATCATTTCGACTTTACCCTTAACTTCCAATGAAACATGGTTCAAATTAAATACAGGAGAAGCGATTTTATTTAACAAAGGTGAGATTAACCAATTTTCTTCATTTTAACTCGTGGCATTGGAGGCTCATCTTTAAATTGAAATTGTAGATAACCAAAGGTTATCAATCCTATTAACGTTAATATTATCCATGGTAAATGTGGAAACCCTATTCGTATAGCAATATCATATAGCCAGCCGGCACCGGTATAACCTACAAATCCTCCTATAGCAAGCCCTAACCGACTAAACCCCATATAGCTACCTTTTGCTTTGGGATTGCTAAGCACTGTAGATAAAGTTTCCCTTGCCGGTTCAGCAATAATGGCACCTAAATAGAATAAAGCAATTAATGAAAGTAGTATTGATAATTTTGTTGTAAAACCAATGATTATAAATCCAAATGACATTAATAACAGACCAAATTTGAGACGCTGATCTAATCTAAAATATCGTTCACTAAATCTTGCAAGCGGATATAACAATATAAGGGATAAACCAGCTTGAATTGCATACATCCATTTAACATAACTTGGACTACCTGAAATGTTGGTAATAGTTAAAGGCAGCATTAGCATAATCTGTACCCATAACACATAATAACCAGTTAAAGTAAGAACATAACGGGTAAATTTTTTATCTTTTAATACCATTTTAATACCATTAATGATAGGTGCTTTACCAATTGAAATATGATAAGTAGGTAAAAAGAAGATATTAAACATCCCACACAAAAAGAATATAAAGGCACCACACCAACAAACTAAGTGAAAATCATAATCAATTAAAATCCCACCGATAAGTGCGCCAATAACGGCACCAGCATTGTCTTGTATCATTAATAATGATATGAATTTACCTCGTTCGTGAGGTCTAGTAAATTTTATGGTTAATCCCATTCGAGGTGGATCAAATAACAGTCCACCCAATGCAGACAATAAGCAAGATACAAGTAATAACCAGTGTTCAGTTGCTAAAGCCATTGAAATAAAGCCAATCGACCGCAAAAACATACCAGTTATGATCATGGGTTTTGCACCAAATCGATCAGCGATAGCACCACCAATAATACCAAACCCTTGTTGAACAAATTGCCGAAATCCCAATGCAAATCCCACAAATAATGCACTCCAACCTATTTCACTTACAAAATGAGTTGAAACAAGTGGAAAGACAATATAAAACCCCAATACAATAAACAAATTATCAAATAATAATATTTGCCTACCTGTTTTCCGTATTTGGGATGGAATTGGCATTTATTTTAACCTTTCAGCTAAGTAACCTTGATAGTCAGGAATCTCAATTTCAACTTCTTGCATGAAAATAGAGGATTGAATCAATGCGTTAGCGGTTGCTTGATTAGTCGCAACCGGAATATTCCAGACTGTTGATAAACGAAGTAAAGCTTTAACATCAGGATCGTGTGGCACAGCATTGAGAGGATCCCAAAAAAAGATAAGAATATCAATTTTTCCTTCGGCAATTAGTGCCCCAATTTGTTGATCGCCGCCCATAGGACCGCTAAGCATAGGTTTAATATTTAGACCTGTTTCTTTTTTAATTAATGTCCCAGTGGTTCCGGTACCACATAAATGATGATGTGAAAGCTCGTCTCGATTTCGTTTACACCAATTTAATAATGATTCTTTTAAGTGATCATGTGCGACTAAAGCTATATTTTTCTTTGCCGGCAGTTGACGAGTGGTATAACGCATAATGTTGTCCTAATCTATTATTATCTTGTCTGTTTTTAGCAGAGTATATAATAAAATACAAGTTTTATTTGATTGAATTAGAGACAATAAAAAAAGGCACCGAAGTGCCTTCCAAAGTATTAAATTGCAATTAATTAGAATTGATAAATTAAACCAAGTGCAACGGTATCTTTTGTTGTCGCTTTAATTTCTGATTTGCTAAATGTGCTATTATCATATAGAGCACGACGTGCACCAATATCATCTTTATCTAATAAATTGATTTTGTAATCAATAATAGCTTGTAAGTTTTTGTTGAATGCATAAGTTAAACCAACATCAACATATTTAACAAGGTCATTACCTTTAAGCCCTGCATCACCTGATAAGCTTGAAGCATCTTTAACTTTATGTTGAATATATGCAACTGATGGAGTTAAACGACCAATATCGAAGTCAATTCCATATTGTGCAACAAGTTCAAAACCTTTAGTTTTTAAATCATCCGCATTGCTAGTAGACGATCCATTATCCCAACCATATTTTTGTTTACCTTGAATATAAAGCGCAGCTAAATACACATTATTATTGTCGTATTTAATACCTGCTGACCATGCTTTAGCATCTTTGTGACCACCTGTTTGAGCATAACCAGCACCGACAGATAAACCGGTATCAAGTACATCCCAATCAATAACAGAACCCCATGCTTCAGCGCTATCATGCCCATTGTTATGGTCAACGGTATTTAATTTACGAGTTGAGCTATTGTCACCATTATCTGCATATTGAACAGCAAAACGTAAACCATCTACAAGACCAAAGAAGTCTGAGTTACGGTAAGTCGCTACAGCTTTAGTACGTGCAGTTAATGCATAAATATCATTATTTGATGCATCACCACCAAACTCTGGTAAAACGTCGGTATAAGAAGTTAAGGTTTTTAGTACACCGTCATTACGACCATAATCAAATGAACCAAAATCACCAAAGTTTAAACCAGCAAATGCATAACGAGTTTCATTATCCGCATCTTTACCCGTTTTCGCTTCATATTCCCAACGTCCATAACCAGATAGCCAGTCAGTAACTTGAGTTTGACCAGACATACCTAGACGTGCAGTCGTTTTATCACCTTCGCCTGTTTGGTTATTACGGTCAGTAATATAATTTAATGCATAAACTCGACCATAAAAGTCAACTTTATTACCGTCTTTATTCCACACTTCAATAGAAGCGCTTGCTGTACCTGCAATTAAAAGCGCAGGAATAGCGATTGCTAATAGATTACGTTTCATTTTGTTACCCTCGTAGGTATTTATTATTAAAGATGCAAATTAATTTGCTCTCGACCAATAAATAATCGCTAATATTTAGCAACTATATTATTTCTGTGATATCTAACGTTAGATATAGAATTTTTATGCTTATATTGTATATATAATTATGGTAGTAAAGTAATCTTTACTTGTTTAAAGCTATTTTAGTCTCTGCACTAAATTAGTTTTAAGCATAAAATGTGTTTTTAGACGGAAAAGTATTTAAATGGCGATAAAAAAGGCACCTAAGTGCCTTTTTTCAAGATACAAAGAGGAAATTAGAATTGGTAAATTAAACCAACACCCAATACATCTTTTGTACCTGGATTATTAACTTTCTTATGACTACGATTTTTAACTGTATTCATTTCAGCACCAATGTCTTTATGGTCAAGTAGATTAAATTTATATTCTACAATAGCGCTGAAATTTTTATTAAGATCATAAGTAGCACCTACAGACACGTATTTAGCCATTGGTGAACTGCTGTCTCTGTTATAAAGTTTATGACTCGCTTCAGACACATATCCACTACGAATTTTATGATTCACATAAGCTAAAGAAGGTGTTAAACGACCAACTTCTAACTCGATACCATACTGAGCAACTAATTCAAAACCTTTAATTTTGATATCAGCATCTTCACCATGGCGATTGATATATCCATTTTTCAGTTTACTTTGGAAATAGTTAGCACCTAAGTATAAATTATAGTTATCATACTTGACACCTGTTGCCCAAGTACTATGACGTGAATCTTTAACAGTTGATTGTGCATAACCAGCACCAGCAGTTAAGCCTGTATCAAATAAACGCCATTCTAAATTTGCACCATATGCTTCACGGCTATTATTACCTTTTTCATAACCTACAACGTTATCATCCTCATCAAGAATCGGGATAGCTTTGATAGAGTCTAAAGAAAGTGAATTATCGCCATTATCAGCATATTGTAATGCAAAGCTAATGTCATCGTATAAACCAAATAAGTTATTATTACGGTAAGTCGCTACAGCTTTAGTACGAGCAGAAAGCACGTTCCAAGTATTGTTAGCTGCATCACCACCAAATTGTGGTAACACGTCAGTATATGCAGTGATAGCTTTTAATACGCCGTCGTTACGACCGTAATCGAAAGAACCTAAATCACCAAAATTTAATCCAGCAAATGCATAACGTACTTCATTGCTAGAATCTTTACCTGCTTTAGCTTCATATTCCCAACGACCATAGCCAGATAACCAGTCAGTAATTTGAGTTTGACCAGACATACCTAAACGAGCAGATGTATCATCACCTTCACCAGCTTGACCACGATCAGTGATGTTATTTGCTGCTTTTACTCGACCGTAAAAGTCAACTTTGTTGCCATCTTTATTCCAAACTTCGATAGATGCATTTGCGCCAGCAGCAGCTAAAAGTGCTGGAATAGCGATTGCTAATAGATTACGTTTCATTTCTTACCCTCATGGTTGTTTTTTTAAAAGACACTTCATAAAAAAATGAGTGACTATTTTTGTACAATGATTATTCATCCAAAAATAATATTTCTATTATTTTCATCTACTTTTTACAGTACCGTAAATTATGTATAAAAATTTTTTAAAAGCAAGTGAACTTTTCGTTAATTATGATGTCTAATAACTAAAATTAGCTCGTTTGCCTATTATTTATACATTTTTTGCTTTTTACTTAATTTGCGATTTATCATAACTGCCAAAAATTGTTACCTAATTTTATTCGGTTAAAAATTTGCATTTCGTGGTGTTCTTGGGAATGGAATGACATCCCTTACGTTTTGTACACCTGTGACATAAACAATTAAGCGCTCAAATCCAAGACCGAATCCAGAATGAGGAACAGTACCATATCGACGTAAATCACGGTACCACCAATAATCTTCTTTTTTAAGCCCCATTTCGTCCATGCGCTTATCTAACATATCTAAACGCTCTTCACGTTGCGATCCGCCAATGATTTCGCCAATACCTGGCGCTAACACATCCATTGCAGCCACAGTTTTACCATCGTCATTCATACGCATATAAAATGCTTTGATATCTTTTGGATAATTTTTAACAACGACTGGCGCTTTAAAATGTTGTTCAGCTAAATAACGCTCATGTTCTGATGCTAAATCGATTCCCCAACTCACTGGATTTTCAAATTTGGCATCACAGTTTTGTAAAATAGTAATGGCATCGGTGTAATCAACTTGAGCAAAATCGGCATTAATAAAGTTTTCTAAACGATTAATTGCCTCTTTATCGATATGCTGAGCAAAAAATTGCATATCATCAGCACGTTTTTCAAGTACGGTTTTAAACACAAACTTCAACATATCTTCTGCAAGTTTTGCATTATCATTTAAATCAGCAAACGCAACTTCAGGTTCCATCATCCAAAATTCAGCTAAATGACGCGTTGTATTGGAATTTTCAGCTCTAAATGTTGGCCCAAAAGTATAAACTTTAGACAATGCACAAGCGTAGGTTTCTGCATTTAATTGCCCTGATACCGTTAAAAAAGCTTCTTTTCCGAAAAAATCTTTATCAAAATCGACTTTCCCCTTGTCTGTTTTAGGCAGATTTAACATATCAAGAGTGGAGACTCGGAACATTTCACCTGCACCTTCAGTATCTGATGCGGTAATAATTGGCGTAGAAAGCCAAAAAAAGCCTCGTTCATCAAAAAACTGGTGAATGGCTTGCGCTAATGTATGACGCACACGAGTAATCGCGCCAACAATATTGGTTCTTGCTCTTAAATGAGCAACTTCTCGCAAATATTCAATTGAATGACGTTTAGCAGCCATTGGGTACGTTTCAGGATCATCAACAAAGCCATAAACCTCAACTTGTGTTGCTTGTAGCTCGTATTTTTGTCCTTGTCCCGGAGATTCAACAACTTTACCCGTTACTTTAACTGAGCAGCCTGCCGTTAACCGTAAAATATCTTGTTCATAATTTGGCAGATCTTTTTCTATAACAGCTTGAATAGGATCAAAGCATGAGCCATCATAAACAGCTAGAAATGAAATACCGGCTTTCGAATCACGGCGCGTTCTTACCCAGCCTTGAACAGAAATAGTGCTACCAACAGCAATTTTGCCTTGTAACACATCAACAATAGGAGCAACTGAATTCATTTTAATTATCCATCTCTATATTAATTAAGTTAAATAGTATTAAAAATAATACAAGTATATTCTAAATGCCACTTAGTTACCTAACTTTAGTCTCAGTTGGCATTAAATTAAATTTTTAAATAAAACATTTATAATTTGATTCACGTTTTTTATAAAAATAAGTTTAATGATTAACGTTAAACGTTCTTTTTAATTCATTAATAAAAGCTAAATCTTGCGATATTGTTTTACCTGGACTGTCTGACAATTTTGCAACAGACTGATTATTGCATTGCGTCAATTTCAATACGATATTTAAGGCTTTGGTATTTGCTTCAGTAGACGGTATATCACACGCCAAAAAGCCCCCGATACCAAAAGACAATTTTACTCGATGATGAAAATGTTGATAAATCTTTATCGCTTTGTCAAAAGTTAAACTATCGGAAAATACTAACATTTTTGTTTTAGGATCAATCCCTAATTGTTGGTAATGAGCAATCGCCTTTTCACCCCATTCAATCGAATCACCCGAATCATGGCGTAATCCTTGATAGTGATTAGCAAAGTAAGTATCAAAATCACGCAAAAATGCGTCCATGGTAATACAGTCTGTTAGGGCTACCCCCAAATCTTGAGGATATTCCTCTAACCAAATCTTAAGCGCTGTTTTTTGGCAATCTTGCAAAGTTGGGGTTAATCGCTGATGAGCTTGAAACCATTCATGTGCTTGAGTACCAACAGGAGTAAGTCCTAGTCGATAAGCCAGTAAATAGTTACTGGTACTATGAAAATTGTCAAAATGGTTTTTTAGGTAATCGACAACAGCAGATTGTACGGCAAATGAGTAACGCCTTCGGGTTCCAAAATCCATTAAATTAAAGCCCGACATATCCATATTTGCAGTTTGCTCGTTAAATCTTGTCAATTTATTTTTGAGTTGGGCTATAGCTTCTGACACGCCAATATTAGGAGAACGATCTCTATGTGCTATTTCGCTAATAACTGCCAGTAATGGGACTTCCCATAAAATTACGTCCAGCCACTTTCCTTCAATTCTTATATCAAGTCTTCCTTCTCGATTAGTTATCGTCAATAATTGACTATTAAAACGCCAATTCTTGAGCCAGTTTAAATAATCAGATTTAAAAAAGGAGATGCCAGATAGATATTGAAATTCATCATCGGAAAGCGTTAATGATTCCATTAATTTGACTTGATGTTTTATTTCATCAGCATATTGACCTAATAAATCATCACTTCTACAACGAAACTCCGCAACGACGGTGATATCTGGGTAATGATGAAAAACGGCTTGCTGCATATGCAACTTATAAGCATCAGTATCTAAGATTGATGTAATTATAGCTGGTAACATGTCTTTTTATTGTTAATACTCTAAAAAAATTCTAGAGATTATAGCAGAATAATATTGAAGATATAGATTAAATATATAATAACCTATCTTCATTAGGCTATAATATTAATAACAAACCAGATTAAATAATATAACCTAACTATACTCAAAAGAATTAATTAAACATCATCAATAACGATAAGTGCAGTTGTGAAAATCATGCAATATTTATCGAATTTTAATTATTTATAAAAATAAAAGGCACAATAACTATGACAACGAATAATACCAAAACACAACCAACTGCAAAGTATCGACTGGACTATAAAGCACCCGATTTTACCATTACGGATATCGATCTTGATTTTAACTTATCCGCACAAATCACAACAGTCACGGCTCGAAGCCATATTATACAAAAAAATGCTAAAGCCTCAGACTTAGTTTTAGATGGAGAAGACTTAACATTAATCGCTATCAATATCGATGAACAGCCTTGGCAGGATTATCACATTACCGACTCAGGCATTATTATTCATAATGTTCCATCAGATGAATTTACACTAACCATCGTCAATGAAATAAAACCAATTGATAACACTGCACTAGAAGGATTGTATGTTTCCGGAGAAGCACTTTGTACACAATGTGAAGCTGAAGGATTTCGTCATATCACATACTATTTAGATAGACCCGATGTTTTAGCGCGTTTTTCAACTCGTATTACCGCCAATAAACAACAATACCCATATCTGCTTTCTAATGGTAACCGCATTGCACAAGGGGAACTTTCAGACGGTCGTCATTGGGTACAATGGCAAGATCCATTTCCTAAACCCGCCTACTTGTTTGCATTGGTTGCTGGAGATTTTGATATTCTTAAAGATCAGTTTATAACTCGTTCAAACCGTAAAGTTGATCTGGAGATTTATGTTGATAAAGGCAATTTAGATCGTTCACATTGGGCAATGACCAGTTTAAAAAATGCTATGCGCTGGGATGAAACTCGTTTTGGATTAGAATATGACTTAGATATTTTTATGATTGTTGCCGTTGACTTTTTTAATATGGGCGCAATGGAAAACAAAGGTCTGAATATTTTCAACTCAAAATATGTTCTTGCCAAACCAGAAACGGCCACTGATGATGATTATTTAGGTATCGAAAGTGTTATTGGTCACGAATACTTTCATAATTGGACAGGCAATCGTGTTACTTGTCGTGATTGGTTTCAACTTAGCTTAAAAGAAGGTTTGACGGTTTTTCGTGATCAAGAGTTCAGCGCGGATATGGGCTCTAGAGCCGTTAAGCGAATTGATGATGTTAAAATCTTGCGTAGTGTCCAATTTGCTGAAGATGCAAGTCCGATGTCTCATCCTATTCGTCCTGATCAAGTCATAGAAATGAATAATTTCTATACGGTGACTGTGTACGAAAAAGGGGCTGAAGTGATACGAATGATGCATACCTTGTTAGGCGAAGATAAGTTTCAAGCTGGCATGAAACGCTATTTTGAACGTCATGACGGAAGTGCAGCAACTTGCGATGACTTTGTCGCTGCTATGCAAGATGCTTCAGGCATTGATTTAACACAATTCAAATTATGGTACAACCAATCAGGTACACCAGAATTAACCATTACAGATAGCTATGATGAAAAAAGCAAACACTATTATTTAACTATCGAACAAAACACGCCTGCAACCTTAGATCAAGCTGAAAAGAAAGCTTTGCATATACCTGTTGATATTGAATTATATCAACATAACGGCGAAATCATTAAACTTGAGCATAACCAACTGCCAATTCATCACGTTTTAAATTTAACACAAGCAAAACAACAATTTGTTTTCGATAACGTGAATGAAAAACCGATTATTTCATTATTACGTGATTTTTCTGCACCGGTAAAAATGACCTATGATTATCAAGATAATGATTTGATTTTTTTGATGCAACATGCAACCAATGCTTTTAGTCGTTATGATGCTGCGCAAATGCTATTAATTAAATATATTCGGGCAAATGTTAAAAATTATCAAGATAATCGACAACTAAGCCTTCCTGATTCAGTTATCGATGCATTTAGAGCAATATTATTATCCGAATCAACAGATCCCTCTCTTATTGCCCAAATCATCACTTTACCTTCGGAAAATGAACTAGCCAATTTATTTAGTGTCGTTGACCCAATAGCCATCTATCAAGTCCGCCTGTTTTTATTAACGTGTTTTGGTAATGCACTTTATGATGAATTAACCGCAGTTTACCGTCACAATAAAATTGAAAATTATCTGATTAAACATGAAGATATTGCTAAGCGCTCATTAAAAAATGCCTGTTTGATGCTTTTAGCCCATGCCGATGAGAAATCACAAGCAAATCATCTGGTTCATCAACAATATTATCAAGCAGACAATATGACAGATACCATCGCTGCATTAACGGTTGCTGTTAAAGCTCAGCTTGATTGTCATCAAGAACTTTTAGCCGATTTTGATAATAAATGGCATCAAGACGGATTAGTGATGGATAAGTGGTTAGCTTTGAATGCATCGAGTCCAGAAAAAAATGCACTTTCAACGGTGAAAAAACTTTTAACTCATCGATCCTTTTCGCTCAGTAATCCCAATCGGATTCGCGCTTTAATCGGTGCTTTTGTTAATAATAATCCTGTAGCTTTCCATGCAACTGATGGGAGTGGATATCGATTTTTAGTCGAAATATTAATGGAATTAAATCAAAAAAATCCGCAGGTTGCGGCAAGATTGATCGATCCATTAATAAGATTAAAACGTTATGACCAACAACGTCAGCAACAAATGCGTCAAGCACTTGAAACCTTATTAAAACTGGAGCATTTATCAAAAGATTTATATGAAAAAATTAGCAAAGCTTTAGCTGCATAATACTCAACACATCATCCTGTTTCCCTCGAACGGGATGATGTTAAAATTATTTGAAACTTGATATGTTTTTGCTTTATATTCAGACACAAATAAAACATCAAACTTTTTAACATTACTTAACAGTATTAGAAATCATGATCAACATAAAATCTATTACACCGACAGAACTTGCAGAAAAATTAAATCAGAAACATCCTCTGTTTTTACTTGATGTACGAGAATCTAATGAAGTAGCAATATGCCACCTTGAAAATTCCATCCATATTCCAATGAATCTTATCCCACTTTATTTAGATAAAATACCCGATGAAATCGACATTGTACTTTACTGTCACCACGGAGTACGTAGCCTAAATGTAGCCAACTATTTAGCTGAAAATGGTTTTGATACTGATTATCTTTATAATCTTAGTGGTGGGGTTGATGCTTGGGCATTAACCGTTGATACGCAAATGACAAGATATTAAATGCCCGCCTTCACAACGGGCACATTTCGAATTTTACTCTTGTGGCATCACCCAATAACCATTTTGATTGTGGGCTTGCATATAATCCTTAAATTGTTGGGATTGATAAATACGTTTGACATCCTGCGCCCATTGACTGTTTTCATTACCTTCATTCACCACAACCATAATTTCTAAATCGGGGACAATGGTTTCCAAAAGCAATGCTTTGCTTGAATCAATGTTGGCCGAATAAACTATACTCCCCGGAATGACAGCAAAATCAAGCTCATTAAGAACTCTTGGAATATTCGCCGAATCCATTTCGATAATATCGATGCCCTCTAAATTTTCAGCGATATCATTTTTACTCGCTAAAATAGGATTCGTATTCTCTTTCAATTTAATCCATCCTGCTTTTTCAAGTAAATTATAAGAACGTGCAGCATTTGAAGCATCTTGAGGAATCGCCACTTTAGCCCCTGAAAAAACCTTATCTAATGATTGATACTTATTAGAGAAAATCGCCGCGGGTACCGATGGCACATGCACAACTGGCTTTAAATTAGCTTTGCGTTGGGCATTAAATACATTCATATAAGCAGTATGCTGTGCAACGGTTAAATCAATGCTTCCTTCACTCAATGCCACATCTGATTCTAATAAATGTGGAAAATTAACCAATTTAACTTTATATCCTTCTGATTCAAGAATAGGTTTTACCGCATCTCTAAAAAGATCATTATATGGACCGGGTGATACCCCCATACTAATCTCTTTTTTGGTTTGATTATTAGCTTGTTTTGAGGAATTATCGCAAGCGCTCATTAAACATGCAGAACTAAATAAAACCACAATAGCAATATGTTGTAAGAATTTATGTTTGATAAAACCATTTTTCATTTGAGTTACCCTTTATCGGCTATCGACATTTGTTTTACTCTAGCACAGAAATAATGGTTTATTTATTCCAAGTTATTCTATCTTATAACTTTTTGGAATAAGATATAAAAAACGATTATTAGGTTGAAAAATTAAGCTGTGCTAACGTTAAAAACATCTCATAATCATTTTTTGGATTTACTATGCATCAGCCCATTGCACAAACTATTCATCAGCTTTTTGTTACATTACATCAAAATCCTGAGCTTTCAAATCAAGAATTCGAAACGACTAAAATATTGAAAACGTATTTAGAAAAAGCAAACATTAAAATAATAGAATTAGGTGCTAAAACGGGGGTCATTGCCGAAATTGGAACAGGCTCACCTATTCTGGCTTTACGAGCTGATATTGATGCGTTACCTATCCATGAACAAACAAATTGTGATTATCGTTCCCAAAATAAAAATGTTATGCACGCTTGTGGGCATGATGTACATGCATCAATTTTAATGGGAGCGGCTTATCTTTTAAAAGAACACGAAAAAGATTTAACAGGTACCATTCGTTTACTATTCCAACCTGCAGAAGAAAACTTTAGTGGAGCCCTACAATTTATTAAAATTGGGGCATTAAAAGGGGTAGATGCCATACTCGGTTTACACAACAACCCTAATTTAACCATTAATCAAATGGCATCACGAGCTGGCCCTTTTTCAGCTAATGTTGATCGCATTGAAATTACCATAACCGGTGTTGGAGCACATGCAGCAAGACCTGAATCGGGTATTGATCCTATTGTTATTGGTGCACAAATTGTAAACGCCATACAAACTATTTCAAGTCGTTCTGTAAGTGGTCTTGATGCTGTAATTGTCAGCATTACTAAATTTGAAGGTGGAAATACTTGGAACGTGATACCTGAAAAGGTTGAAATGGAAGGCACGGTAAGAACCCTCACGCCAAAAATAAGAACTAAAGTCAAACAGCAGCTAGCTTCGATTATTGAAAATATTGCTATTGCAATGGGCGCAAAAGCTGAATTAAAATGGTTTGAAGGCCCTCCTTCAATCATAAATGTAGAAAATTGGGTCGAGCTTGCAAAAAATATTGCAAGACAAGAAGGTTACGAAATCATTGATTTTCAGCCTCAATTAGGCGGTGAAGATTTTGCCCATTATCTACATCATGTACCGGGCGCATTTATTAACCTTGGTTCTCAAAGCCCTTATGCACTTCACCACCCTAAATTTCACATTAATCCTGACATGATAACACCTGCTGCAAACTATTTAGCTAAACTTGCCAAGCAAGCACTTATTCAATTAGAACAAAGTAAATAGGGACGCAAGAATGATTAGATTTGAAAATGTATCCAAGCAATATGAGCGAAACGGCATCACTACTCAAGCCTTAGACAAGATCAACTTAACCATTGATAAAGGGGATATTTTTGGCATCATTGGTTATAGTGGTGCAGGCAAAAGCACTTTAGTTCGCTTAATTAATTACCTTGAAAAACCGACACAAGGTCAAGTGATCGTACAAAATCAAATTTTAAATCAACTATCCAGTTCTGATTTACGCCAAGTTAGGCGAAAGATCGGCATGATATTTCAGCACTTTAATTTACTTGAATCAAAAACCGTTTATGAAAATATTGCTATTCCTTTAATTCTAATCAAAAAAGATAAACATACAATTAAACAAAAAGTAAATGAATTATTAGAATTTGTTGGATTAAGTGATAAAGCAAATAGTTATCCTAAAGAGCTGTCTGGCGGACAAAAACAGCGAATCGGCATAGCAAGAGCATTAGCTAACGATCCGGATATTTTACTCTGTGATGAGGCGACTTCGGCACTTGATCCTCAAACTACACGAGCAATCTTAGATTTAATCAAAAAAATCAATGAAAAATATAAAATAACGGTAGTTTTAATCACTCACGAAATGCATGTTATTGAACAAATTTGCCATAAGGTTGCCGTAATGGAAAAAGGCAAAATTATAGAACATGGTAACGTACTGGATGTGTTTGGACACCCACAACATCAAACAACTCAAAATTTTGTTAACTCCGTTATTAACAATCAAATTCCAAAGGGTGTAGTTGAAAATTTGTTAGAAGTAGAAGGTAAAAAAGACAATATTAAACTATTTAAACTTGAATTTTTAGGACGTTCAGCCTCAGAACCCGTTATCAATTCGCTTATTTTAAAACAAATTGTTGTGGTTAACATTTTATTTGCCCATATGTCAGAAATTGAAAAAACAGTTTTAGGCAGTATGTTTATTCAGTTAAAAGGTAACGATAGCAATATCCAAGAAGCTGTACAATTCCTTCGAAAACATGGCGTGCAAGTCACTGAAATAAACCACTGGGAGGAAAACTAAATGCAATTTTTCACCAATATCCTTGAATACTTCAAAACTAATTTATCAACAACGGTCACATTAGATCAATTTCTACAGGCATGCTACGAAACATTTTATATGGTGTTTTTCGCTTTAATATTGGGTTCCTTAATTGGTATTTCACTCGGTGTTTGTTTAGTGACAACTCGCCCAGGAGGATTACTTGAAAATAACCGAATATACCGGATCATCAATCCTATTATAAACTTAGTTCGTTCACTCCCTTTTATAATATTATTAGTGGCAATTGTCCCTTTTACTAAATTTATCGTTGGTAGTTCGATTGGTACAACAGCAGCTATCGTGCCTTTAACTTTTTATGTAGCGCCTTATATTGCTCGACTAGTTGAAAATTCTTTACTGGAAGTAAACAGTGGCATTATTGAAGCCGCAGAATCAATGGGAGCAACACCAATTCAGATCATTTGGTATTTCATATTACCTGAAGCTTTCAGTTCATTGATCTTGACCTTAACTACTGCAACTATCGGTTTAATTGGAGCAACCGCAATGGCGGGTGCGGTTGGCGCAGGTGGAATTGGTGATTTAGCCATTTCATATGGTTATCAACGTTTTGATACCACTGTCACTTACATTTGTGTAATCATTTTGGTTATTGTCATTCAATGCGTACAAAGTACTGGAAATTTCCTAGCCCGCAAAGCTCGGCATGAATAAAAACAATTTTTAGATGTTTTATTTTATGCAATTAAAATATAATGTTAACTGAATTTATCATAACAACTTGAAATAATGGCTGTGCTATTTAAAAACAATCATCTTTTTTTATGAATTTAATCGATTAATATTCAGTAATTTTTAATTAAAAAATGCTTTTTATTTTAATTATTCTCATAATTCAAAGATTAACAATATATTAAATAGATTTCATTATTCTTCATTATCAAGTAAAATAACGTTAATTTTAATTAAGGTAGTGTAGGAATCATTGTGACTGACACATTACAAGAAAATTTGGTCGAAATTCACGATATGTCATTTTATCGAGGAACAAGACCAATTTATAAAAATATGAGTTTGAATGTTCCAAAAGGCAAAGTGACAGCGATTATGGGACCGTCGGGAATAGGTAAAACCACACTACTACGCTTGATTGGTGGTCAATTGAAACCGCAATCAGGTAGAATTTTTTTTGATGGTGAAAATATTCCTAGCATGTCTCGCTCCAGACTTTATGAAGTGCGTAAACGCATGAGTATGCTATTCCAATCTGGTGCATTATTTACCGATCTTTCTGTTTTTGACAATGTAGCTTATCCAATTCGTGAACACCTCGATTTACCTGAACCTGTTTTACATAATTTAGTATTAATGAAATTACAATCAGTAGGACTTCGTGGAGCAGCTCATATGATGCCTTCAGAATTATCTGGCGGTATGGCAAGGCGAGCCGCTTTAGCCAGAGCAATAGCTCTTGACCCTGATTTAATCATGTTTGATGAACCTTTTGCCGGGCAAGACCCAATCTCAATGGGTGTCATTGTCAAATTAATCTCAGAAATCAATCAGTCGCTTGGATTAACCTGTATTGTTGTCAGCCATGATGTTAATGAAGTACTCAGTATTGCCGATTATGCTTATATTGTTGCTGAACAACACATTATTGCAGGCGGAACATCACAACAATTACGCGAAAATGACGACTTGCGTGTAAAACAATTTCTTGAAGGCTTAGCTGATGGACCGGTACCTTTTCATTATCCCGCAGATGATTATAAATTAGACCTAAGTCGAGGTATAAAATAATGTTTAATTTACTTGAAAAAATGGGAAAATGGTTAATTGACCTTATTGCTCTGATTGGTCGTTCAGGAATGATGCTATTTGGAGCGCTAATTGGTCGTCCACAATTTGCTAAGCAATTCCCGTTACTGGTCAAACAATTTTACTTTGTGGGTGTACAATCTTTAACGATTATTATCGTATCCGGACTTTTTATTGGTATGGTACTCGCTTTACAAGGTTATTTTATCTTGACCACTTTTGGTGCTGAAGCGAGTTTAGGTATGATGGTTGCACTCGCTTTATTACGTGAGCTTGGTCCCGTTGTTGCCGGATTGTTATTTGCTGGACGTGCCGGCTCTGCTTTAACAGCTGAAATAGGTCTGATGAAAGCAACAGAACAACTATCAAGCATGGAAATGATGGCAGTCGATCCATTACGGCGCATTATTGCACCCCGTTTCTGGGCTGGATTTTTTTCTATGCCGTTTTTAACGGCTATTTTTGTCGCTGTCGGTATTTTAGGCGGTGTTTTAGTTGGTGTAGATTGGAAAGGCATTGATGCTGGATTTTTTTGGTCTTCAATTCAAAGTAATGTTGACTGGTGGCATGATTTAGGCAACTGTTTTGTCAAAAGTTTTGCCTTTGCAATTGCCAGCACTTGGATTGCTCTTTTTAATGGTTACGATTGCGTACCAACATCAGAAGGAATTAGTCGAGCAACTACTAACACAGTTGTTTATTCATCATTAGTTATTTTGGGGTTAGATTTTATTTTAACCGCATTAATGTTTAGTCATTGAGGTCATTAAACATGAGTCGTAAAGTCGAAATTACAGTTGGATTATTTATGGTACTAGTCATTTGCTCGGTACTTTTTTTATGTTTTCGCGTTACCGATCCTACATCTTTTACCAGCCACAATTCATATCGAGTATATGCCGTATTTGATAATATCGGCGGATTAAAAGTTAGATCACCAATTAAAATTGGTGGAGTAGTAATAGGAAGAATAAGCAATATTAGCCTAAACGCGTCAGGAAACGATGTTTATAAACCTTATGTAACAATGGATATCGATAGTCAATATAATAAAATTCCAAGTTCTAGTTCATTATCAATAAAAACTTCGGGTTTATTAGGGGAACAATTTATTGATATCAATTTTGGGCTAGATCAATCAACAGAGTTCGATATTGATTCATTAGATGCAACTGATACCACAACAACCACAGCTCATAAAGATAACAAACCACCTTATTTTCAAGAAGGGTTTGTCGTTAGTAATACAAAACCAGCAATGGTATTAGAAGATCTAATAGGTCAATTTCTTTATAGTATGGGTGATTCATCAAATAAGGAAAAGAATCAAAACTCACAAGATGTAAATGAAAAATAAGGAGTCATTATGTTAACCAAATTCAAGCAAACTATTTTTTTAGTATTCGCATTAGTATTTAGTGTTTCAGCCTTTGCTGAAAATAATCCCTATGACGAAATGAAAGTAGCAGCTGATAAAATTTTTAGCACCATAAAATCACAACAATCAACAATAAAAACAAATCCAAATAAGTTGAAAGATATAGTCAGATCAGATCTATTGCCTTATGTACAAGTTAAATATGCTGGCGCACTAATTTTAGGTAACGTTTACAAAGAAGCAAGTATTGCTCAACGTACTGCCTATTTTGATGCTTTTGAAAACTATTTAGTTCAAGCTTTCGCACAAGCATTATCCATGTATAATGGTCAAACTTATCAAGTTGAAAAAGCTAAAGATCTTACTGGAAAAACATTAATTTCAATTCGTGTATTATTAAATCAACCAGATAAAGGTCAACAACCATTACGTATTGATTTTCAGTGGCGAAAAAATTCTGTAACAGGAGAGTGGAAAGCTTACGATTTAATTGCCGAAGGGGTAAGTATGATCACGACTAAGCAAAATGAGTGGTCAACAATTTTACGTCAAAATGGTATCGATGCATTAACTAAACAATTGAACGATCTTTCCAAACGTAATATTGATCCAAATGAAAAACCAAAAGGCTAATTAATCATGTCGCGAATAACAACCGAAAAGCAACAAGATATATTATACCTAAAGGGTGAGCTTGATGCTCACTCCTTAAATGATGTATGGTCAATACAAAATACATTATTAAAAGATGTAAAAAAAATTGATGTGGCACAACTTATTCGTGTTGACTCTTCGGGACTTGCCACATTAGTTTATTTCTGTAACAAATATTCCGTCACACTAGATAGCGTTAATCCGCAATTACAAACATTAATTGCACTCTATGATTTACAACCAGTTATACAGGAATAAATGACGCTTATCTTTATCAGAAAGACAAACTAAGATAATATTAATATATTCAACCCCAAAATCATTCAAAAAATGAGTTTCAACAATGGACAAACAGCAGATAATAGATAAATTAAAAAGTTCACTCGATCTCGAAGAAGTGCATGTCATGACTAATGATGGTAGTCATTTTCAGGTCATTGCTATTGGTGAATTATTTGCAGATCTAAGCAGAGTAAAAAAGCAACAAGCAATTTATGCCCCCTTAGCAGAATTTATTAATGACAATCGTATTCATGCTTTATCAATTAAAACCTATACTCCAACAGAATGGCAACGTGAGCGGAAATTAATGGGATTATAGTTATCCTATCCATTGTAATGATGGATTTATGGCTATTTCCATAACCTGATATTTAATAAAACAACAATATCATTGTACAAAGGTATCACAAAATGACAAACCCATTACTAATAGATGCACCACTCCCTTTATTTTCAAAAATTAAGCCTGAACATGTTTTACCTGCAATACAAGAGGCTTTAAAAAATTGTCGTCATACAATTGAAACCGTATTAACTAAAAATAGTCAATATACCTGGGATAATCTCATCCAGCCTATCGATGAAATGGATGAAAAATTTAGTCGAGCATGGTCTCCCGTTAGCCACCTTAATTCTGTAAAAAACAGCCCTCAACTGAGAGAGGCTTATGAAGCTTGTTTGCCATTATTATCAGAATACAGCACATGGGTTGGACAACATAAACCGCTTTATCAAGCCTACAAACAGATTAAAGAAAGTGAAGAGTATACCAAACTAACTAAAGCGCAAAAAAAGGTGATCGATAACGCATTACGTGACTTTGAGTTATCCGGAATCGGATTACCTGAAGATAAACAAAAGCGCTATGGTGAAATCGTTGCTAAACTTTCAGAACTCTCCTCCAAATATAGTAATAATGTTTTAGATGCGACCATGGGGTGGACTAAATTAATCACAAATTTAGATGATCTTTCAGGCATGCCAGAAAGTGCATTAGCCGCAGCTAAAGAGCAAGCCAAAGCCAAAGGTCAAGAAGGCTGGTTACTCACCCTTGATATCCCAAGTTATTTACCTATTATGACTTACTGTGATAATCGTGATCTGCGTTTTGAGCTTTATCAAGCTTATAATACAAGAGCATCAGACCAAGGACCCAACGCAGGTAAATGGGATAATACTGAAATAATAAAACAAATTTTATCATTGCGTGATGAGCTAGCACATTTATTAGGCTTTGAGACTTATGCTGATAAATCCTTGGCAACTAAAATGGCTGAATCTACACAGCAAGTCATCGAATTTTTAACTGATTTAGCAAGTAAGGCAAAACCGCAAGGCGAAAAAGAACTCGCCGATTTAAAACGATATGCTTACGAATTTTTTGGCGCTAGTGATATTAAACCTTGGGACATAGCTTATTACAGTGAAAAACAAAAACAATATCTTTATACCATCAATGATGAAGAGTTGCGCCCTTATTTCCCAGAGCAAACTGTTATAAATGGTCTATTTGAAGTTGTTCATCGTGTATTTGGCATTACGGCAAAACAACGACAAGGGGTCGAAGTTTGGGATCCTGAAGTTAAATTTTATGACCTTTATAATACAGATGGTGAATTAAAAGGTAGCTTTTACCTTGACTTATATGCTCGTGAACATAAACGAGGCGGCGCATGGATGGATGATTGTATTGGTCGTATGCGTTTTGCTGATGGTCACGTGCAAAAACCAGTTGCTTATTTAACCTGCAATTTTAACCGCCCTATTGGCGATAAATCTGCACTATTCACACATAATGAAGTCACAACGCTATTTCATGAGTTTGGACATGGACTTCATCATATGCTGACTGAAATTGATGTCTCTTCTGTTGCAGGAATCAATGGTGTGCCATGGGATGCAGTTGAATTACCAAGCCAATTTCTAGAAAACTGGTGCTGGGAACCCGAAGCATTAGCGTTTATTTCTGGACATTATGAAACAGGTGAACCTTTACCTGCTGAAATGCTTGAAAAAATGTTAGATGCTAAAAATTATCAAGCAGCGCTATTTATTTTACGTCAGTTAGAGTTTGGACTGTTTGATTTTAAACTTCATAGTCAAAAAGATCCTGATATTTTAGAAACATTAAAGCAAGTTCGAGAATTAGTCGCTGTGGTACCAACTGTTGAATGGGGGCGATTCCCTCATGCCTTTAGCCATATCTTTGCTGGAGGTTATGCTGCGGGTTATTATAGTTACCTTTGGGCTGAAGTATTATCTGCTGACGCCTTTTCTCGTTTTGAAGAAGAAGGCATTTTCAATACGAAAACGGGAAATGCTTTCCTTGATAATATTTTATCGCAAGGTGGAAGCGATGAACCTATGACACTGTTCAAAAACTTCCGAGGTCGTGAACCCCAACTAGAGGCTTTACTTCGTCACTATGGTATCCACTAGTACTCATTCTGCTCAGCTAAGCCAATTAGCTGAGCAGTGGTTATCCACACATGCAGATCTTCCATTTGTCCTACTTAATCAACATGATCAGCTAGCGTTACAAAAAACAGATGAGCCTAAATTAGGTGCCATCTCTGTTGATTTTACCTCTGGCGCCATGGCGCATCGCCGTCAATTTGGCGGAGGACGCGGTGAAGCGATAGCAAAAGCTGTTGGGGTAAAAGGTGATTACTTACCTACCGTCGTGGATGCAACGGCTGGGCTTGGACGTGATGCATTCGTATTAGCGGCTGTAGGTTGTCATGTCACCATGTTTGAAAGACATCCTGTCGTTGCGGCTTTGTTAGACGATGGTCTACAACGTGCCTATCAAGATCCCAATATTGGTAGTTGGCTACAGCAGCATTTACATCTTATCTATCATTCGAGTATTACTGGACTTGAGTCCTATCCAGAAAAACCAGATGTTGTCTACCTTGACCCGATGTTTCCACATCGTCAAAAAAGTGCGCTAGTCAAAAAAGAAATGCGTATTTTTCAACAATTGGTGGGGAGTGATAGTGATGCTGATAGTCTACTTGAACCGGCAAGGCGCTTAGCTAAAAAACGGGTTGTCGTAAAAAGACCGGATTCTGCACCTTTTCTAGCCAATGAAAAACCAACCGCAGAAATTAAAACCAAAAATCACCGATTTGATATATATACCCCTGTCAGTGCACTATAGGAATGTTAATATTATGCGATTAGATAAATTTCTCGCTCACCATTTAGGCATTAGCCGTACAATCGTCAATAAGGAATTAAAAGCCAAAAAAGTTACCGTCGATGGTGAGATCATAAAATCAGGGGCTTATCAACTTAGTCCGGAACAACTTGTCGAATACGATGGTTATGAAATCATCCCTATCACACAAAACCGCTACTTTATGTTGAATAAACCTCAAGGCTATGTCTGCTCGACGGATGATCCTGATCATCCAACAATTCTCTATTTTATTGATGAACCCATGTCTGAAAAACTTCATGCAGCGGGACGATTGGATCTTGATACGACTGGACTTGTGTTATTAACTGATGACGGTCAGTGGTCACATCGCATTACGTCTCCTAAACACCATTGCGAAAAAGTTTATCAAGTGACGGTTGAACACCCATTAACCGATAATTTAATTGAAATATTTCACAATGGTATCCAGTTAAAAAGTGAAAAAACACTGACAAAACCCGCTAAACTCACAATCATCGATGAATATCATGCGGAGTTAGCCATTAGCGAAGGACGTTATCATCAAGTTAAACGGATGTTTGCGGCGGTAAACAATCATGTTACTGCCTTGCATCGCAAACAAATTGGCAATATTATTCTCGATGTTCCTGAAGGCGAATATCGTCCGCTTACGGAAGATGAGATTGAATCATTTTGTTAATAGCCAATATAAAACCGTCATTAACTGGTGAATTTAATGATCAAGCAAAATTAAACGTGCCATTATTATCAAAGAGTGACAAGTTAATAACTTATGAAAGCAAACAATCCATGAAGGAATCGCTACGTGCAGCCCTATGACAAACCAGTAGAGATCAACATCTCGAAAAAAGCACTTATTTTTATTCTTGGATTATTATCTATGTTAATGCCACTATCCATAGATATGTACTTACCAAGTATGCCAACCATCGCCGAAAATTTTCATGTTTCTGATGCAACTGTGCAGCTCACCATTAGTTGTTATTTATTGGGATTTTCATTTGGTCAACTCATTTTTGGTCCTTTAACTGATAGCTATGGGCGCCGTTATGTCTTAATTTTTGGGTTAATTATTTTCATATTAGCTTCTATAAGTTGTGGAATTGCGGCCAACATTCATCAATTGATTACGGCTCGATTTTTTCATGGTATAGCTGCTGCCACAACAGCTATCGTTGTGAATGCATTAATGAAAGACATTTATCGTGATCGTGATGAGTTTTCTAAAATGATGTCTTTTGTTATGTTAATCTCAAATGTCGCTCCGCTACTTGCGCCGATTATTGGCGGATTTGTACTATATTGGTTTAATTGGCAAGCCAATTTTTTTGCCCTTGGGTTAATTGCATTGTTGTGTTTGGTATTCGTTTTTACGGCTATTCCTGAAACATTAAGTCAATCCAAACGAGATAAATTTAGTTTAACGCGTATTCTCAGTAATTTCATAACGTTATTTCGGCATAGACAAGTATTGACGTATATGATGATCGGCGCATTTTCAGGTGCTGGATTATTCTCATTTCTTAGTTTAGGGCCATTTGTCTATATGAACTTGCATGGTGTCGAATCGATTCATTTTGGTTATTATTTTGCCCTCAATATTACCGTAATGATTATAATGAATACGATTAATAGCCGTTTTGTTCGCCGTGTCGGTTCAATCAAAATGATGCAATTTGGGCTTTTAATTCAATTTATCATGGCTATCGCACTTGCAGTGGTAACAATAACAGATTTAGGCTTTATCTACTTAGTTATCTGTGTAGCAGGTTATATTGGTTGTATATCAACGATTGGTGGAAACAGTATGGCGGTGGTGTTGGATTTCTATTCTCATATTGCAGGCACGGCATCTTCGCTGGCTGGCACACTTCGATTTGCGGTAGCGGGGGCTATTGGTGTAATCCTTTCTAGTTTAGTCTCTAATCATACGACAGCAACCGTCAATCATAATATGAGTGAATGGTTTATGGTTGGTTCAATGGTAATTTGTAATTTTACTGCCGTCATTTTATTTTTGAGCATAAAATCTTTTAGAAGGAATGAACAATGATCTATCAATTGGGTGATTTAAAACCACAAATTCATCAATGCTGTTTTATAGCTAATTCGGCGGATATCATTGGCAATGTAGTTTTAGAAGAAGGTGTTTCAATTTGGTTTAATGCCGTTTTACGAGGTGATATCGCTCCTATTCACATTGGCAAAAATAGCAATATACAAGATAATTCAACGATACATATTGAAAAGAATATTCCGTGTATCGTGGGTGAAAACGTCACCGTTGGACATAACGTTATTCTTCATAGTTGTATCATTGAAAATAATGTTCTAATTGGCATGGGCAGTACCATATTGAATGGTGCTAAAATTGCCAAAAACTGTTTAGTTGGCGCTAATTCTCTTGTTACCCATAGTCTGCCCTATGAAGAAGGTTGTTTAATTCTTGGCTCACCAGCTAAAATTGTACGTAAATTAACTGAAGCCGAAATCGCAACCAATATTGAAAATGCACAACATTATGTACAAAATGGCGAAAGATTCAATAAAACACTCTATATTATCGATTAATCGTAGCCCAATAAATTGTGATTTAAACATATTCACTCTGTGAGATATTGCAATTTATGGTAAAATGCCAACCATTTACTGCGATATTTTTAAGGTACATGTTTGAAAAAGCAAAAAATCACAGGAAAACAGATAATAATTGAACTTATCCTACTTGCGATAATAGGATTATCTGTTTGCTTGTTTTTATCACTATCTACTTATAACTCATCGGATCCTGGTTGGTCACGTACGGCTTGGCATTACCCGATCAGTAATTTCGGCGGTTTGATTGGTGCTTATCTATCCGATATTTTGTTCCAATTTCTAGGCTATATTGCATTTAGTTTACCTGTCATCATTGCATTTATTTGCATACAGTTAGTTGGTTATTTTTATCGAAGTGCTAACGAACCAATAAATTATTTCAGTATCTCTTTTCGGATAATTGGCATTTTAGCCTTCGTTTTTAGTAGTACGGGTTTTTTTGCATTAAATATTAGTGATCCAAGCGAATTTGAAGCTGGTGGTTATCTTGGTTCAATCGTCATAGAAAATCTTTTACCTATGATGAATAACTTTGGCCTTTCTTTGATTCTTCTTGCTGTTTGTTTTGCATGTGTTACTTTATTAACGGGTCTATCTTGGCTTTACATAATTGAAAAACTTGGTGCTTTTATTATGTTTTTGCTTACACCTATGAAATGGTTATTACTGTCTCGTGGTGTCAATCACCTTAATCAAACAGATACTGAACATAGAACTCAAAAATTACCTAACGATCAAGAGCCCCAAATCACAATGTCAATCAATTCAAATAGTAGTCAATTAGATACTATGGATGATTTTCAAACAAATATTAACATTGAAAATATTGAACCAACATCAGGCACAACCATTAATAAAACAACTGATAGTTCGATAGCATCTTTAGCCGCTAACGATAATGAACAACTCATAAAAACAGCTGCTGAGCTACTACAAACACTGGAAACAACTTCGAAACAAACTCAACCATCCGCCTTAAAATCTGGTAAAAAGAGTAGTACTGAACTTAATCAAAGTGATATCTTAGCTCGAATGGAACTGATTTTGAAAAATATCAATGAACAACAAAATCAAGACCAAATAATTCAAACTGTCGGTGAAGACACACTCACTAAAGAGCCTGCATTAACAGAACCTTTCGAAGAAGATAAATACACGATCACCGATGCGCCGAGCAAACCGTTATTTACCTTAACGCATAATGCGCACGAAGCTAATCCTGATAGTCCAATCGTTGCAACACAAGATGAACTAACGAGAGAAATATCATATTTCAAAGAAATAAATACACCTTATAACACAAAAGTTGAAACTCAGCATAATTTTGAGGTTGAAAACCAAGTAACACAACCACCTGAAGATGTCGATATAGACATTCTTAAACAAGAAAACCCAATTATAGATGACATTTATCCAGAAGAGGTAAGGCTAGAGGAGACTCAAGTACACACTTTAACTTTGCGTGATAGTGACAGCGAAGAGGAAGAAAATGATGATGGAGAAAGTTTGATTCACCCATTATTAAGACGTGATGATAAACCACTACCAAAACCAACTACACCGCTACCGTCATTAAACTTACTTACTGCACCACCAACAGCACGCATTGAAGTGGATCATGCAGCCTTAAATGCGATGTCAGAATTGATCGAAAAAAGCCTTTCTGACTATCGAGTCAAAGCGAAAGTTGTCGATTATATGCCGGGGCCGGTTATTACTCGTTTTGAAATTGAACTTGCACCGGGTATCAAAGCTGCTCGTATTTCTACGCTAGATCGGGATTTGGCACGCTCGCTTTCAATGCCATCTGTACGTGTGGTAGAAGTCATTCCAGGCAAACCTTATGTTGGCATAGAGTTACCGAATAAAAATCGACAAACAGTCTACTTTAGAGAAGTTTTAGACAGCCCACAATTTAGAAATGCCCAATCGCCACTTACGGTTGTGTTAGGTAAAGATATCTCAGGGCAATCTGTGGTTGCCGATTTAGCAAAAATGCCACATTTATTGGTTGCTGGTACCACAGGGTCAGGTAAATCCGTTGGTGTCAATGCCATGATTTTAAGCATCTTATATAAATCATCGCCAGAAGATGTTCGCTTTATTATGATTGACCCTAAAATGCTTGAGCTGTCAATTTATGAAGGGATCCCGCATCTATTAACACAAGTCGTCACCGATATGAAAGACGCCGCTAACGCCCTTAATTGGTGTGTTAATGAGATGGAAAAGCGTTACCGACTTATGTCAGTTTTAGGTGTACGTAATATTGCTGGTTATAATGAAAAAATTAAACAAGCTGAAGAAATGGGTAGACCGATTCCCGATCCACTTTGGAAACCAACCGACAGTATGGATCTCAATATGCCGACATTGGAAAAATTACCTTATATTGTCGTCATGGTTGATGAGTTTGCCGATCTTATCATGGCGGTGGGTAAAAAAGTCGAAGAATTGATTGCAAGGCTTGCTCAAAAAGCACGGGCTGCTGGTATTCACCTTGTATTAGCCACGCAACGTCCATCCGTGGATGTAATTACAGGTTTAATCAAAGCCAACATCCCTACGCGTATCGCTTTTACGGTATCGAGTAAAATAGACTCACGCACTATTTTGGATCAAATGGGGGCTGAATCGTTACTTGGTATGGGGGATATGCTATATCTTGCGCCGAATAGTTCAATTCCGATTCGTGTTCATGGTGCGTTTGTCCGTGATGAAGAAGTCCATGCGGTCGTTCAAGATTGGAAAGCACGTGGTACGCCAAAATACATTGAAAATGTCACCGTAGCCACCGATGACGGCGAAAGCGGTAGTTCAGATAGTCTGGACGAAGAGCTGGATCCCCTATTCGATCAGGTTGTGGAATTTGTTGTTGAAACTCGCCGAGCTTCAATTTCAAGCGTTCAACGAAAATTTAGAATTGGTTACAACCGAGCAGCAAGAATTGTGGAGCAAATGGAAGTTGAAGGCATAATCAGTGCGCCTAGCCACAATGGAAATCGTGAAGTACTTGCTACATCATCGCATAATGATTACTAGTTCTTTAATTACCAATCTATTTTCAAATAGATTGGTAATGTGACGGTTTAATTCATTCAGTTACCTTTTCTAACAATTTCAAAAAGATAAGCAAGTTTGACATTTCATATAGGTATGAATCAATAATGAACGATTATTCAAAGCAAGTGGCATTCATAGAATCAAAACTGATTAAAGATCAGCAATCTTTACCAGTACAATTTGCCATTAAAGCTCTAATCAGAGAGATATGCTTATCGCCCAAACCTGGGCTGGTTGATATGAATAATAACGGTGCGCACCGAGATATGAATTTTCAAACTTTTATTGCCAGTATTGAGGCAATATCATGTTGGTTTGAACCCTTCTATCAGTATGGAATAGATTCAGCAAATAAAGATCCTCATCTTTTTTTAACTGATATAAGACCTATTGGGATACAGTGTGAACAAGCGATGTACCATGCTACACATCAAATTAACACCCATAAAGGTGGGATTTTTGCTTTTGGTTTGCTACTTGGCGCTATTGGTAGATTAACGAAACAACAACGACAAATCAATATTCAAAGTATCAGCAATGAAGTGTCGACAATTTGCCAAGGCATTGTTGATCATGAGCTTAAACAAAATCCTCAAATAAAATCAGTCGGTGAAAAGCTATTTAAACTACACAACCTATCTGGCGCCCGAGGAGAAGCGGAATCCGGTTATGCAACAGCAAGAAATATCTCGCTCCCTATTTACAACCAGATGCAACAAAATGGTTATAGTGAAGAAGATTCACTATTACAAGCACTATTGTATTTGCTTGCCTATAATCAGGATACCAATTTGGTATCAAGAGGTGGGCTTGATGGTTTAAACTTTGTCAAACAACAAGCTAAGCAGATTATTTTACAAGGTGGCATTACACACCCAGATGGCATTCAGCTATTCACTCAACTTGATAATAAGTTGATTGAACGTAATTTAAGTCCTGGTGGTTCTGCTGATCTTATTGCAATAACCTGGTTTTTGTCTCAATACTAGCAAAAAATGATATTGATCAAAAAAAATTAAAAATAATATTGATTATCATTACTAATAATATATTATTTCATCCCCAAAGTATTAAATTAATTTAAAAAAACAATGAAATTGAAATCAATATCTTTATTAGTAATCAGTGCTTTTAGCGCCAATTATGTACAAGCTTACAATCATGATGTGACTACAGACATCGTTTTACCTTTCAACCAAATCGATGAACGTTATTTTTTAACAAATAGCAGCACTACACCTGTGAATATTATTGCAGAAAATGGTTTAACGATTAAAGATGATGCATCTTTCCATTTGGGTTTTAGTGGCAAAACAGCTACCGAATCCGCCTCAAATGCACAAGGTGACATTAACATGTTCATCAAAGGCAATTTTCAAATCTATAATGACACGTGGATTGGTAAATTTGATACCAAATTCTTCACCCAATATTTAGGATTACACAAGGATTTTCCTTTTGATCCTATAGAGCACGATATTAACGTTCATGTTTCAGGTGATATTAATGTTGAGTTAGGGGCAGATAAACAACGAGGTGGGTTAATGATTTTAGCCGGTAACGTTATGCGCACCGGTACAAATTCTACAGGAAAAACAACGGTTATTGTTGACGGTGATACGAATATTCGTAGTGGTGATAATCATCTAGCTGGCACCGCCTCTGCCCCTGCCAGACTAACCACCCGTACCTTTAATTTAACAGGGGGAGACATTGAAATTATTGGTGCAAAAACAGTTTTAGAAACGACAAATAAGGATTCAAATCGCTCTTCTGTTTTAATTGGTAAAACAGGCAAAATGATTGTCATGCGTGAAGGAACGGTTGATGTCAGCCGTGGTGGTAATTTTGATGTCGTAGATCAAGCCATATTGAGTGCAAGCCGTGGTAATGGTTTTATAAAACTTGCATCAGATGGTGAATTAAATGTTGGTAAAAATGCGACAATAGAATCGTCTAAAGGATCACTATCAATTAGTGATCAAACCAATAAGACATCTCAACTCAATATTGATGGTATCGTTAGCTTTGGTATTTCTGATACCAAACAGGTCAATGTGATACGCGGTGATAACATCAATCTTTCATCTAATGCCAAATTTTCAGCAACAGATGACTTTATCAAAAATGGATTGAAATATACGACAACCGATGTAAATGCGACAGTTTTAGCCGCAGAGAATAAATTAAGTATCCACCCTATTCAAAACGGTCAACTAAAACCACTTATTCAAAATATTTATGGGGACTTGAACTTTAAGCAATCGGGGAATGAACTTGTATTTGTCAATGCGAGTAATGTCACCAATTTCGATGATGCAAAAAATGCAAAAAATGCGGCTAAACGCCAAATCTCACGTTATTATCAACAATCAGGTACTTCATCAAAAAATGTCGCTAAACGCTTTACTAATAATTTAGTGAAAGTCGCTTATGAATCAATGTATAACACAAACAATAATGAAATGATAAGTAAAACTAATACCAAAGCTGGGGAATTAAATTGGCAAATACTCAGCAATATGGCACGTGGTAATTTAGCCATTGAATCAAAAGGAACGACACTATTTTTTAATCAAAATATCGCTGGGCTTTATAATAATAATCATGGTTTACATTTAACTGAAATCGCAATGAATTCACTGAATGATACCAAAGCCATTTTAGATAGACGAGTTCACCAATTTCATCTAAACCAAGGTGAAGAAAATAATTTATGGGTTAACCTGACTCACCATTATGAAAATACCGATAATAATCAGGGCATTTCTGGATATAAATACACTTCTAATGGGTTTATGCTCGGGTTCGATAAAGAAGTTATCGATAATCTTTTAGTGGGTAGTGCCATTGGTTATTCCACTGGTAAATATAAGGATAAAGCGGCTTCATCAAATGATTCTGATATCCATCAATATCAAATTCAGTTATACACCAGTTATAAATTTCCTAATAATATACTGGGATCAACGTTCGCAGGTTATTCCTTTGGAAAAAATGATTTAAAAACTCACGATAGTTTTAATACTATTAAGGAAAAATTTAATAATAGAACGTGGAATTTTGGTGGTGCTGTTGGCTATCATTGGCAAAATACCGAAGAATTTGCAATGATTCCAAGTATTGGTTTAACTTATATTCATACCGAAAATAGTGCTCACAATGTTAGCTATAATCAAATCAACTTGGTTAAATATGGTCAAGCGACAAATTCTGCAGTATTGATGCCACTTGATTTGACCACAACATATTCTTTCTTCAAAAATAAGGATAGTCAATTAACTTTAACGGGTCAAACCGGCTATACTTTTAATTTTAGTCGCAACAAATTTGATAGTGATATTACTCTTAATGGTATCAATGGTTTATCTAAAATGCGTAGCTATTCATCAAACAGGACTAAAAATCAATATAATTTAGGGGCTGGAATCAATTATCAATATCAGTTGATAAATTTAAATCTTGATTATCAGTACTTTGGTCAAAGTAAAAAGAATAGTCGTTATATAACAGCAGCTGCTAAGATAGATTTTTAAAAAATTCAAATTTAATTGTATTAACGTTCGCAATATAAAACTATGGTGGTAAAATGTATCACCTTAGTTTTATACTAAATAATATCTTTCTAATCGTTCTCAATATTCAGTGTCATTTGTAAACGACCTTCTAATGACAAAAAACGTATATTTATCACTGATGTCTTTAATAAAAATTAGCTATTTACTTATTTACTCTTCTGATTTTAGCTCTTAACACTATTATCAAACATAAGGAATGCGTTATGACAATCTTTGAAGAAAAAACGTTGGCATTAAGTACAAAACGACAGTATAAATTTCGTCATGCTTTAGACAATCAGCTTCTACATACCACTTTATCCACGGATAAGAGTTTATTTAAGATTCAATACTAAAGATAACCATGCTGTTAAATCTATTTTACCGAATGCATTTAAATCGAAGTTTACTAACATGTTGATAAATAAGTCAACAATACAACCAATAGCCCAAAAATCATTAATTAAATCGAAAGAATATGAAATCTTTTAATCGCGTATTTAATGAATGATTTTTTCACCTGCATTCGTATTGTTGAATCGTCAATTTTATTGCTGAAGAATAAAATATGAAATATATGTTTAATCAATTAACGCTTAAAACTAAGCTTATCAGTTTGATTTGCGCTGCATTTATATTTTCAGTGGTTGTTCAATATGTTTACACTATCCATATGATAAACAAAGAGTTTTATCATCTTTCTTCTCAACGATTTAAAGATATTGCCGAATTAGTATCAACTAATCATAATCTCATTAATCAAGTCAGTAATCCCACGTCAGACAATTTACATGCAATTCAACATTATACCGAACAAGTTCGCCAACTTGCTTCAGTTGATTTTGTCGTAATATTCAATATGCAAGGTGTACAGTATTCACACCTAGACAAAAGCAAAACAGGACAGCAGCTTGTAGAGGGCAATGAACAAAAGGCATTACAAGAAACATCATATCTTTCCACTGCTAAAGGAACATTAGACGATCCAATCACAGCATCCAGCCCTATATACAACGATAATCAGCAACAAATTGGTATTGTTTTGGTTGGACAAACACGCCATAAAATGAATTATTTAGCTTTAAAGTCAAGTCAACTTGTTTGGTTATCTTTATTAGTGTCATTCACTTTAACAGTGATTTTAGCCTGTTTATTGTCTCGTTATATTAAGATGCTTATATGTAGATTAAAACCCAACCAAATAGATCAACTTTTTGAAGAATGTAATGCCATTATTAGAACTGTCAAAGAAGGCATAGTCGTGATTAACCAAAATGGATTAATTTCACAAATTAATGATGAAGCCATTAGAATATTACATATGGATAAGAGTAAGGAAAACATTATCGGCAAACCCATTAACACTCTTATACCCAATGCACGTTTAAATGAAGTTATGAACAAGGGGATTGCTGAATATGATTGCGAACAAAATATTAATGGTATGGTTATTGTGACTAACCGTATTCCATTATACGTAAATAATAAATTAGTCGGAGCCATTACCTCTTTTCGTGATATAACAGAAATACGCCAATTATCAAAGAAATTAACAAGTATTAATCGTGATGCCGATGCTTTACGTTCGCAATCTCATGAATTTAATAATAAATTGCATGTAATTTATGGACTGGCATATCAAGATAACAAACAAGAACTGGTCAATTATCTTGAAGAAATTATTGGCAATAAACAACCAGAATTAGACGAGATTAGTCAATACATTAAAGAACCCATTATTACTGGCTTTCTTAATAGTAAATTGAGTCGAATAAAAGAATTAGGCATAGCCTTAACTTTTAACATTAATGGTATGATCGCCCCTATTTCTAATCACTTAGTCATTCATCATTTAATCACTATTCTTGGAAATCTGATCGATAATAGTTTAGATGCCGTTCATAGTTTAGCTGATAAAAAAATAGAGATAAATTTTACTGTCCAAAACGGCTATTTTTACATTGAAATCATTGATAACGGGATAGGTATTTCTGAAAAAGATGTACAGCATATCTTTCAAAAAGGCTATTCAACTAAAGGAGATAATCGTGGTATGGGGTTATATTTGGTTTTATCTTGTGTTGATGAACTTGGCGGTAATATTCAGTTATTCAATCTTGGTAAGAAAAAAGGAACATGCTTTAAAATATCACTGCCATTAGCAGTCCTCTATCGAGAAATATCATAATAGCAATGACCTGATAAATTTTAAATATGTCTCATGAAAAGAGAATTAAATAACACATAAGTTACCTAATTGTAGTTAACTCCAATTAGGTTTCAACATTTGTTATTTATCTAACGTGATTTCATCCAACGATAAACTAAAACTTGGCACAAATATTTCTAAAAAATAATCCATTTCAGGACTTCCTCGTTCAGACAATGTCTTTTTCAAACGCTGTTCAGCCAATCTAAACTCATTATTGCCGGCACTGAGTTCTTCAATCGTTTTAAGATAAGCACATAACGCATCGGCCTGTTTGACAATATTTTTTTCTGTTTCATCATAAAAATCATCATCAATAAGACGTCTAAAATCATCTTGTAACTCTTGCGGTAACATATTAATTAGCTTGTTTTGGGCAATTTTTTCAATCTTTTTGTATTCTGTTGTAATTTGAGGATTATAGTATTTAGTCGGTGTAGGCAGGTCTCCAGTAATCACTTCGGATGCATCATGATACATAGCTAATAAAGCGATTCTTTCAGGATTAACTTGTCCGTTAAAATATTTGTTTTTGATGATTGCTAACGCATGTGCAACAAAAGCGACTTGAAGACTATGCTCAGATACATTTTCTGTTCTGACATTGCGCATTAACGGCCAACGATTAATTAATTTTAATCGTGAAAGATGAGCAAAAAAATGGCTTTTATTCATATCATCATCTCATTAGTTATAAAAACAAAAACGCTTCCATATTAATGGAAGCGTTAAAGATTATATAATTCAACAATCAGTTTTTATGCTAAAACAAGTTGTTGAGTTCCTAAAGCAAGCGGTACGGTTTGCTCGTCAGTAAATGTGACGTACTCCCACGCACTTTGTTTCGCCAATAAAGCTTGTAATAACTGATTATTCAAAGCGTGTCCTGATTTATAACAAACCACTTCACCAATCATGTTGTGACCGCTCATGTATAAGTCACCTATGGTATCTAACATTTTGTGACGAACAAACTCATCTTCAAAACGTAATCCATCTTCATTAAGAACTTTATAATCATCTACTACGATAGCACAATCTAAACTACCACCTAAGCATAAACCTTTAGACTGTAATGCTTCGATATCACGCATAAAACCAAACGTTCTAGCACGACTGATTTGACGAATAAAAGATTCAGACGAAAAATCGAGCTGATAACGTTGCGAACTACTATCAATAGCAGGATGTTGGAAATCAATCGTGAAGTCCAATCGAAACCCACTAAATGGTCTTACTTCAGCCCATTTATCACCATTTTCAACGCGTATTGTTTCTTTAACACGTAAAAACTTTTTAAGCGCATTTTGTTCAATGATACCGGCATCAAGTAACAAATAAATAAATGGACTTGCACTACCATCCATAATTGGAATTTCCGGAGCATTGACTTCGATAATAATATTATCGATCCCCAGCCCTGCTAATGCAGAGTTAATATGTTCTACCGTTGAAATACGGACATTATCTTCATTAACTAAACAAGTACAGAGCATCGTATCACGAACTGATTTTGCATCCACCGGAAAGTCCACATATGGATTCAAATCAGTACGTCTATAAATAACACCTGTATTTTCAGGTGCAGGACGCAACGTCAAAGTAACTTTTTTGCCAGTATGTAAACCGACACCAGTTGTCTGTATTGTCTTTTTTAATGTTCTTTGTTTCATTAGCACCTACTATGTTTATTTGTTTCTATTGAATTGTGACAATAAAAAATCAAATAAGTTCACTTTTAATTCGCTTGTTTACGAATAAAAGCAGGAATATCTAAAATCTTATTTTCCTCGAGAGGAGAAATAGATTGCTCATTAACCACTTTAGCTAGTTTTTCTTCTTGTTGTGCCAAAGTATTATTTTGACTAAATAATGAGTTTTGTTGAATCGGTTTAGTTATTTTTGCTTCAGGACGTTTATCCATGCCAATACCTGTTGCAACAACAGTTACACGAATTTCATCTGACATATCAGGATCAAAAGTAGTCCCAACTACAACTGTAGCATTGTCCGAGGCAAAAGCCCTAACAGTACTACCAACCGTTTCAAACTCTTCTAAGCCAAGATCTAAACCAGCAGTTACATTAACGAGCACACCACGTGCACCAGATAAATCGATGTCTTCAAGTAATGGGCTTGAAATAGCCATTTCAGCCGCTTCCTCAGCTCGATTATCACCACTTGCACGACCAGAGCCCATCATAGCATATCCCATTTCAGACATCACTGTTCTAACGTCTGCAAAGTCCACATTAATATGACCTGGTTTGGTGATTAACTCAGCAATACCTTGGACTGCACCTTTCAGCACACCATTTGCTGCTGCAAAAGCATCTAATAGTTTAACACCACGACCTAAAACCTTTAATAGCTTATCATTTGGAATAGTAATAAGCGAATCAACATGTTTTGCTAACTCAGCAATACCTTGTTCAGCAAAAGCCATACGCTTTTTACCTTCGAATCCAAAAGGTTTAGTCACAACAGCTACAGTCAAAATACCCAATTCTTTAGCTATTTCAGCAACAACTGGAGCAGCTCCGGTGCCTGTTCCTCCGCCCATTCCTGCAGCGATAAACACCATATCGGCTCCTTCAATTGCATTACGAATGACTTCACGATCTTCCTCGGCAGAGTTTCTACCCACTTCTGGATTAGCCCCTGCACCAAGTCCTTTAGTGACATTCGTGCCGATCTGGATAGTTTGACCTACCTTAATTCTTTTCAATGCTTGCGCATCAGTATTTGCCGCAAAAAATTCAACACCTTCAATATGCTCAGCAATCATATGTTCAACAGCATTACCGCCGCCACCACCGACACCAATAACTTTAATGACTGCTGCTGGTTCATCATCTGCAACCATAGGCTCAAACATAACTTATCTCCAAATATACGATCTAGGGACATTGTACATATAACCGTCAACAATGTCCACGAAGTTCTTGAAATATATTAGCTAAAATTCTTTTTTAAACCAACCGGTCAATCGTTTAGCTATCCCTTTTAATGATGACTTATGGTTATCTTTGCCATCATCACTTAATAAACTTTGTTTGCCATAATGTAACAATCCTACTGTTGTTGAACAATAAGGCTTTTGTACATAATCAGTTAATCCTGAAATATTTAACGGTTGTCCAACACGGACTTGATTTTGAAATACTTTTTCAGCACATTCCACCATTCCCTTTATTTGTGCTGCACCACCAGTTAGTACTATACCTGCAGCTAATTGATATTTTACATTTTGTTTTTTTAATTCATCTTGTAATGATAATAACTCTTTTTGTACCAATGATAATAGTTCTGAATAACGAGGTTCAATCACATCAGCCAGAGTCTGCCGTTGTAAAGAACGAGAAGGTCGACCACCAACACTCGGTACATCAATAACTTCATCTTTTCCGATTAGTGAACCAACAGCACACCCATATCGAATTTTGATATTTTCAGCATCCATTGGAGGAGCACCAAATGCATAAGCGATATCACTCGTCACAACATTTCCAGCATAAGGAATGACAACCGAATGCCGTAAAGCCCCGCCAGTATAAACTGTCACATCCATGGTTCCGCCGCCAATATCAATGACGCAAACCCCTAACTCTTTTTCATCATCAGTTAAAACAGCATAACTTGAAGCTAAACCAGAAAAAATCAACTGATCAACTTTCAATCCACAACGCTCAACAGCTTTTACGATATTTCTCGCCATATCATTATGACAGGTCACTAAATGAACTTTTGCTTTCATTCGTACACCTGATAATCCTATTGGGTTTTTAATCCCTTCTTGTAAATCAATCGAATATTCTTGTGCAATAACATGTAATATTCGATGCTCATCAAGAATTCTTACCGATTTCGCGGTGTGGACAACATTTTCGACATCCTCAGCAGTTACCTCTTCGTCAGCTATTGGCACCATACCTATTTCATTTTGACAGCGAATATGTTTACCAGAAAGACTCAAATAAACAGAAGAAATCTGGCAATCAGCCATCAATTCAGCTTGGTCAATTGCACGTTGGATTGATTTAACTACTGACTCAAGATCGTTCACACCACCTTTATCAACGCCTTTTGATGGGCAATGACCTACACCGATGATATTAACAATACCATCGGGCAGAACCTCACCGACAAGAGCGAGTACTTTAGAAGTACCTACTTCTAGTCCAACCACCAATTTTTTTTCTGTTGCTTTCATATTTCAGCCTTAATTTATTCCCTACTGTGTCATTTTTTCTCTTTGTACTGAAATGCCATTTTCATAACGTAAATCAGCGACTGTAATTCTTTCATCTTTCGGTGTTTTTGACTGAATTTCAGGAAATAATTTGATAAATTGTTGGTAACGTTGCTCTACATTTTCATTACCCAACATCAGTTTTATTTCTTGATTTTCTTCACAAAAATCACCAATACACTGTTTTACCATCAACTGCCATGCATTGCGTTCATCAGTTATTGCTGACTTAATATGCAGTGCTAATTGATTGTTAGCTAATTTTTTTGAAAGTTCATCTAACTTATAATAAATCTCTAACGCTGACTTTGCTTTACCTTCTGGACCATAAAGCCTTGGTAATTTCAAGTCCGTTATACGATCTAGCGGAACACTAAATACATTCCCTTCTTTATCGAGTAAAAACAAATCATTCCAATAAAACTCAGGTTTATACTCTTCTATATATACTATCAATTTATCAGGCCACTGCTTACGTACACTAACCTGTTTAACCCATGGAAATCTTAATATTTCTTGTTGTATATCATTTACATCTTGACCAATATAAGTATTTGGTAACCCCAAACCTAAAATTGCTTCTCTAAGATCATCCTCAGTCGTATAGGTATATTCACCGCTTAAAGTTAATTGCGACAATACCATCTGTTCTGGATCTTCCATCCAATTTTTTACGCTTTGGACAATCCATGCACTAACGAAAACAATCATAATAAAGAACAAAAAACCAGCTAATTGCTCTGTACTACGAAAAATAAGCAAGTATCTCTTTTTTTTTCCTTCACGTCGGTGAGCGGCTTGCCTTACTTGCTTCATAAATAATATAGCCAGTTATATTGTTGCTAAATGTAAAATTCGACTAACAAGATCGTTAAATGACCAACCGTATTGTTTCGCTGCCATTGGTACTAAACTATGATCTGTCATTCCAGGCGCAGTGTTCACTTCTAACAAATAGGGGGTTTGATTATCATCAAACATTATATCAACTCGTCCCCAACCTCGGCATCCAACCGCCTTATAAGCATCAAGTGCTAATTTACGGAGCTCTTGCTCTTTTTCATCTGATAAACCACTCGGGCAAAAATATTGCGTTGAATCAGATAGATATTTAGCATCATAATCATAAAACTTGGTTGCAGGTTTAATATAAATTGATGGTAATACTTCATCACCAACAATGGCGACAGTAAATTCTGGCCCTGATAAAAACGATTCAACCATGACATAATTATCATACTTAAAAGCATGTTCAAGAGCAGTTTTAAGTTCATTTGCTTGGTTAACGCGCGTCATACCTACACTTGAACCTTCGTGACTTGGTTTTACAAATAAAGGGAGTCCAAGCTGTTGTACAATGGCATCAATATCGATTGATTGATCCTTTTCGACCATAACATAATCTGCTACAGGTAAACCCAGTGCTTTCCAAACTAATTTAGTTTTTAGTTTGTCCATAGTGAGGGCTGACGATAAAACATCACTACCAGTATAAGGAATTTGTTGATAAGTTAATATTGCTTGTGTTATACCATCTTCACCACCACGCCCATGAAGAATCACGAATGCTTTAGTAAATCCCGCTTCTTTTAAGTTGGTAATAGGATGGTCTCTTGTATCAATAAGGTGGGCATCAACACCATTAGCCAATAATCCTGCTTGTACAGCTTGACCTGATTTAAGTGAAACTTCTCGCTCTGCAGATGTTCCACCATACAATACCGCAACTTTATCAATCATTATAGACCTTCTCCTGAAAAAAATTGAGCATCGGCTAACTGACGTGCAATACGACCCACACTACCCGCGCCTTGAGTTAATAACAGATCTCCACCTTTTAAAATTTCTTTCATCATTTCTGGTAAGAGATCTAAATCTGAAACATAAATTGGATCCACTTTGCCCCGATTACGAATTGAACGGCACAAAGAACGACTATCTGCACCGGCAATTGGTTGCTCACCAGCAGAATAGACGTCTAACATAACAAGCGCATCAACTTGAGATAACACTTGAGCAAAATCATCAAATAAATCGCGTGTACGTGTATATCGATGAGGTTGGAATAGCATAACTAAACGACGATCCGGCCAACCATTTTTAGCCGCTTGTATCGTTGCATTAACTTCGCTTGGATGATGACCATAATCATCAACCATCATAATATCTTTACCGTTAGCATGCGGAAAAACGCCTAGTAAATCAAAACGGCGACTTGTACCAGCAAATTTCGCCAAAGCATTAATGATCGATTGATCATCTATGCCATCTTCTGTTGCAGCAATAATTGCCGCAGCTGAATTTAATGCATTGTGTTTACCGGGTGCATTTAATTCGATTTCTAAATCATTACGATCTGGACGACACACAGTGTAGTAACTGACACCTCGTTCTTGACGATAATTTTTAATCACCACATCCGCTTCATCACTAAAACCGTAAGTAATAATTTTTCGTCCAACGATCGGTAATAATTCACGGTTAATTGGATCGTCATAACACATCACCGCTAAACCGTAAAAAGGTAAATTACGTAAAAAAGAGATGAATGTTTGCTTAAGATTTTCTACACTCCCTTGATAAGTATCCATATGGTCTGGTTCAATATTAGTAACAATAGAAACCATAGGTTGTAAGTGTAAAAATGATGCATCGCTTTCATCAGCCTCAGCAATGAAATAACGGCTACTACCTAATTTTGCATGAGTACCCGCTGCTTTAACTAAACCACCATTAACAAAAGTTGGATCAAGTTTCGCTTCGGCATAAATAGCGGTGACCATTGCCGTTGTCGTCGTTTTACCATGAGTCCCTGCGATAGCAATTCCATATCGGAAACGCATTAATTCAGCAAGCATTTCAGCTCTTTGAATAACTGGAATACGAGCATCCCGTGCAGCAACAACTTCAATATTATCTTGTGAAATTGCGGAAGAGATTACGACTACACTTGAATTAATTATATTTTCAGCTGCATGACCAATAATAATTTTTGCGCCTAATTTCTTTAGATGTTCGGTAACGGCATTTTCAGCAATATCTGAACCACTAATTTCGTAACCTTCATTAGCTAGAACTTCAGCAATTCCACCCATACCGGCACCACCAATACCCACAAAATGGATATGTTTGACGCGTTTCATTTGGGGAATAATTGCTCTTAATTCAGCTAATTCCTTTGTATTCACAATCTAACTCCTAATTATTTTCTAGTTGAGTATTTTTGTTAACCTTTTATTGAGCTTATTTAAGTTTGTAAAAATCTATTTTTTATACTCAATGCCGTTACTATTTAAACATCGACCTTACCTAAAACATCTTGACAAGATTATTACATAAAGTTATATCAAAAACTAATTATTTTATCACTGATTTTAACGTTTCTGCTACCTTTTCGGTAGAATTTATGATAGATAGACTTTTCGCCTTAACCGCCATTTCGATTAATTTATCTCTATTTAAATTTCTTAACACACTCATTAATGATTCGCTATTAAAGTCGGGTTGTTCAATAATCTTTGCAGCATCAATATCGGAAAGCGATTTAGCATTCCAAAATTGCTGGCGATCTTTATGCATAAATGGGACGAAAATGGCACCAATTCCAACAACTTCGATTTCACTTACCGTTAATGCCCCGCTGCGACAAATCACAATATCCGCCCAACGATAGGCTTCTGCCACATCCGTAATAAATTCTGTTACTTTATTTACCGTCATATCACAATCTTGATAGGCTCGCATAACAGGTTCTAGCATGCCTTTTCCTGTTTGATGCCAAACAACAAAGTTATCGGACAATTTTGTCATTACCTTAGGAACAACCTCATTGAGTACTTTTGCCCCTTGACTTCCGCCCATAACTAAAACTCTAATTGGTCCTTGACGATCTTCAAAACGTTCGTTAGGTTCAGCAATAGTTAATAAATCGTCACGAACAGGATTTCCTACTACTTCAGCTTTTGGAAAAGCAGTCGGAAATGCTTGTAAAACTTTAGTTGCAATTTTTGCAAGCCACTTATTAGTTAACCCTGCTACACCATTTTGCTCATGTAATACGACAGGAATTCCTAATGTCTTCGCTGCAATGCCACCCGGCCCAGACACATACCCTCCCATACCAAGTACAACATCAGGTTGATAAGTTTTTAAGATTTTTCTGGCTTGTAGAACCGCTTTTAAAATTTTATAAGGTGCTTTTAGCATTGCACCAATTCCTTTACCTCGTAGACCCGATATCTCTATAAAATCAATCTCGATACCATTTGCAGGAACTAGATGCGCTTCCATTCGATCTGCTGTGCCAAGCCATCTGACTTGCCAACCCTGTTTCATTAAATAATGTGCAACAGCAATACCTGGAAAAACATGCCCTCCCGTACCACCTGCCATGACTAATAATTTTTTCATTATTTTATTGACCTTATTCTTGCTTGTGCCTGTTGTTGCCTAAATTCAAAATCGATTCGAAATAATATTGCTACTGCAATACTCATAACAATTAAACTTGAACCACCATAACTAATAAATGGTAATGTTAACCCTTTTGTAGGAAGCATACCTGATGTTACCCCAATGTTAACAAAGGTTTGAAATCCGAACCAAATACCAATTTCACAAGCTAAATATCCAGAAAACTGGGAGCCTTCGTTCAAAGCTCGATATCCTATTGCCATAGCTTTAAATGTCAAAAGAAAGAGCAAGGTCAGTAACATCATAACGCCAACAAAACCGAGCTCTTCAGAAATAATTGAAAAGATAAAATCAGTATGACATTCAGGTAAATAACCTAATTTTTGAACAGAATTTCCTATTCCTTGTCCTGCAAAACCGCCATTACCAATTGCTATTAATGAATTGACTAATTGATATCCAACTCCATTTGCATCTTCCCACGGGTTGAGAAAGGTTAAAAGCCGCTTTAAACGGTAAGATTCAAACAGAATTAAACTAACAACTGCCACTACACCTGTTGATAAAATAGCGATAAATTGCCATAGCTTTGCACCAGCGATAAAGAGAATTCCAATAGTAACAATAAATAATACAATAACTGTGCCTAAATCGGGTTGAAGTAATAGTAAAATAGAAAGCACGGCCATGACGACCATTGGTTTAAAAAATCCCCAAAATCCACTTTGTACTTCATCTGACTTTCGAGTCAAATAACTTGCTAAAAAAACAAATAAAGCCAATTTAGCAAGCTCGGCCGGTTGAAAGTTAAATACGCCTAGCGGAATCCATCTCGCTGCACCATTAATGGAAGACCCCACGCCTAAAACAGCAACAAGCATGATAATTGTCATAATGAGTAATACAGTTCCAAATTGCTGCCAACGTTTCATTGGAATCGATAACGTTATACACATCAAAACAAGCGAAATACCTAGCTGTATGAGTTCACGCTGAGTATAGAAAAAAGGATTATTATCATTTGATGACATTGACGCTGATGTCACCATCACTAAGCCGAATATCATCAATCCAAAAATCGTCCAAAGCAATTGATTATCAAAAGGGACATGAGGATTAACTTGCTTTTTTATGGCCAACGAGATCATTTTTCACCCCTTTGGGCATATTGCTTTGCCAGAAGTGCAAATTGATTTCCTCGCTCTATATAGTTTTTAAATTGATCTAAACTTGCACAAGCAGGTGAGAGTAAAACGACATCATTAGCCACCACTTTTTGAGCGATTATTTGCATAGCCTCAGCTAATGTCGCTGTCATTGTTGTGATGTTGGGGGCTAATTTTGCTAATAACTCACGATCTCGACCAAAACAAAAAATTTCAAGGTGACTATTTTTTAAATAAGGAATTAGTGGAGAAAAATCCGCTGATTTTCCATCACCGCCAAGCAATAAAAATAATTTTCCATGACATACAACACTTTTCAAAGCAGCTTCCGTACTGCCCACATTGGTTGCTTTAGAATCATTGATCCATTTGACCCCATTTTGTTCCAAAACTAATTCAAAACGATGAGGTAAACCATGAAAGTTGGCTATTGTCGCTAAACTAGATTGTCGTGATATTGATAATTTATCTGCAATAGCTAATGCGGCTAACGCATTGAGATAATTATGGCTTCCCGTTAGTTTCATTGTTTTAGTCGATAAAACAGGTTTTTCCTGCGCAATCAAATGTGCACAATCATTATCCAAATGATAATCGCCTGCATATAATCCAAAAAACACATTATGACTTTCTTTGTCTTTTGGAAAAGTTAATTTATCATCATGATTTACTACACAATATTCTGCATTCACATAAATTCGTTGTTTAGCCTCTACATATTGCTTGAGTCCTAAAGGATACCTATCCATATGATCTTCTGAGATATTCAGAATCGTTGCAACCGTTGCATGTAAAGTGTGCGTGGTTTCAAGTTGGAAACTTGACAGCTCAAGTACATACACATCACAATCTTGAGCCAGTAAAGAGAGCGCAGTTTGACCTATATTGCCACCGACACCCACTTTGATACCAGCTGACTTAACAATTTCACCAACTAATGTCGTCACCGTCGTTTTACCATTGGCACCGGTGATTGCCACAATTTTTTTATTGGGTTGTTGATTAACTTCACGACAAAATAGCTCAATATCACCAATGATTTCGATACCTTTATCAGCAGCTTGTTTGAGTTCAGGGGTTGATAGAGCGATACCAGGACTGACAATTATTAAATCCGCATCAAATAGCCAATCGACATTCAAATCGCCTAAATGATAGGCAACCCGTTGATCTAATTGTTCTAATCCTGAAGGTAATAAACGGGTATCAATCACTTTAGGAATAACATTTTGGGCAAGAAAATAGTTAACACAAGAAAGCCCTGTGACACCTAACCCGATGATAACAACATTTTTACCTTGATAACTAATCATGATTCAATCCTGATTTAATTTAATTACCGTAATTTCAAGGTTAATAACCCAATTAATACAAGCATTAACGAAATAATCCAAAAACGCACAATAACCCGAGGTTCCGGCCATCCTTTTAATTCATAATGATGATGGATTGGAGCCATTTTGAAAATTCGTTTACCACGTAATTTAAAAGAACCAACTTGTAGAATTACCGATAGGGTTTCGACAACAAATATGCCCCCCATGATAAGTAATAAAAATTCTTGGCGTAAAAGTACCGCGATAATTCCAAGCACACCGCCTAAAGCCAGTGATCCCACATCTCCCATAAATACCATAGCGGGATAAGTGTTAAACCATAAAAAACCAAGTCCTGCACCAATGATCGCTGTACAAACAATCATCAATTCACCACTAAATTTGATATAAGGTATATGCAAATATTCTGCAAAGTGTGTATTACCTGTCGCCCACGATACCAGCGCTAAGCCCGCTGCCACAAATACCGTTGGCATAATTGCAAGTCCATCAAGTCCATCTGTTAAATTAACAGCATTACCCGATCCAACAATCACAACATAAGTGAGTAAAATAAATCCAATACCTAGTTGAGGCATGACATCTTTAAAAAATGGCACAACCAATACGGTTACAGAGCTATCTTTGCCATATGCATAAAGACCAAAAGCCACAATGAGAGCAATAACAGATTGCCAAAAATATTTCCATCTGGCGATAAGACCATCGGTATTTTTTCGAATCACTTTCAGATAATCATCCGTAAAGCCAATGATGGCATATCCAACTAGAACAAATAATGTTACCCAGACATAAGGGTTTCTTAAATCAGCCCAAAGAAATACTGATAATGAAATTGAGGCAACGATTAACGTTCCTCCCATTGTTGGCGTTCCTTTTTTACTTAAATGGGATTCAGGTCCATCATTACGTATTACTTGTCCAATCTGTAACTTTTGTAACCAGTCAATGACTTTTTGCCCCATAATTATCGATATCGCTAAAGAGGTTAATAAGCCTAAAATTGCTCTCACAGTCAAATAAGAGAACACGTTAAAAAAAGAAAAATGTTTAACTAAATATTCTGATATCCAAACCAACATAGTTTTTAACCCTGATTTATTTTTTGTTGTTTAATTTGTTCTATAACGTCTTCCATTTTTGCACTGCGTGAACCTTTCACTAGCATGGTTAAATTTGGATATTGACGCAATAATGTTATGATATAATTTGTTGCTTCTTGTTTATCATTAAAATGATGACCGACTTCACTTGATTGACTAACAAATTGACTCAACTGACCAACACTAACAACACAATCCAATTTTTGTTGTTTAGCAAGCTCACCAATTTGTTGATGATACTTTTGAGCGTCTTGCCCTAATTCAGCCATATCGCCTACAACTAAAACTTTATAACCTGATTGATTTGCTAAAACATTAATTGCAGCAGACATTGAACCGACATTGGCATTATAAGTATCATCCAAAATTAATTGATTTTGGTTTAATTTAATCGGGAAAAGCCTTCCTTTAACTGGCTTTAATGTTGATAATCCTTGTTGAATGCGATCTAAGCTTGCTCCGACAGAAATCGCTAAAGCTGAAGCTGCAATTGCATTTGAAATATTGTGTAACCCTATTAATGGTAATTGGATTTCGCATTCACCAAACGGTGTATGTAATTTAAATGTGGTCACATCTGCCATTTTAATATGACTTGCGTAGAAATTGGCTAATGGATTCTCTAATGAAAAAGTCCAAACAGTTTTATCTGTTAATTGCTCAAACCATTTATCTGAACAGCTATCTAAATTGATGATAGCAATACCATCTTTAGTCAACCCTTCAAAAATCTCACCTTTTGCAGTAGCGACACCTTCAAGTGAGCCAAAACCTTCAATATGCGCTTCAGCAATATTATTAATTAATGCAGTTTGTGGATGAACTAACTGAGTTGTATAGGCAATTTCTCCTATATGATTGGCGCCCAGCTCTATCACAGCAAATTGATCTTCTTTTGTTAGTCTTAAAAGTGTTAATGGTACACCAATGTCATTATTATAATTACCTTGCGTATAAAGCGTTGTTCCACAATTTTGCAAAATAGTGGCAGTCATTTCTTTTACAGATGTTTTGCCGGATGAGCCTGTCAAGGCAACAATTTTAGCGTAACTTTGATTACGGATATAACCAGCAATTAGACCCAACGCCAGACGAGTGTCCTTAACCACTATTTGTGGAATAGAATTATCCTCAATTTTATGATTAACCATGACGGCAACCGCACCGTCTTTAATCGCTTGTAAGGCAAATGCATGCCCATCAAAATGTTCACCAACAAGCGCAATAAAAAGAGATTGTTTTGTAATTTTACGTGAATCAGTACAAATAAATGCTACGGTTGACTCATCGTGTTGAATATTAAATGATTCACCGTTTACTATTGTTCTGATTTGCTCAATATTTAATGGAATCATGATTGATTCTCTACTCCTAAAAGCTGTTTCACTGTTTCTTGATCTGAATAGTGATGTTTAGTTTTTCCAACGATTTGGTAATCTTCATGACCTTTACCCGCAATTAATATCACATCATTTGGTTTGGCTTTGGAAAATGCTTTTTTTATAGCAGTAACTCTATCAGTAATAACGTGTACATTTTTGTTATTCACCAAGCCTTGTTGGATATCATTAATAATTTTCATCTCATCTTCTGTACGAGGATTATCATTTGTCAAAATGATATTATCAGCATATTGTGCTGCTATATCCCCCATTAATGATCTTTTACCTGTGTCTCTATCGCCACCACAACCAAAAACAACCCATAATTTTCCTTTACAATGAATACGACTTGCTTGTAATGCCTTTTGTAAGGCATCGGGGGTGTGAGCATAATCAATAATAAAAGTTGGGCTATGATGCGTGTGTAATACTTCCATTCGACCACAGATAGGTTTAAGGAAAGAAGCCATATTGACAACAGCAAAAAACGGAAAATCGAGTGTTAGCAGGGTCGCTACGCATAATAAAAGATTTGAAACATTAAACTCTCCTAACAATCGACTATTGATAACAGTATTACCCCAACTCGATTGCATGTGGATTTCAGCGCCTTTGTCATGATATTCAATCATAGATACGCCAACATAAGGTATATTTAAATTTTTTAATCGGCTTAATGATTTAGGTTGACATGATACAGCGGTAACATTTGAAAGTTTTTCAATCCAACGCTTACCATATTTATCATCATAATTAATTATAGATTTACCTGCACTAATAACTTGTTTTTCTTTTTCGTCTGCACTAAATAACGACCATTTTGATTTTGCATATTTTCCCATAGTTTTATGAAAATCAAGATGATCACGACTCAAATTGGTAAATACGGTTGCGGCAAAAGTAATCCCTTTGACACGATTCATCGTTAATCCATGGGAGGAAATTTCCATTGAAACCACTTTTACCCGTTTTTTCACAAAATCAGCTAAATAAGTTTGGATATCAACAGCTGATGATGTCGTATTCTCGGAAGGTTTAAGATGATTATATATACCATTTCCTATTGTCCCTAAAATGGCTACTTTTTCATTTAATATCGTAGCACATTGGGCAATAAGCTGAGTGACTGTCGTTTTTCCATTGGTTCCTGTTACACCAATAACTGACAGTTTTTTAGAAGGAGAATGATAAAATTTGCTGGCGATGACAGATAATTTTTTAGATAATTGGAATACTCTTATTTGAGGAATATTTTTGTCTTCGTGCTGGATATAATCTATATGGAGATCGTTCGATTTCCGATTCGTCTCAATTAATATTGCTGCAGCACCAGCTAAAATGGCTTGTGTAATAAATGTTTTACCATCAACAACACTTCCTTTAATAGCAACGAATACATCATTATTTTCAATCATTCGACTATCGATGCGTAAATGATTAAGAGGAAAATCTTTGATCGTTCGATCTTTTTTTCCACCTAATATACTGACTAATTTTTTAAATGTACTTATAGCCATCATTTACCACCTATTAATAAATAATCATTTGACCATCAACATGACGATCTGGTTTTACATTCATTGTTCTTAAAACCCCCCCCATAATACGGCTAAAAACTGGCGCTGAAACAGATCCCCCATAATATTGACCTGCTTTAGGATTATCTATCACAACGACCAAAGAATATTTTGGCGCCGTAGAGGGTGCAATTCCTGCTGTATAGGCTAAATATTGATTAACATATCGCCCACCAGATAATTTTTTAGCCGTACCAGTTTTCACTGCAACACTATAACCAGGTACAGAAGCTTTTGTGCCACCACCTGTTACCGCAACAGCCTCCATTAAATGAACTACCGTTTTGGCAATTTTTTCCGGTACGACTCGCTCACCCTTAATTGGTTCATTAACTTTTAATATCGAAACGGGTCGATAAACACCATAACTACCAATGGTTGCATACGCTCTAGCTAATTGTAATGGCGTAACATTCAATCCATAACCAAATGAGAATGTTGCTCGTTCAATATCTGCCCATTTTCGAGTTCTATCTGCGGCAATTGAACCACTCACTTCACCACCTAAACCTAATGCTGTAGGATGTCCTAAACCAAATCGACTAAAATATTCTACCAGTTCGCTTGGCTGCATTTGTAACGCTAATTTACTGACACCAACATTACTTGATTTTTCTAATATACCCGCTAAGTTAAGTGATTTTTGATAGGAAACATCCTTAATTTCATAGCGGTTTACATAAAATGGTCTCGTATCGATAATCGTGTTTAAATTCGCAATCTTCTTTTCTAAAGCTGCCATTACAACTAATGGTTTAACAGTTGAACCGGGTTCAAAAGCGTCGGTAATGGCACGGTTGCGTAACGAGTTATAATCAATTGATGAACGATTATTAGGATTATAAGATGGGCTAGTTGCCATCGCCAAAATCTCACCTGTATGAACATCAATCAATACCGCTGTACCACTATCAGCTTTATTAAATTGCACAGCTTGACTCAGTTCGCTATAAACTAATGACTGCAAACGTTCATCAATACTTAAGACTAAATCTGAAGCTCTCTCACTTTCAGTCCGTGCGAGTTCTTCAATTACACGTCCAAATCTGTCACGTCTTATTACTCGTTGTCCTGATTCGCCGATTAACCATTTATTAAAGCTTTTTTCAATTCCTTCTGAACCTTTTTCATTTCCGTTTTCATCGGTATCTGTCAAACCAATCAATTGAGCTATATTTTCGGCAGCTGGATAAAAACGTTTAGAGGTTTTAACAAATGAAACCCCTGGTAATTTTAGCTGCTTTAAATAATCCGATAACGTTGGTGTAACCTGTTTAGCTAAATAAGCAAATCGTGTAGATGGATTACTCAATTTTTGTTCTAAGTTAGCAATCGGTATATTTAAAGCCGCTGACAATCCTTTCCATCTAACATCATTAGCATTTACCCCCCCTTTTTGAATAACTATTTTCGGGTCTGCCCAAACATCATACATTGGTACACTAACAGCTAAAGCTCGTCCATTTCGATCCGTTATCATGGCTCTGGGTGCATCCATATCCTGATGACGCAACGAGCGTTTATTGCCCTCAGCTATCAGCTTATCAGGATGGATAATCTGTAAAATTGCCATTTGAGTAATTAATGCAATTATGGCAATCACAATCAAACCATATACAACATAAAATCGACTAGGTGAAAAAAACTGTTTTTTACTATTCAATTTATTGACTTTATTATTCTTAACAGTCTTTTTTGATTTAGTGATAGATTTCATCATTTACTCTTTATCACAATAACAGTTTCATTTTCTGGTGTAACATAAGACATATCTAATTGATTTTTAGCTTTAGCCTCAACTCGCTTTGGATCAGCTAATACATTTTCTTCAATAACTAGATTACGCCATTCACTTTCTAAAACATCTTGCTCCAAAAGAAGTCGTTCACGTTCAGATAACTGCTTTCTAACTTGTTGAGTCGTAATCAATACTGCACCAGCAGACAAAACAATAAGTACTAATAAAAAAATAGACATTTTTTGATGATTGACCAAATCACCAATGATTAAACCAAATAAACTTTTATTTGGTTTACGCTGAGTATCTATTTCATCATAAATACCGTCATGATAATTATTACTGTTTTGGCTACTGTTCATTGTTTCTTTCTGCTACCCTCAATATTGCACTTCGAGAACGTGGATTTTTTTCAATTTCATCATTACTCGGTTTAATTTTGCCAAGGGACTTCAATTTTGCACTACCATACTGCTTTATCTGCTGCTCTGTTAACGGTAATCCTGCTGGCAAAGTTGGACCTTTACTTTGCCTATTTATAAACTGCTTAACGATTCTATCCTCTAAAGAATGGAAACTAATAATAGCTAGTCTTCCTTTATTAGCTAGCACAGATAAACTGCTATTTAAAGCTTGTTCCACCTCTTCTAATTCACTATTAATATAAATACGTATAGCTTGGAAACTACGTGTTGCAGGATGTTTATTTTTATCTTTTTTAGGTGTCGCCTTTTCTATAATATTAGCTAATTCTAATGTTCGTGTTATAGGCGAAATTTTATTTTGCTCCACAATCGCTTTTGCAATACGTTTCGCAAATTTTTCCTCACCAAATGTTTTTAATACCCAAGCTATATCTTCTTCATCACTACTTAATAACCATTCACTTGCGGTAACACCTTTATGATTATTCATTCGCATGTCAAGTGGACCATCTCGCATAAAAGAAAAACCACGTTCAGGATCATCAAGCTGAGGCGAAGATACACCCAGATCTAATAAGAAACCATCTATTTGACCTAATAGTCCCAAAGAATCAATATACTGATATACATTCGAGAATTCGCCTCGAATGAATGTAAATCTTGAATCAATTATTTTTTTGGCTGTTTGTTCTGCACGCTCATCACGATCTATGGCGATCAATTTTCCTTGTTTACCAAGTTGCTCAAGTATTTTTCTTGAATGACCACCACGACCAAACGTGCCATCAATATAGATGCCATCTTTTTTTATATTTAATGCGTTTATTGCCTCGTTTAATAAAACAGTAGTATGTTGATAATCACTCAATTTTTAGCTCTTTTTAAATAGTTAAATTTTTTAAATTAGAGGATAAATTTTCCATATCAGCGGGTAGTGCGGCAATATCCTCACTAATTTGTTGATACCATACTCCTTCATCCCAAATTTCAAATTTATTGGATTGTCCAACAAACATTGTCAGTTTTTCTAACTTGGCATAAGTGCGTAACGTTTGTGGTAATAAAATTCGTCCCGAATTATCCATTGAACATTCGGTTGCATAACCTAATAGTAATCGTTTAATTCTTCGTTCAGCTTCGACAATAGATGATAATGTCGAAAGTTGTTGCTCAATTATTTTCCATTCCGTCATTGAATAGAGGGCAAGGCATGGATGGTATAAACCTATAGTGCATACCATACCTTCAGCCAATAATTCCCGATAGCGAGTGGGAATAGCCATCCGCCCTTTGCTATCGATATTGACTGAAATTGCACCACTAAACATTTAAGCACCATTATTGGTAAATTTTTAATAATTTTAATTTCATAAAAATCAAAACGTTAAATAATTTATACTTTTTTACCACTTAACCCCACTTTTTACCACAAAAATTTACAAAATAATAGCTATTTAATTAATTAATTTTTCGATAATTGTAGTTTGGATTTTTAATTCGTTTATTTAAATCTAACTATAGGTTTTACATTAAATAAATTTAATAAAGACATTCAACATACAAATTTTAGAATGCATTGAAGCTTGAGCTAAGTTGCTTATTAAAGCGAGATATAGTGTCAGTAATAGAATCTAAAACCATGAAGATATAAAGAAAGGTAAAATATTATTTATAAAAATAAACTGGCAACAGCGATGATTAAAATATTAAATTTATAACAATTCGTTGTTTAATGATTTTGTTAAAATTTAAGCATAACTAAAACAATTAGTTGCCAGCTTTTGCTGGCAAACAAATATTGAATTAACGAGGAGCCCAAAAACCTACTACATTGACTTTATCTTGCTGTAAAACTGCTCTTATAGGCATTTGATTAACATCGGTACCTTTTTCAGCTTGTTCTAAAACTTTAATCTTACTTTCACCAATTAGGTGTAAATAGATATTTTTACTACCTAATATGATTGGTAGTGTTAATGTGATACGATCAAGTGGCGCAGTTAATGGTGTCATGCCGATTACTTTACGATTTGAGTGCATGTCCAAGCCCAATTTCAAATTATCTGCTCCTGGAAATAGTGAAGCAGTGTGACCATCTTCCCCCATTCCCAAAATCAAAACATCAAAAGGCATCGGCACTTTATCTAAAATCTGTTCCGTTACTTCGGCACCATCAAACGGATTATCACAACTGTTTTTTAAACCAACAAAATTAGCAAATTTTGCTTTATTTTGTAATAAATAAGTCATGACTAATTTTTCATTACTGGCATCGTCAGTATCGTCGACCCATCTATCATCAACTAATGTAATATAAACTCGATTCCACTCTAAGTCTTGCTGACTAAGCAAGGTGAATAAAGGAATTGGCGTTTTTCCGCCAGAAACAGCAATAGATGCATGTCCTTTTTTTTCTATAGCCTGCTTAAGATCGTTAACTATACGAGCTGTGAGTTCTTCATTTAATACTTGACTATTTGCATATTTGTTTAGTGTAAACATAGTTATGTTCCTTTATTCAAATTCGTGCCATGAATGCCCATCTTTAGTAATTAAAGCGACAGAAGCTACCGGCCCCCAAGTACCTGCTTGATAAGTTTTCGGGAGTTCTTTTTCCGAATTCCAAGCACTAATAATAGAATCGACCCATTTCCAAGCGGCTTCAACCTCATCACGATGAACAAATAATGCCTGACGTCCACGCATTACTTCGAGTAATAATCGCTCATAAGCATCAGCACTATTTTGTTGAAACGCTTCATTAAAACTTAGGTCAAGTTTGGTTGTTTGTAAATTATGAGTACTATCCAATCCCGGTACTTTATTTAAGATTTCAATATCTAAACCTTCGTCAGGTTGCAATCGAATCGTTAATTTATTTTGTGGCAATTCAGGATATGATTCACTAAATATATTAAGTGGTAATGATTTAAAATATACCACAACTTCTGAACATTTACTGGCTAAGCGCTTGCCTGTGCGTAAATAAAATGGCACTCCAGCCCAACGCCAATTATCAATATCAACGCGAATTGCAACAAAAGTTTCGGTGCTACTCTCTTTATTTGCTCCATCTTCTTCTAAATAGCCTGGAACATTTATACCATTAACAAATCCAGCTGTATATTGGCCACGTACAACTTTTTCCCTAAGGTTAGTTTTATCAATAGGTCTAAGTGCATTTAGTACAGCAATTTTTTCATTACGTAAACTTTCATCTTTTAAATTAGCCGGTGGTGACATAGCTATCATAGTTAAAATTTGTAATAAGTGATTCTGAACCATATCACGCATTTGACCCGCTTTATCGAAATAACCCCATCGACCTTCAATACCGACTTGTTCAGCAACGGTAATTTCGACATGATCGATAGAATTACGATTCCATAAAGATGCAAAAACCGGATTAGCAAAACGTAAAGCTAAAAGGTTTAAAACCGATTCTTTACCTAAATAGTGATCGATACGGTAAACCTGTGATTCATCGAAAAATTGTGCGACAGAATCATTAATGTCTCGCGATGACTGTAAATCAGTACCAAGTGGTTTTTCCATCACAATCCGATTGTGTTTTTGATTTAAACCAGCATGGGCCAAACCTTTACAAATTGTACCAAAAGTCCCTGGATGCATTGCAAAATAAAAAATAGCTGTGCGATTTTGCTCAAGTTTATTCTTTAAATCATTAAAACCAGCGATATCATTAACATCCAATTTATGAAAATTAAGGCGCTGACTAAATCGTCGCCAAATATTCTCATCTAAAGGTTCTGACATAAATGTTGTTAGTGCTTCCTTAGCCACTTCACTATAAGCCACTTTATCCCAATCGGCACGACCAACGCCTAATATTTTGGTTTCCTCAGGCAGTTTTCCATACTTTTCTAATTGATATAAAGACGGTAATAATTTACGCCTCGTCAAATCCCCTTTAGCACCAAAAATAACTAAATTGCAAGCTGGGACATCAGACATGGTTTTCTCCTAACTAAAATGATATCAATATGATTTATTCTATTATGTTAAATAGCCAGTGTACACCCAGTTAATGCTATAAATCATAATAATAGGCATTTGCCATCATTAAAAAATAAAAAACAAAAGGTCACCATATCGGTGACCTTTTGCTATAAGCTTTATTGATTTAGCCTAATAGTGCACTTTATACGCGAACAAAGTCCATATGAACTAATTTAGGCTTGAATGGATGACGTTGTACTGCTTGTACTTTAGCTTTAACAGCTTTACCGTCAACTTCAATAGTAAGCACTTCAGAATAAAATTCTGGTTTTTCTTGCATGTTGAAAACATGGTTGTGATCAAGCACAACAGATATTGCAGGTTCAGTTCCACCATAAATAATTGCTGGGAATTGACCAGCGTGACGCAGGCGGCGGCTCGCACCCTTACCATGCTCTTTTCTAACTTCTGCTTTTAATGTAAACATGTTTATTTCTCTATGTTATTTAGATAAAAAACCAATTACAGGCGACCCAGTAGTTGGTTATGAAATTGGTGCTTTAAAAAAGCTTGAGGATTATAAAGCGTTATGCTTGTAAACGCAAACAATTAATCAACTGCTGTCAATAAAAACGATTGCGTTTAAACATCACTTGCTTTGCAAAATTAGACCAATTTAATTTTAAAGCCATATGACATTTTTTGTGTTGGTGATAATTTGAGTGTTTGATTAATACATGCACTTTCAACACACACCATTTTTTTATATTCTTGGTCATCAAAATCAGCCATCGCTTTAGCTTTATCTGTCCATGGATTCCATGTAACAACATCACTAGCATTAATGTTTGTAAGCTGAATTGTTCGACAAGTATCATCAATCGTTATGGTATTTTCAGCATGGGTATAAATACGATCAACCTCTTGATTAAAGGTTAATTGTCCATTAATTGTTGGCTTATTTTCAACAGACAAACGATCTTGATAAGTATCACCTAACCCTTTGACTATTACATTGTCGATATCGCTAATACCAAAATAGGTATGTAATGCACTTGTCACTTCAAAATCACCTTGACAACTTAATGTGATTTCACAGCTATTTCCGACATGTATCGTTAACCAAACTTTAAACGGTTTTGAGAAATAAGATTCAGTTTGTGAGTTATTCGTTAATGACAAGATGATATCGACACCATTAGCGTCTTCTTGGCAAGAATCTAACGTCCACTCAACAATACGAGCAAAACCGTGTGAAGGATTACCTAATTGCCCAAACCAAGGCCAACAAATGGGTACACCGCCACGGATAGCCGTTCCTTTTTTAAAAAAGGTTTTTTCACTTAACCAAATAACTGGAGATGTTTCGGTCGATGGTTGCCAAAATAATAAATGCGCGCCTTGTAATGATATCGCTGCCGTGCATGTTTTATGGTTAACCGTTAAAATGGGTAATTCACCAAAATCCGATTGTTTTACTGAAGGGCTTATTGACGCTGCTGACAAACCATTATCCAAAATGTTGTTAACAATACTCATATTTTCTCCTACAAAAAATAGTCTTATCGATAATTAATATCGAAAAATTAATGGTGATTGTACGCTCTTTACACGAAATTTAAAAATACCAAAATAGTAAAAAAAGCTTTTTTTTATGAATTGAAGTAAAATAGTGCAATATTTATATAACCATTCATCAACCGCTATTAAGTTTTAGGATAGGCAGATGTTTTCATATAAAATTCCACTTAGCTTATATATACATATGCCTTGGTGTGTACAAAAATGTCCTTATTGTGATTTCAATTCTCACACCATCAAAAAAACACCTGATTATCGTGCTTATATTGATCATTTGATTAAAGATTTACAGCAAGATATAGCACTTTGTCCTGAACGCTCGATCCATTCGGTTTTTATCGGCGGTGGTACGCCAAGTTTATTTTCTGCTGAATTGATTAATCATCTGTTAACCAAGGTTAATGAACTGATTCCAATTGAAAAAGATGCCGAAATCACTATCGAAGCCAATCCAAATTCGGTTGATGCAGAAAGATTTACAGGCTATCAACAAGCAGGAATAAATCGTATTTCAATAGGAGTTCAAAGTTTTCAAACCGATAAACTCATCAAATTAGGACGTATTCATAATCCCCAGGAAGCAATCAATGCTGGGAAATTAGCACATAAACTAAAATTGAACAGCTTTAATTTAGATCTAATGCATGGACTCCCCGATCAAAGTTTGGACGATGCCCTATTTGATCTTACACAAGCAATCGCCATTGATCCTCCCCATTTATCCTGGTATCAATTAACCATTGAGCCTAATACGCTTTTTGGTTCTAAACCACCTGTTCTTCCGGATGATGATAAGTTATGGGAAATTTATCAACTAGGTCATCAGCTATTAACTCAACATGGTTATCAGCAATATGAAACATCAGCTTATGCGAAACCAGAATTTAAATGCCAACATAATTTAAATTATTGGCGATTTGGTGACTATTTAGGAATTGGATGTGGTGCACATGGTAAAATAACCCAATCTAATGGAGATATTATTCGTACCGTAAAAACACGTCACCCCAAAGGGTATCTTGAAGGACGTTATATCGAAAAATCTTATACCGTACCAAAGGAAGATCTTGCATTCGAATTTTTTATGAATCGTTTTAGATTATTTGAATCGTTCCCAAAATACGAGTTTGAAGAGCGAACTTTTTTGCCTTTAAAGACTATCGAAAAACAAATAAACATTGCCATTGAAAAAAATTATCTTTGTGATGATAAAAAAAATTGGAAAATTACAGAGCATGGAAAACTTTTTTTAAACTCATTGCTTGAAATATTTTTATAGAATTATCAATATGTTAAGTTTATTTTTACAATGCCAATTTGTTAATTTACGTTAAATTAACGGATTAAATACGGACAATTTAGAAAAATATTTACATCTAATTACATACTTTTACTTAAAAAAGGTGCATAATATACTCGACAATGTATTTATTTCATTGTTTTCCTATTCCTTATGTTTTCCCAATAACGTTGTTATTGGGATTTTTTTTGATTTTATTTCGCTTTAAAATAAACTTACAATATTTAATTATCTTTGGAATGGGAAATAAATTTGTCCAATTCTGTTAATGTTGAAGTCCCTTCCATTGGTCCTTTTTTGGATACCGCAAGCGCACCACTTGCATTAGCATATTCTAGTGCTTTTTCAACCGAAAAACCGGCTAACATTAAACTGACAAATGTAGCTCCAAAACAATCACCCGCTCCGGTTGGATCTACCGATTCTCTTTTAAAACCATCAACATGCATCGTTTTGATTTTATTATTTTCATCATATCCATAATAATTAGCGCCTTTAGCACCACATTTTACAGCTATATGTTTAATCCCTTTTTGAAGCAATTTAGTCATGATTTCAAGTTCACTTTCATCATTATCATCAGCAAAATAGTAAACTTCACTTTCACTTGGCAAAAATATATCGGTATATTCCATAATATAATCGAATGATTGCTCCATTTCCTGAATATTAAACATCTCCTTGCGTAAATTGGGATCGAAGGAAATAGTCCCACCATTTTGCTTGATGATGTCCAGTGCTTTGCGCATAGCATCAATTGCTCGAAAAGAGTAGAGAGAAGAACCCATAACGTGTAAATGAGAACAATCTTTTAGAAGATTTTCAATAATATGATTGAAGGAAAGTAAACCACATGCACTATTTGGAATATTGAAAATAAAGTCCCTTTCATTTGAATTTCGATATGAAACAAAAGCGCTTCCGGTATTGGCTTTATCATGAAAAGTGATGCCATCTGTAATCACTCCATCTCGTTTGAGCCGATTAACACACATTCTGCCAAAAGGGTCTTTACCAACACAACTGAAAAAAACAACAGGAAAACCTAATTTAGCAACTTGATCTGCAAAAATTGCAGGTGCACCACTTGGAAAAGGGCCAATAAATTCGCCTGTTTGATCAAATCGTTGATGCTGCTCGCTTGCTAAAAATTCAACTAATAATTCTCCTATAGTGCAAATCTTAAAATCCATATCATGCTCCTAAGTCATTTGATAAGTCACACTAAATTTATTTGCTGCAAATTGTCTAAAATTTGAATCTAATAATTGTTGATGATATTCGGTGACGGCAGGTCTTGATAAAATGACGACATCCAGATTTTTCAATTTACCAATGCTATGATCATCATTGCAAATACCCCTTTGCGGTAAAATACCGATTATATGGTGAGCTTTTTTAGTCACTTGCTGATAAGCATTAATCTGTTCAAAATCTTCTATTATTAATTGATTATTATTGTTAATAGCACATAATTCTATTATAAAATGCGAGATTTGATAGTCATTCAAAATAGGGTCAATTCCATTATTTTGTAGTATATTACCTTCTAATAACATCCCCCCAATAAGGATAATATTTGCATCAGTGAATTCTTTAGCAAGTTGAGCATTATTGAGGTCATTCATGATTATTGTTAAAGATCTTTTGGAATATAGATAGGGGATGAGCTTTCTCGTTAATCTACCATGACTCAAAAAAATAGTATCTCCATCATTTATGTAATTTAAACAATTTTTTACTAAGTCAATGTTATTACGATCATCAATAAATGATGAATAATTAGCATTGGTTAAATTGTTTTTATTTATTGATGCTTCTGGTGATAAGTATATTGCTCCCCCAAAAGAACGTTTTAAATACCCTTGATGTTCTAAGTAAGTCAAATCTTGACGGATAGTTACTGTTGAAACTTGAAGCATGTATGATAACTCATCAACTTTTACTTCACCTTTTTTTCGCACAATTTCTGCTATGTCTAACCGACGTTTTAACAGGGCTGAAGACACTTTAGTCAATTTTTATATCCTATATTACATATAATAAATCAAGAACGTTGATAATAAAATTTATCATACAAGTGGTCAACAATAATTCGCAAACAGTGTTCTAACTTAATTATTTCAGCTTACATATCTAAAAGTTATGAAACTAATGTTACCCATTAAAACTCGACTTTTCCAATTTAAATTCCTCATTTTCTTAAGCAAATATTAAAATTTGTGATCCTCCTCACGGTAATCGCACTAGCATAACTTTCATTTTGAAAGCATAATAAATAAAAATAAGTTTCATTTGAAAAAATGAATAATTGAAAGTGAATTAATATCGATAATTAAGGAGCTGTCATATGTCGATCATTTCAAGTCATAATATGTTAAAAAAAGCACAGCAGAAACATTATGCCGTTCCAGCTTTTAACATACATAATCTAGAAACCATGCAAGTTGTTGTTGAAACGGTTGCCGAATTACAGTCCCCTGTGATTTTAGCCGGCACCCCAGGTACCTATAGTTATGCCGGTACCGAAAATATTATTGCCATTGCCGAAGCGTTATCTAAAAAACACAATGTACCATTAGCTGTTCATCTCGATCACCACGAAGAATACGATGATATTGTTGAAAAAATTAATTCAGGAATACGCTCAGTCATGATTGATGGTTCGCATTTCCCTTTTGAAGAAAACATTGCGTTAGTAAAACGCGTTGTTGATTATGCTCACCGCTATGATGTGAGTGTTGAAGCTGAATTAGGTAGGCTTGGTGGCGTTGAAGATGATCTTGTGGTGGATGCTAAAGATGCTTTATATACCAATCCTAAACAAGCAGTTGAATTTATTGAAAGAACCGGAATTGATTCACTTGCCATTGCAATTGGGACAGCTCACGGTCTGTATAAATCAGAACCTAAATTAGATTTTGATCGACTTTCTGAAATTCGTTCCATGGTGGATATTCCACTGGTATTACATGGCGCTTCAGGTGTTCCGGACAAAGATGTCCGTGAATGCATTCAACGTGGTATTTGCAAAGTCAATGTAGCAACAGAACTCAAAATCGCCTTTTCTGATGCGCTAAAACACTATTTTATCGAAAATCCAAATGCCAATGATCCTCGACATTACATGAAACCAGCAAAAGCAGCGATGAAAGAAGTGGTTAAAAAAATCATTACAACATGTGGATGTGCCGGTAAACTCTAAGAGGTCAACATATGATCTATACTTTAACACTCAATACGGCAATTGATATGAATATCCGTTGCCAAGGTCTAAATCCTAATTCAGTGAATCGTACTTCACATACAGAATATAGTCCCAATGGTAAAGCCGTTAACGTTTCAATTGTTTTGAAAAAGTTTAATAGACCAACATGTGCATTGGGCTTTTTTGGAGGATTTTCGGGTAAATATATTGTTGATGAACTCATCAAAATGCAGATCGAAATCAAACCTTGTTTTATCGATGATATCACTCGCATTAACGTTTTTATTAATGATGGACAAAATGAATATAAGCTCGTGGGAAAAGGGCCTTTTGTGCCAGATAAAAAGAAAGCTGAAATGCTAAACATCATCGATTCACTCAATCACAATAGCTATTTAGTCATCAGTGGTAGTCTACCTAATAATATCGAACCTGAATATTATCAAGCTGTTTTAGATATATGCCAAACCAAAAATATTCAAGTTATTTTAGATATCAGTCATCCTAAACTCGCTCAATTACTTACTTATAAACCGCTATTAATTAAACCCAATAATGATGAACTGAAAGACATTTTTGGATTAGAAACCCAAACGACAGAACAAGTCATTGCATCATTATCAACGGTACATTCACTTGGTGCTCAAAATATTTTATTAACTATGGGGGAAAAAGGTCTTTACTTTTCAAATGGTCAGCATGTTTGGTATTGTAATGCTGTGCCAATCAATTTGATCAGTTCTGCTTGTGCAGGCGATGCGTCACTTGCTGCATTTCTTAGTGAATGGCTACCGAAACAAGAACACGTTGAAAAAGCAATGAAAAAAGCCTCTGCAACAGGGGCTAATGTTGCGGAATCAGATGGATTAGGTCTACTCGATAAAATCAGTACCTATATGGAGAAACTTGTAGTTACCCAAATTAAATAAAGGGGGCGTTATGAAGAAGATACTCGCTGTAACAGGCTGCCCAACCGGTATCGCACATACCTATATGGCAGAAGAAGCATTAAAATCAGCTGCACAAAAAGCAGGAATTGAAATTAAAGTAGAAACCAATGGTGCAAGTGGTGTTGATAATGCAATTACCGAAGCTGATATGGCAAATGCCATTGGGGTGATTATTGCGGCAGATAAAGATGTTAATCCTGATCGCTTTAATGGTTTACCTGTTATTGAAGTTCCCGTTAAAGAGGGTATACATAAAGCGACAGCATTAATAGAACAAATCACTTCAGGGACAGTTCCAGTTCGCAAAGGCGTACAAAATAGTGTTAATAAAGCGAGTTCAAATCAAGTGGAAGTCAAAGAATCGATTGGACGCCAGCTCTATAAACATTTAATGAGCGGTGTATCAAACATGCTGCCATTTGTTGTCGCCGGTGGTGTACTCATTGCTTTATCATTTTTATGGGGTATTTATTCCGCAGATCCTAAAAATGAACAATATAATGAATTTGCAGCAATGCTTAATCAAATTGGTGGAAAAGCATTTGACATTATGGTGCCTATTTTCACCGCTTTTATAGCCAATTCTATTGCAGGTAAGCAAGGGATGGTTGCCGGTTTTGTAGGTGGATTAATGGCTACGGCTACCGGTGCAGGTTTTTTAGGCGGTATTCTCGCTGGATTTGCTGCTGGCTATTTGATGCTATATGTTAAAAAATGGTTAGATCATCTACCTCGCTCTTTCGAAGGACTGAAATCTATTTTTATCATGCCATTAATCGGTGTATTTGTTATTGGTGCAGGGATGTATTATCTCGGTAAACCCATCGCCATAGCGAATAACACAATGGCTGTATGGCTTGGTTCATTACAACATACTAATCCAATTTTACTCGGTATTGTTATTGGTGCTATGTGTTCCTTTGATTTTGGTGGCCCTATTAATAAAGCAGCTTATGTAACAGGTACTATGTTATTGGGTGAAGGAAATTACTATTTTATGGCAGGGGTTTCAGCTGCTTGCATTGCACCGCCTTTTGTTATCGCCTTCTCGACGACCATTTTCCGTCAAAAAGCCTTTACAGAAGAAGAACGTGCTGCGGGTATTGTTAATTATGTTCTCGGTTCCACACATATTACCGAAGGTGCAATTCCATTTGCGGCAAAAGATCCTTTGCGCGTCATTCCAATCATGATGTTATCGTCGGCAATTGCATCCGTATTGACATTTTTATGCCAAATTCAAGTGCCTGCTCCACATGGCGGCTTTTTAGTATTGCCTTTGGTCAATAAACCGCTTTTATGGGTTGGTTGCATTTTCGCTGGTGCAATAGTTGGCGCAATTCTATTAGGTTTAGTTCGTATTGCACAAAACAAAAAATTAGCTATTAAAGCAACGGTATAATCAACAAATTAGTCTACCGCTCATCATCGGTAGACTAACAAAATAAGGATAACAAATGAGCGATTTAAAACTCAATGTAAATGATATTTCAATTATAGAGGGCGCTTTTCTAAAACAAGATGCGATTAAAGCAGTATCTGAAAAGATGATTAACGCGGGATTAGTCAAAAATGATTATACTCTAGCAATGTTCGATCGTGATGCACAAATTTCGACTTTTTTGGGTAATGGTATAGCTATTCCACATGGCACAATAGAAAAACGTGATAGTGTTATCGAAACGGGACTTAAAGTGATTTATTATCCACAAGGTATCAAATGGGACGAAGATAATAATATTGCTTATGTTGTCATTGGTATTGCGGCTAAATCGAATGAGCACTTAGATATATTACGTAAATTAACACGTGCCGTGATTGCAGACGATACACTTGAGCGTATCTTAGCAGTAAAGGCACCAGAACAACTATTAGCCATTCTTCAAGGTAATTAATGATAATCACCGAATGAAGTATTCGCATTTAACTCATGGGGGGTATCGGCATCTTATTAACAATAGATGCCGTTACTCAACTGAGCACAGTTCATATTTGCAATAGAAAATACAGTTCATTTATGAATAAAAATTTTCCAGGCGATTATGAATAATTGCCTTATCTTTTACCATTTCAAATGAGACTAAAAATCCCTGCCAATTAATACCTAAAACAATTAACATCTCGTTAAAGTCATAGTAATAACGCACCTCATCGTCATTAATAGAGTCTTTAAACTTAAAATTATGATTAAACTCATCTGTTAACTCAAACGGATGACCCATTTTAAAATCAAAACCTAAATAAGTTAAAATTTGATTAGCTTTATCACGTAAAAACGTGTTCTCCACCACATCTTCCAGTGATAATGCTTCAACATGCCCCAAAATATAAAAAAACAGAATTTGATAACCACATACTTTTGCTATTCCTGATATATCCGCATAAATAAAATCGTCGATAATTTGATACTCATCTAAAGTAAAAAAACAATCGATATCCAGCTTGTTAAAGCTTGCCTTTTCATACAAAAGGCCCCGTTCACTATTCAAATTAACGTTTTCCTTTTTTAAAATAGGGAATTGAACTGTCATCAAATTGCAGATGATTTTCTTTTTAGAATAACGCGCATATCCTCACCAACTGCTACAACTGATTCAAATTGAAATTGAGGAGCTAGGGATAATTTTTGCAAATTAGGTAAAATACACATATCTTTAGCATTATGACCTAGCAGCTTTGGCGCATAATAAATAATCAGTTCATCAACTAAATTTTGTTCAATTAACGCACCGGCAAGGTGTGCACCTGCTTCAACCCAAACACTATTTATCTGCTTTTGAGCTAAGTTTTCGAGTAAAACTTTTAAATCAATATACTGATTAGCTGAGGGCTCTACAATCAACAATGCGTTGGGCACTGCAATTGATAAATTTTGCTTTCGTACAACCCAAGTTTCGCCGGGTTGTTGGAAAATATTCTCATCACCGGTTAATTGATGTTGACCATCAATAATTATTCTAATGGGTTGTCTAATCTTTTCGATAGGATAGATTTTCTGTATGTCATCGGGTAATTGGTGATATCTAACGGTTAAACTTGCATTATCGGTTTGTACTGTTTTACGGGTACTTAATATACAACTGGCTTGAGCACGAAACTGTTGTACATCTTCTCTGGCTTTATTTGAGGTTATCCACTTGCTTTCACCCGATGCCATGGCAATTTTTCCGTCTAACGAAGCCGCCAGTTTCAGTTGGACAAAAGGTAAGCCTGTGCGCATGCGTTTTAAAAAACCTTTATTAATCGCTTCCGCTTGGTCAGCTAAAATCCCTAGGGTTACCTCAATACCTGCATCTTGTAAACGTTTAATGCCCTTACCTGCAACATTAGGGTTGGGATCTTGCATTGCGATAACGACACGTTTAACCCCTGATTGAATTAATGCATCGGCACAAGGTGGCGTTCGACCAAAATGACTACAAGGCTCTAAGGTAACATAAGCGGTTGCACCTTTTGCTTGTTGTCCCGCCATTTGTAGGGCATAAACTTCTGCATGGGGTTGACCCGCTTTTTGATGATAACCAGTCCCAATAACTTGATTATCTTTAACGATGACACACCCGACATTAGGATTAGGCGTTGTCGTGAAACGACCAAGCTTAGCAAGCTCAATCGCTTGATGCATGTAAACGTGATCTTGATCAGAAATTGTTGTCATATTATTGATTATTTTTGTTGTAATTTAGCAATTTCATTACTAAATTGTTCAATATCATCAAAACTAAAATAGACAGAAGCAAAACGAATATAAGCAATTTTGTCTAAATTTTTAAGCTCCTCTATGACATAGTCACCAATTAATTTTGCAGGAACTTCTCGCTCACCCGTTGCTCTCAGTTTAGACTTAATACGTGTAATGGCATCTTCAATAGCATCAAAACTAACAGGACGCTTTTCAAGTGCACGCTTAATGCCATTACGGAGCTTTTCTTCGTTAAATGGTTCACGAACTTTATTGCTTTTGATGACATTAGGCATGATTAATTCAGCAACTTCAAATGTAGTGAAACGTTCATTACATTCCACACATTGACGACGGCGACGGACTTGGTATCCTTCACCAACCAAACGAGAATCAATGACTTTAGTATCTTCAGCATTACAAAACGGACAGTACATAAAACATCTCTATAATGACATAATGTACATTACAATATCTGAAAATGTTAATTTAAACAAGGTTTACCTTAATAAAGTCAATTTGTTTTTGAAAATTAGCCTGAACACTTAAATACCCAGCCAAACAGACCGTCGCCAATTCAGCGACGGAAAGCGAATTACCAATCTAACTGTATCAAAAAATCACGTAATTTGACAAAATCATCAGGCATATTATGTGAAAGTAACGGCATATCTGCACGCTCAGCTAATGCTTTAGGTAATGGAATGGTTCGCCCCAAAATATCTTCAACCACTTCTTTGAATTTTGCAGGGTGTGCAGTACCTAAAAATAATCCATATTCACCGGTTTGCAGTTGGTCACGAAGCGCACGATAAGCAATAGCGCCATGCGGTTCAGATAAATAACCTTTTTTATCCAATTCACAAACAGCTTGTTTAGAAACTTCATCGGAAATAGCGGCATGTCCAAGTGTTTTTAAAACCCAACCTTCACGGTGATAAATTTCTTCTATACGTGGCCAGTTATTAGGTTGGCTCACATCCATTGCATTAGATAGCGTGGCAATAGTAGGATGAGGCTCCCATTTCCCCGTCTCTAAATAACGAGGAACGGTATCATTAGCATTAGTCGCGGCTATAAAGCGTTTGATCGGTAATCCCATCGTCTTAGCTAATAATCCGGCAGTTAAGTCACCAAAATTACCACTTGGCACCGAAATGACCAACTGTTCTCGTTGCTTTGGCGTGAGCTGGGCATAAGCTTCAAAATAGTAACAAATTTGGGCGAGTAACCGGCTAATATTAATTGAATTTGCTGAATTTAAACCAATTACTGTCTTTAACTCTTCATCATCAAAGGCTTTTTTAACCAGAGCTTGGCAGGCATCAAAATCACTTTGAATAGCAATAGTATGAATATTATCGCCCAATGTACAAAAGAGTTTTTCTTGTAGTGGGCTGATTTTTCCTTGTGGATATAAAATTACCACCCGAATATTAGGTAGATGATAGAAAGCATGGGCAACCGCAGCACCAGTATCACCCGACGTCGCCGTTAAAATAGTGATTTTATCATCGGCAGCAACTTGAACTAATGCTTGCGCCATAAAGCGCCCACCAAAATCTTTAAAAGCAAGTGTTGGCCCGTGATATAACTCTAAAGTACCAATATCATTTTCAACTGCTTTGACTGGCGCAGGAAATTGAAAGGCATTATTAACTAAACGTTGCATATCTTGATGACTGATTTCATCGCCAATAAATGCGGATAAGATTTTGGCACTTCGCGTGACAAAATCGAGTTTTAATAGCGATTCAATTTCGTTTGCAGAAAATTTTGGCAATTTTTCAGGAAAAAAAAGCCCCTGGTTTCGTCCTAATCCTTGCTTAACAGCCTGAGCAAAGCTAACTTGCTGAGCGTGATCTTTTAAATTATACAATTTCATGATATTTTCCGATAATCTTTATGCTTTAATTGGTTACACTTTTTGACAACCTTTTTAGCGGTTAGTCAGTCATAATTCAGAATAGATTTAAGTTTACCTCACGGTTCAAAAATGGATAAACTTAAATTACTCTTGCCCCTTGTTGATCAATTTTACAAATATGCGTAAACCCATCACTATTTTGTAAATAGCGACTTTTAAGAAGTATTTCGATTTGCTGCGCAGTCTCTAATTTATCCGCAATAACAAACATGGTTGGTCCAGAACCTGAAATGCCTGAAGCTAACGCACCAAGTTGTTTTACACGTTGCTGTGTTTCATCAAAGTTTGGTAACAACTGTTTGCGATAAGGTTCAGCAATATTATCGATCAGCATGGCAGCAGCTAATTTAGATTGCTTGGTATAACAGGCATGCACAAAGCCGCCTACATAACGACCATGAGCGACACAATCTGATTTTTGATATTGTGCAGGTAAAATAGCCCGTGCTTCAGCCGTTGAGACTTTGATCCCCGGATAAGCCATAACCCAATACCAATCTTCAAAATGAGGAATAGATTCACTGATTATGCCCATTTCATCCAGAATCAGTTGCATGCCACCTAAATAGCAAGGCGCAACGTTATCATAATGCACACTACCCGAAATTCGTCCTTCCAGTTCACCCATCATTTTAAGCATTTCAATTTGATTAAAAGGTTGACCAAAATACTCATTTAAGGCGACAAACGCCCCCACGACTGAACACGCACTTGAACCTAAACCAGAACCAATAGGCATATTTTTTTCAAGTGTGATACTCACCGGTAACGTTTTACCCATTGCTTTACAAAAACGCTGCCAACATTGATAAACAATGTTGTATTTAGGGTCTCGTGGCAATTTTTTAACAAACTGCCCTTTACTAACCAGTTTAAATTCAGTTGATGATTCAACAGTGATACAATCACCCAGCATCGTTCCACTTATTGGGCTAATTGCTGCACCTAAAATATCAAATCCCACGCTGATATTCGCCATTGATGCAGGAGCATATACTGTTATGGATTGATGTGTCATTTAACCTCCGATTTTTCCTGATGTTGTACGCAAAATATCGGCAAACACACCCGCTGCAGTGACATCATTACCTGCACCATAACCTCGCAAGACTAATGGGATTGGCTGATAGTAGCGAGTATAAAATGCTAATGCATTTTCACCATTTTTAACTTTATAAAGTGGGTCTTCACTATCGACGGCTTCAATTTTAACACTACATTGTCCGCCCTCAATGCTGCCTACATAACGCAATACTTTCCCCTCTTGTATCGCTTTTTCGGATTTTGCTTTAAATTCAGCATCCAGTTGCGGTAATTTTGTCATAAACTCTTCGATACTTCCTTGCGCATATTCTTTGGGTAACACCGATTCCACTTTTATCTGATCTAACTCAAGTTGTAATCCTGCTTCACGGGCTAAGATTAATAGCTTTCGAGCAACATCTGTCCCTGATAAATCATCTCTTGGATCAGGTTCAGTAAAGCCTTTCTCTTTTGCTAGCTTCGTCGCCTCTGATAACGACATGCCTTCATCGAGTTTACCGAAAATAAAAGAAAGCGAACCCGACAAAATACCCGAAAATTTAATGAGTTCATCACCAGCATTGAGTAAATTTTGTAGATTTTCAATAACGGGTAACCCTGCCCCCACATTGGTATCATATTGGAACTTACGTTTACTTTTTTCAGCTTCTTGTCGTAAACGTAAATAATAAGCCATTGAACTGGTATTCGCTTTCTTATTAGGGGTAACCACATGGAAACCATTGGCTAAAAAGTCTGCATATTTATCAGCCACTTCACTACTAGAAGTACAATCAACCAAAATTGGATTGAGAAGACGATTATTTTTAGCAAATTCAATGATGCTTTCTAAGGTATAAGGAATGTCAGATTGTTTAATCTGTTCTCGCCAATTTTTTAGATCAATGCCATCACGATTTAATAAACTGTGTTTAGAATTAAACAGACCGCAGACCCGCAGATCAATCTGTTTATTTTTAAGCCATCTTTGTTGGCGTCCTATCTGATCAACCAGTGCTCCCCCTACACCACCAACACCAACGACAAAGACATCTAACATTTTGTCGGTGCCAAATAGCATTTGATGAGTAACACGCACACCCATTACGGCGACATCATTATCCACAACGACCGAAATTGAGCGTTCAGATGATCCTTGAGCAATAGCCACAATATTAATATTGGCTCGCGCCAAAGCAGTAAAGAAATTAGCTGATAGACCTCGTAGCGTGCGCATACCATCACCAACCACCGAGATAATAGCAAGCTTATCAATTACTTCAATCGGCTCCAGTAATCCATCTTTTAATTCTAAATAAAATTCATCATTTAATGCTTCTTGAGCTCGATATAATTCTGTTTGAGGAATACAAAAGCTAATACTATATTCTGATGAAGATTGCGTAATGAGTACTACCGAAATACCGGCATAAGACATGGCAGCAAAGACCCGTGCCGACATGCCGACCATCCCTTTCAAACCAGGGCCAGATACATTAATCATAGCCATGTTATTGAGATTAGTTATGCCTTTTACTGGTGTTGTTGAGTCAACGACATTGGCACCGATCAATGTTCCCGGCGCATCAGGATTATTGGTATTTTTGATAAGACAAGGTATTTGGAACTGAGCAATAGGTAAAATAGTTCGTGGATGAAGCACTTTGGCACCAAAATAAGATAGCTCCATGGCTTCTTGATAAGACATAGTCTTGAGTAATTTCGCATCCGGTACAATACGAGGATCACAAGTATAAACACCATCGACATCCGTCCAAATCTCGCAACAACTAGCTTGCAAACAAGCCGCTAACACGGAAGCGGAATAGTCAGAGCCATTACGCCCAAGCACAACGAGTTCCCCTTTATCATTTCCGGCGGTAAAACCAGGCATCAATATTATATGGTCTTCAGGGATGTGCATATCACTAATTCGATGTGTGGATTGAGCAATATCAACCGTTGATTCCAAGTAGTCACCTTCTGCAATTAACATTGCCACTGGATCAATAACCGTGACTAAATGCCCTTTTGCTTTAAGCAGTGCTTGCATAATGGCAATAGAGAGTTTTTCACCTCGACAAATGATAGAAGCATTGATGCTATCGGGGCATTGTCCTAATAAACGAATACCTTCAAGTAGCTGTTTGATATGATTTAACTCATTTAATGCAAAATGTTTCATGGCTTCGTAAGCAAAATTTGGTTGTGCTTTTGAAAGACCTTCTAACAAATCCGCAAAGATTTTTTCCGCTTCATAAAGGTTATTTTTAATATCTTGCCCATCAACCGTTTTCTCAACCATCGCTACTAAATGGTTAGTGATTTTTGCCGGCGCCGATAATACTGTCGCTGTTTGCTCTTGTTTAGCATTATTCTCAATAATTTCTGCTACTCGCAAAAAACGTTCTGCATTAGCGACAGATGTTCCTCCAAATTTTAATACTTTCATATCACACCCACCCTTACTATCCTAAGTTATGTCATTAACCATCCAAAATACCATTGAGCCAAAACGTCTGATAAAAACTCATTGCAGTTAAATAAGATTTTTTTTCTTATCTTGACTGAAGTCGTTTCATTTTATAAGAAATTTTGAACCTCATATCTTCAATACAAAATAAAAACCCGCCTTTTTTGGCGGGTTTTCTTATATTTTTTAGAAAAATATCAACCCGCCCTAGATCGCATAATGGTGCCTAAGGTGATAATAATGCCTGTGATTGTCATTATTATGTTCATGATATTCCCTACTCTGTTTTTATTGCTATACAAAATAAAACAGCCCGACATTTTCATGTCGGGCTGCTATATCAAAATACTTTTTTGCTATTTTCGTATTCATTGACCACTTTGTTCAATGCTTGATATATGCTTTGTGCATCTTGTTTTTTCAATGCTTCATCAAGTATATTTAAATACGATAACATCAATTTTTGATTATCTTCGGCAAACTGGGGTGATACTTCCTGATCTTCATACAACATGACATAAGTTCGCGCAAACCCAAAAATCAAAAAATACACAGCAGCATTTTTTGGATCGTCTTGAATTAATGAGCGCATAGCTTTACGCAGTTTGACATAACTATCTGTGCCCGGCAAACTTGTCGCAAATGTTTTTGTTACTTCAGAGAAAGTCATTGCCATAAACCTTAATCAAAATTATAGGATAAAAGAATAGCAATCCATTAGCTTAAGTGCAAGTCTATTTTGTTTACTAAACTTAATTTTTTACTATTCTAAAAAACAATTAATTTATTTTGTTTTTACTCTTTAAATACTGATAATCCTGCTTGAGCTTGAGCCACAGGCATAATTTCAATCGAAGTCACATTAAAATGTGGTGGTGTATTGACTAACCATGAAATGGTATTGGCAATATCGTCAGGTGTAATATAATCCACACCTTTATAAACAGCAGCGGCTTGTTCATTGTTACCATGAAATCGCACATTCGAAAATTCAGTTCCACCACATAATCCCGGTTCAATATTGGTCACTCTAATTTTTTTACCCAGTAGATCTGTTCGTAAATTGGCACTAAATTGTTTTACAAAGGCTTTAGATGCACCATACACATTGCCACCTTTATAGGCATAACTCCCCGCAACGGATCCAAGATTAATAATATAACCAAAATTACGCTCAACCATTCCCGGTAAGATTTGATGAGTTAAATGCACTAAGCCAATAATATTTGTTTCAATCATGGTTTCCCAATCGTCATAATTAGCTTGATAGGCAGGTTCGAGCCCTAACGCCAAGCCGGCATTATTAATGAGGATATCAATGGGTTGAAATTCTTTAGGAAGTTGTAACAATAGGGATTCTACCGCATCTTTTTTGGTCACATCTAAAACCAATGGTAAAAAATTGCACCCCAGTTCGCTGGCAAGACTTTTTAATTTATCTTCTCGCCTAGCAGTTCCGATAACTTTGTAACCATCAGCAATTAACTTACGACACGTTGCTTGACCAAAACCTGAAGATGCCCCTGTCACTAATGCAATATTCATCGTAAATCTCCTTATTGATTAATTTAGACCTTTGAGTATAGCCCTGAAAACGTCAACATGCCTTATCAAAAAAAAGGCAAAGTAGCCATCTTACACTCATCTAACTTATGAAATAAGAATCGATAGCATGTTTTACAGTAACGTGTAAAGAATAAAAAACCCGCTATTTAAGCGGGTTGATCGTTAAGTTTTTCTTTCGCGACTTGTTCAGCGGGCTCTTCATCTTTTAATGGAACAATCAAAGTATCAATATGTGTATTATTAATAAGTTGACGAGCGGAAGACATTAATTTACTCCAGAAATCTTGGTGATGACCACATACAACAAGATCGACGTTGAATTCATGAATAGCTTCAATCAATACCTGACCAAACTCCCCATTGCCTGATAATGTATGAGCAATAGGATAACCGGCATCATCAGCTAATTTATTTAAAGCAATATGGGCATCCTCGGTAATTTTATCCTTCATATCATTCATATTAATATCAACTAAACCTGTGTAAAGATCAGAATAATTAATACCAACATGAATCAATGAGACTTGAGCATTATAAGGTCTTGCCATCGATACCGCTTTTTCAACAAGCACTTCACTTTCAGGTGATAAATCCACTGCGACTAATATATGTTTATAAGCCATTGTTCTTTACTCCTTTCTTTTTTGGCGCTCAGATTAAAAGTAAAATTAATATCTTCTTTTTTACTACTAAATTAATTTTTGAGCAAGCCAAAAAAGTGATCCAGATAGCAAAATTGAAATTGGCAATGTTAAAATCCAAGTTAATGCAATATTTTTTATCGTTTTGCTTTGTACCCCACCACCATCAACGATCATGGTACCGGCAACCGATGAAGAAAGAACTTGTGTTGTTGATACAGGCATTCCTGTATAACTGGCGATACCAATTGATAATGCGGTTGTAATTTGCGCTGACACACCTTGTGCATAAGTCATCCCTTTTTTACCAATCTTTTCACCAATGGTGATTGCAACACGTCGCCAACCAATCATGGTGCCTAATGCCAGTGCTGAAGCAACAGCAATAATAATCCAAACAGGTGCATACTCAACGGTTTTGAGTAAATCATTATTTAAAGATTTTAGATATTGTTTATCTTCGGTAGAAACATTAGGTTGTTTTGCAACATGCGATACAGTATCGGATAAACAAAGTAAAATACGTCTTGCTTGTGAACGTTGATCGACCGTTAATGCTTCATAATCATTAAGTTTATTAAATAATGAATTAGCAATACCTATCGTCATAAACGAACGAGAGTAGTCGCAGTGATATTGATTAATATCGGTTGTAGGAATTGTCGAATCGATAACGGGTTGATGACCAATTACGCTGGTTAAATCTTTTTGATGTGAAACAAAATACTCTTCAATATTGTGAATTGCATTACGCGTATTGGTAATGTCATAAGTAGATGCACTCATATTCACAATAAAGCCTGCTGGTGCAATTCCCATTAAAACTAACATTAACAAACCAATGCCTTTTTGCCCATCATTCGCACCATGTGAAAAGCTAACACCTGCTGCTGATATAATTAACATGATACGGATCCAAAAAGGGGGTTTCTTCTTACCATAGAGCTTTTCGCGCTGTTCTGGCGTCATAAAAATACGTTCTCTTTTTTTACTGCTTTTTTTACTTTGACCTTTACGAGTCCAGTATTTACGCAATAAAAATATCATTAAACCGGCAATGATTAGCCCTACAAGTGGGGAAACAATCAATGACAGGAAGATTTGAATCATTTTAGGAATATTGAGTGCTTCAATAATTGAAGTATCCATGATAAATGCGTTAGCAAGTGCAACCCCAATAATTGAACCAATTAAGGTGTGCGAACTTGATGCAGGAATACCGACATACCATGTCCCTAAATTCCAAATAATGGCAGCAAATAAAATTGAAAAGACCATTGCCAGTCCATGCGCTGAACTAACATTGAGTAATAAATCGGTTGGTAAAAGGTGAACGATTGCGTAAGCAACACTTAACCCACCCAGAAGCACACCAAAAAAATTAAACACGCCAGCCATAAAAACAGCGAGTTGTTCTTTCAATGCTCTTGTATAAATGACAGTTGCCACAGCATTAGCTGTGTCATGAAATCCATTAATTGCTTCGTAAAAAAGGACAAAAAGCAATGCAAAGACTAATAATATAATTGTTGAAAATTCTAAATCAGCAAATAGATGAAACATAATATATCTTTCTGTAGTTAATGGCGGCTCTATTATCCTTGAGAATAAGGCAATGAGCAAAATAATTTTTATATTTTTCGCTTCGCATAACGAGCGGCTAAAAAGGCACAAATCATCAATTGAATTTGGTGAAAAATCATTAAAGGTAAAATCATTATTCCCATAATCGAGATAGGAAAAATCACACTTGCCATGGGAATACCACTAGCAAGACTCTTTTTTGACCCACAAAATACAATCGTGATTTCATCTTCTTTATTAAACCCTAATAATCTTGCACTATAGGTAGTAAACAATAATACAAGAATTAATAATAAAATAGAAAAAAAGATAACACTCAATAGTGATAACACGCCAACTTGTGACCAAATTCCATTTACAACCGCATCACTAAATGCCACATAAACCACTAAAAGGATAGATAAACGATCGGTTTTAGAAATAATATTTTTATATTTGTCGACCCATTTGCCAATATAGCGTCTGGATAAATGACCAATAATAAAAGGTAACATTAACTTGAGCATAATTGAGCTAATGGCATCCATGATATTCATTGATGCAACAGCCTGTGTATGCATCAATAAACCAACTAATACAGGCGTGATAAAGACACCTAATAACGTCGAGGCTGAAGCACTACAAATAGCCGCTGCAACATTACCTTTTGCAATTGAAGTAAAAGCTATGGCGGACTGAACGGTGGCAGGTAGAACGCAAAGATAGACAAACCCTAAATATAGATTTTCAGAGAGAAACGTTGGCACCAATAATTGCATCATGACGCCAAAAATCGGAAAAACCACAAAAGTGGTGATAAAAATCAGCAAATGTAACCGCCAATTTTTAATGCCAATAACGATTGCTTGAAAAGAGAGCTTTGCGCCATGCATAAAAAACAGTAGACCAATAGCAAAGGTGGTGAGGTATTCGAAAGCAGTTTTAGTTTCACCTTTACAAGGAAACACGCTAGCAGTAAGTACAACGCAAATCAGAATTAATAAAAACGGATCTATTTTAAGACGTTGTAATATATTCATAGTTATCAAGTTAAAAAGTTAAAAAAAATCGCCACAATTGTGGCGATATAGTTACAAATAAAAAAGACTATTCTAAAAAGCTACGTAACACGTCTGAACGGCTAGGATGACGCAATTTACGCAGTGCTTTGGCTTCAATTTGACGAATACGTTCACGTGTTACATCAAATTGTTTACCAACTTCTTCAAGCGTATGATCGGTATTCATATCAATACCAAACCGCATACGTAATACTTTTGCTTCACGAGGGGTTAACCCAGAAAGAATATCACGTGTTGCGCTACGTAAACTTTCTGATGTTGCCGCATCTAATGGTTGCTCGAGAGCCGTATCCTCGATAAAGTCCCCTAAATGTGAATCTTCATCATCACCGACTGGGGTTTCCATTGAGATTGGTTCTTTGGCAATCTTCAGTACTTTACGTATTTTGTCTTCAGGCATTTGCATACGCTCTGACAACTCTTCTGGCGTTGGTTCACGACCGATTTCTTGTAACATTTGACGTGAAATACGATTCAATTTATTAATCGTTTCAATCATATGTACTGGAATACGGATAGTTCTTGCCTGATCCGCAATCGAACGAGTAATCGCTTGTCTGATCCACCAAGTTGCATAGGTTGAAAATTTATAACCTCGACGATATTCAAACTTATCAACTGCTTTCATCAAACCAATATTACCTTCTTGGATAAGATCTAAGAACTGTAAACCACGGTTTGTATATTTTTTAGCAATCGAGATTACTAAACGCAAGTTTGCTTCTACCATCTCTTTCTTGGCACGACGAGCTTTCGCCTCACCGATAGACATACGACGGTTAATATCTTTAATCTGCTCGATAGAAAGATTGGTTTCAGCTTCGATTTTTTTCAATGCTTCAATTTGCTCTGCAACTTGATCCTCAAACGCATTTAAGTTGGCAGCAAAAGCACCTTTCGCATTTGACGCTTTCGTATACCAGCTCATATTGTTTTCATTACCAGTAAAATACGTCATAAATTGTTTTTTCGGCATTTTACATTGTTCAACGCAGATCTTCATAATGACACGTTCATGTGCTCTTACGCGATCCATCATGCTTCGCATATTGTTGACAAGAATATCAAACTGCTTACCGACTAAACGGAATTGTTTGAAAATTTCAGATAAATTTTCGATCTCTTTTTGCGCTTTTTTATGAGCTCGTCCGTATTTTTTGATCGCTTCTGATGTTTTATCGTGTTGCTCTTTTAATTCAGCAAATTTAGCACGTGCAACTTCAGGATCGATAGAGACATCATCATCTGCTGAAGAATCGCCATCTTCGTCTTCACTTTCTTCATCACTGTCATCAAGATCGATGTCTGTTTCAGTTTCTTCTAAATCTTCAGGAAGTGCGTCAGCCGATCCTTCCGCATTAGGATCAACAAAACCAGTGATTAGATCAGATAATCGGACTTCACCACTTTCGGTTAAATTATATTGTTCTAAAAGATAAGTAATTGCTTCTGGATATTCTGATACCGATGTTTGAACTTGGTTAATACCATCTTCAATACGTTTGGCTATATCAATTTCGCCTTCACGTGTAAGCAGTTCTACTGCGCCCATTTCACGCATGTACATACGGACGGGATCTGTTGTTCTACCTATTTCTGACTCAACATTAGATAATACCAATGCAGTTGCTGCTTCAACGGCTTCTTCATCAGGGACATTATCTGAAAGTAATAAATCATCAGAATCTGGGGCTTCTTCAAGAACTTGAATCCCCATGTCATTAATCATTTGGATTATATCTTCAATCTGATCTGAATCAATAATCTCTTCTGGCAAGTGATCGTTGACATCAGCATAGGTTAAATATCCTAGCTCCTTACCTCGAATGATTAGGAGTTTTAGCTGTGATTGAGAATTTTGCTCCATAAAGGTATCCACATTAAGTTATTTGGTCATATATATTATATATGTAAGAAGAATAAAAATTCTGTTCTACATATACCCAATATTTAGTCTTTTTTCGATAAAACAAGTATTAGTGTCGCTAATTCTTTTTTCTCTGCGGTACTTAAGCCGGAGACTCTCTCTTTTGCGATCAGTTCATCTTGCCGTTGGGCGAGTATATTATCATATAACTCTTTTAACGTATGCGAAAAAATTGACTCTATTTGATTGTCTTGATAATGGTGCTCCCATGTTGCTAAACGGTTTAATTGTTTATAAAACGGTTTATTGATGTATTCAGTTAAAATCTGTGCAGTAGTTATATTTGGGTAATGTTGGCATAATTCAAGTAGTTCGATAAAAAATTCGATACCCGCCATTTTTACCTGACTAACCGCCTGAATATCGGTAACTTGCTTAGCAAGATAAGGATACTGTATTAATAAGCCGATCAAAATACGCATTGTAGTTAGTTTTACCTGTGATACAGGTGTATTGACTACAGTTTTTTCATTGCCTTTCGCTCGACTTGTCCGCAACAATTGTTCTAATTGAGACACATCTAGTAATCCCAAATATTTACCTAATTGTTGCAATAAATTTAAACGAAATGCCTTTGCTTTTACTTGATCAAGCAGTGGTAAAGCAAGTGAACTTAATTTTGCTTTTCCTTCTGGCGTTTTTAGATCAACTTGTTTTAAAAGCTCATCGAATAAAAATTTAGATAAATTCGGCGCAGTTTGCAAATAGGACTCGAATCCGTCTTTACCTATTTTTCGAACCAAGCTATCCGGATCTTCATCCTGAGGTAAAAAAGCAAAAGTTATTTCTTTACCGTCAATCAAGCAAGGTAATAAGACATTAAGTGCTCGCCAAGCTGCACTACGCCCGGCGTTATCACCGTCATAACAAAATATGACAGAATCTGTTGCTCTAAATAACAGTTTAATATGCTCTTCAGATGTTGCAGTACCAAGTGCCGCAACGGCATAATCAAGACCAAATTGGGCAAGCGATACGACATCCATATATCCTTCAACCACCATCAGTTGTTTAGGATTACGATTGACTTCTTGCGCTTCATAAAGTCCATACAACTGAAACCCTTTATGGAAAATAGAGGTTTCGGGGGAATTAATATATTTCGCATTATCATTAATAATCGTTCGCCCACCAAACGCAATCACATTACCTTGTCTGTCACGAATCGGGAACATAATTCGACCACGAAAGCGATCATATTGGTTACCATTATCATTCGTGACTAACATACCAGCTTGATTGTAAAGCTCGGCTTCTGTTTTGGTTTTGACCACATTTTGCAAAGTTAATCGCCATTCATTTGGCGCAAAACCAATTTTATACCGATTAATAATTTCGGCATTTAATCCACGTTGCTCAAGGTATTGATTAGCGGTGGTTGACGTTGGCAGTGCTAATTGTTGTTGGTAAAAATGGGTTATTTTAGCCATCAACTCATACAAATCACGGCGAACATTACGAGATTCAATATGTTTGGATCGATCTATTTGATTATTTTCGCTATCAACATAAGGAACACGAATCCCTTGCATACTAGCTAATTCTTCGATAGCTTCTGGAAATGATAAGCGTTCATATTGCATCAAGAAAGTGACGACAGAACCCGTCGCACCACAGCCAAAGCAATAATAGATCTGTTTTTTTTCGTTAAGCGAAAAAGAAGCGGTTTTTTCATCATGAAAAGGACAACAACCAAAATAGTTATTTCCTTGTTTTTTCATTTTAACGCGTTTGCTGATCACATCAAGAATGCTGGATCGAGCGATGAGTTCTAAAATAAAATCGCGAGGAATTTGACCTTTCATAATGAATATTCAACCAATATTGGCATTTTAGAAAGACAACAAGCCGTATCTTACGTACGGCTTGCTAGAATTCTTTATATTAAAAATAGCAAACTGATTCTTATATCAATTTAAATTTTAATTATAAATTATCGCAAAAATATTAATATAAACGAGTGCGACGAGCGTTTTCTCTTTCTAACTTTTTAGCATGACGTTTAACCGCTGCTGCTTTAGCTCGTTTACGAATTGTTGTTGGTTTTTCATAAAATTCACGGTTACGAACTTCAGCTAAAACTCCTGCTTTTTCGCAAGAACGTTTAAAACGACGTAATGCTACATCGAAAGGTTCATTTTCACGTACTTTAATTACTGGCATGTGCCTCTCACCTCAAAATTGGTTAATATCACAAAGGACTAAAAATTAGTGCGCAATTTTACCTCTAATCAATATATGTTGTAAAGTAAAAATTTGATTTATTCTGGTACAGCAAATTAATTTGCTAAACAGCTTTGAGCATCAGATAATTACACCAATTTTAATAAAAAAAGAATAAGCAGGAGCTTGTATGTCGCCATTTATCACAGGTCAATATCCTAAACGCCGACTGCGACGTAATCGTGCGCAAGATTTTAGTCGCCGTCTAGTTGCAGAAAATAGTTTAAGTGTTAATGACCTTATATATCCCGTTTTCATTATTGAAGGAAAAAATATTACCCAACCTGTTAAATCTATGCCAGATGTGAACAGAATGAGTATTGATGTATTATTAAAGGAAGCTGAACAAATTGTTAAATTGGGAATACCCGTTTTATCTCTGTTTCCTGCCATCGAAGCTGAAAAAAAATCGCTTCTTGCAGAAGAGGCTTATAATGAAAATGGTTTAGTTCCCAAAGCCGTACGTGCATTAAAAAAAGAATTTCCTGATCTTGGCATATTAACCGACGTGGCACTTGATCCTTATACGACGCATGGACAAGACGGTATTATCAATGAACAAGGTTATGTTCTAAATGATGTTTCTGTCGAAACACTTGTTAAACAAGCCTTAATGCAAGCTCATGCTGGTGTTGATATTATCGCACCAAGCGATATGATGGATGGACGCATTGGTGCAATTCGTGACGAACTTGAAGCCCAAGGATTTCATAATACGCAAATTATGGCTTATTCCGCAAAATATGCTTCTAGTTTTTATGGCCCTTTCCGTGATGCGGTCGGCTCAGCTAAAAATATAAAAGGAGGTAACAAAAAAACTTATCAACTTGACCCTGCGAATAGCGATGAAGCATTACAAGAAATTTATCAAGATTTAAGTGAAGGTGCTGATATGGTCATGGTAAAACCTGGTATGCCTTATCTTGATATTATTCGCCGAGTAAAAGACACCTTTGCTGTTCCAACCTTTGCTTATCAAGTATCAGGGGAATATGCCATGTTAAAGGCAGCAATTGAAAATAATTGGTTAGATGAAAAATCAGCAATTATGGAATCATTACTCTGCTTTAAACGAGCCGGAGCTGATGGCATATTAAGCTATTTTTCCAAACAAGTCGCCGAATGGTTAAATAACACTTAACAAAATTATTTTTTTTACCTGCTATAAAATCGACATTTTTACCTGAAATGTCGATTTTTTTTTCACTTATCATTAATTTTTTAATAAAAAATTGATGTAAATTTGTCTTTAAAAGTAAGTATTTTCCTCAAAATTTAAATCATAAATTTGTTATCAAAATAACTATTTTATTTGATACTAACTGTTCATAATATTTCTTAATATTTTCGTAATATTTACAAATATGAATAATGTAAAAAAGTGTTAGTTAGCCTACTTGTTTAGCTAAATATCTGATAATATTTACGAAGATAAGTGATTAGGGAGTAAGAAATGATTTATGAACTAGTACCCAACGAATTGCATAATGAATTAGATAATTTTCTTAAAAGTTTAGAAAAAATTACTCAACAAAACATTGAAATTTGTCCATTTTGTGAAAACAATGATTTTTATACAATTCGTTCAACCCCAACTGTTACCTACCGTTGTAAGGCATGTAATAAATATTGTACTGCAGCGACTAATACTCCTTTCAATCGGTTAACACCATTTAACTGGCTAGAAATGATATTTGCTTATCGTATTGAAAATAAAAGTTATCAATATATTGCCAACAAACTAAATTGCTCTCTTGAGAAAGTGATACGACGAGATCATGCCATCGTTTCTTATTTAGAAACAAATTATAATTCTTTATACCAATGGTATACGGACAATAAACAAGCCAAAATTCCAACAACATTGGCAGAACAACATAAAATGATGAACACTAAAATCATTGAACTTCTTAATGAACAAAAACCTATTTGTATACATTGTGGTTCAACAGATACAACTAAAATCGGAACACGCACATGTTATCGATGTAAACGTTGCCGACACAGCTTTAATATTTTAAGCGATACTCAATTAAATAAACTTCCTAGATCAGATCTCTGGTTAGAATTTATTGATTTACTTGTTTCTGGTGAAAATAACCTTCAAATTGAAAAAAAGATGAATTTTAGCAGTAATACGGTTAGACGTTGGCGTTCTGCATGGTGTGACATGATGAAAAACTGGGATTGTAATGCATTAGCAATTTGGTGTAGCCGTCACTAATACTAGGCGTAGCTTAAATATTAAAGATAAAGCCATTAAATTCTCAAATTCTTTTTAATAAATAGGCGACTATTAGCCTATTTATTGTCATGCTGAATTTTATTCGTTCTTACCAAGCTCATCATATTCTCGACAAAGAACAATCGTATCTTCTATTAATCGCCTAGCTATAGTCCCATATTCAGGAATTTTAGGTAGTTGGCTGTAATGATACCAAGCTGCCTCGACCAATTCGTTCTTATCAATCTGGATATCTCCGCTATCATAATCAGCTAAATAAGCCATCATGAGTGAGTTAGGGAACGGCCAAGGTTGTGATCCTACATAGCGAATATTTTTGATTTTGATCTTTGACTCTTCAAACACTTCACGCTCAACAGCATTTTCCATTGTCTCGCCAATTTCAGTAAATCCAGCTAGCACAGTGAATAAATTATCCTTATTGTGACGTGCATGTTTAGCCAATAAAATTTTGTTTTTATTCCGAATTGCAACAATAATAGACGGAGATATTTGAGGATAATAACGTTCATTACAGTTGTCACACAAACAACACCACTCTGTATGACTGATATGCATATTATGTCCACAATAGCCACAATACTTATGTGAACGATAGAACTCGGATAATTGTACTGCCCGTCCAGCCATATAAAATAATGACGGATCATCTCTATTCAGAAGGCATTTAATAGAACTCATTGATGAGTTCATTTCTTTGCAAATTAGCCAAGCCATTTGTCCATTCCATTCACCGATTGGTTGAGCAATCTCATGACTAAAACCTAGTTCGTTCGCTTGTCCGAATGGCAGTTTACCATTCGGTAACCATAGACGCCCATTTTGACTAACAAACCAATATCCCTTTTCATTTCCTGTTAAATGTAATTGTTGCTCTATATTCATAATAAATTAATATCCAAACAGATAGAAAAAAGGAGGATTTTACTCCTCCTTTCTATTTCTCATTATTTCTTTTTCTTTTCGTGAAGACCTTTTTTCTCTAATTCCCAATAGATAACACGTTGCTGCGCAATCGTAAATAAATTACTGACAATATAGTATAAAACTAGGCCAGATGGGAACCATAAGAAGAATACCGTAAAGATTAATGGCATATAGGTCATCAATTTTTGTTGTAATGGGTCTGTGACAGGTGTTGGTGACATCTTCTGAATTAAGAACATGGTTCCACCCATTAGTAACGGTAAAATATAATATGGGTCTTGTGCTGATAAGTCATGAATCCATAATATAAATGGTGCATGACGTAATTCAACAGTATTCCCTAACATATAGAATAGAGACAAGAAAATTGGCATTTGAATCAATAGCGGTAAGCAACCCCCTAATGGGTTTACTTTTTCTTGCTTATAAAGTGCCATGGTTTCAATGCTCATTTTTTGTCTATCATCACCATAACGCTCTTTTAACGCTTGTAAACGAGGTTGCAACAATTTCATTTTAGCCATTGAACGATATTGCGCGCGTGTTAATGGGAATAAAATACCACGAACAATAAAGGTAATGGCAATAATTGCAATACCCCAGTTGCTAACAAAACTTTGAATAAATTTTAAGAGATAAAACAATGGTTGCGATAAAAACCACAGCCAACCATAATCCACAATCAAATCAAGATGTTTTGCAGTCTGTTTTAATTCGCTTTGAATTTCAGGCCCTAACCACAATTTTGCATTAATTGTTTGGGTACTTTTTGCCTGCACTGTCGTTGATTCACCTTTAAAACCAATGGTTGCTTGTGAATTATTCGCTGTAGCACGGGAATAAAATAAATTATTTTGATCCTGTGTTGGAATCCAAGCTGATGCAAAGTAGTGTTGCAACATTGCAATCCAACCTGTTTTTGTTTCGACTGATAACGCTTTGTCTTTGATATCATCGAAACTGTATTTGCTATAATTTGTATCAGCACTAGAATAAGCTGTACCACGGAAAGCACTTAGCCCTAATCCACCACCGCCTTCCGTCACGGCATCATGTGGTAACTCTATAGTCTGTTTCAATTGCCCATACATCGCTATTTCAACAGGCATTGTACTTTGGTTATCAATCTTATACTCAACATCAATTGCATAACTACCACGGTGCAATACATAATATTTGGTATATTTTACGCCATTAGTCTGATAACTGAATGGTACTCGTAATTCATCTTGCCCATCGGCTAACGTATATTCTGTCTGTGCAGTTTGATAAACAGGGCGTTTACCATTTTGCATCACATTATCAGGGCCATCTTTACCCGTTAAACCACTTTCAGCAATATAGACAAAATCAGGGCGAGAGTTTAACAATTGGAAAGGGGTATTTGAATGGAGTGTCTGCTCATATTTTAATAATTGAGCTGCTTGAACATCACCACCATAAGTGTTAATAGTCAGTGAAAGAACATCAGATTTGATAGTAATGCTCTTACCAAGCATTGAGCTATTATTAGAATCATCACCACTTACTTGTTGTGCCATTTGATTAGCGATAGGCGGTTTAGGAGCATGATCCTCTTCCCAAGCCTTCCAGATAAAAAACGATACAAAAAGTAAAGCAATGACTAAGATATTACGTTGAGATCCCATTAGTGTTTTTCTCTATTGTTTTTAATATTAGGAGGAACAAGATCTTCTCCTCCCTCATGTAAAGGGTGACATTTTAATACACGTTTCACTGTTAGCCAACCTCCTTTTATTAATCCAAAGCGTCTTAGCGCAATTATTGCATACTGAGAACACGTTGGGGTAAAGCGACATTTTGGACCAAATAAAGGACTAATAACTTTTTGATAAACGCGAATCATTAAGACAAAAACATTTATTATCAATAATTTACAAGCCATTACATGCTGTTTTATAATCAATAAAATTTTGTTCAAACCTGATGTTTGCCTACAATTTTTTGGCATAGTTTATCTAATGTTGCTAAAAGTTGTTGATTATCTAATTCTACAACAGGTTGCTTTGCCATTAAAATAAAATCAATATTCGGTAATTGATGTTGGTGATGACGGAAGTACTCTTTAGCAAGTCTTTTGATGCGATTGCGTTCATGAGCTCGCTTTACCTGTTTTTTGGCTATAGCAAACCCAAGACGTGGATGTGATAATTTATTTTTTCGAGAAATTAGCGTAAGAAAAGGCGATCCAGCTCTTATGGATTCCTGAAAAACATAATTGAAATCAAAGGGAGTTAACAAGCGCAACTCCCGAGGAAAAGTGAGTTTAGTCACCCAACTTTAAATTAGCTAGAAACAGTTAAACGAGCACGGCCTTTAGCACGACGGCGAGCAAGAACTTGACGACCGTTTTTAGTAGCCATACGAGCACGGAAACCGTGAGTTCTGTTGCGTTTTAATACTGATGGTTGAAATGTGCGTTTCATGACGATTTATATCCAAATCTAATTTATCAACAAGTTGTAGAGTATAAACTCCACAGCATTAATTAAAGAGGTCGGAATTATAGAGGCTATTTTATTTTTCGTCAATGGAATTTTAATAGATAAATGAGATAAAATCCCCCCAAATTGCGCTACCTTTATAACCATAATATATACAATGAACTTTTCATATTCATAAAATTAATCATTAAATGTAAGCACACGCTTGCTTTTTTCACCGCCTACTTCACGGGCTAATTTAGGGACTAAATAACCCGATATCTGTTCAGCTAGCTGCTTCATTAATTGTTTAGCTTGTTTGTCTTCCACTAAAAAATGAGCCGCACCCTGAACTTTATCTAACAAATGAATATAATAAGGTAGAATACCATTATCAAACAGTTTATTACTCAATTGAGCTAAAGTATTCACATTATCATTAATATTTTTTAATAATACACTTTGATTAAGAACCGTCACATTATGTTGTTTTAATTGGTTAACGGCATGTGACACATCGTCATCAATTTCGTTAGGATGATTGATATGCGTGACAACAACAATTTGTAAACGACTTTTGGCAAAAAGTTGACAAAGTTTAGCGGTAATACGAGAAGGAATCACTACCGCTAAACGGGTATGAATGCGTAGCCGTTTAACATGCTTAATTTTTTCTAATTCACTCATTAGATAATCCAATTCATGGTCTTTAGCCATTAACGGATCACCGCCAGATAATATGATTTCATCAAGCTCTGGATGATTCGCAATATAATCTAATGCAACAGTAAGATTTTTCTTATTACCCTGATTTTCATGATAAGGAAAATGTCGCCTAAAACAGTAACGACAATTAATCGCACATGCCGTTTTAGTCATTAATAAGGCTCGATTGTAATATTTATGCAATAATCCAGGAATAGTGTTATCTTGTTCCTGCAACGGATCTGCGCTAAATCCATCGACATTGATCATTTCATTATCATTACAAAGTACTTGCATTAGCAATGGATCATGATAATCACCCTTCTTCATTCGATGAATAAAAGCCATAGGAACTCGAAGCGGAAACTGTTTTTTCGCTTGTTTCATTGATAGAGAGATCGTATCTGGATCTAAATCTAAATAACAATAAAGTTGTTTGATATCGGTCACAACATTAGCAAGATCAAAAATCCAGTCATCTTTATTTGGTAGTTCAACTTTTTGCTGTATAATATGGCTCATTTTTGTAATTCAGAATGATAGTTGGAGCTTTTATGGCATCTTATAGTACTAATGAGTTTAAAGCCGGTCTTAAAATAATGCAAGATGGTGAGCCGTGCGTAATTGTTGAAAACGAATTTTATAAACCCGGAAAAGGGCAAGCAATTAACCGTGTAAAAATTAAAAAATTACTTTCTGGTAAAACCGTTGATAAAACGTTCAAATCGGGTGAATCTGTTGAAGCAGCCGATGTTGTCGATATGAACTTAACTTATTTATATACCGATGGTGAATTTTGGCACTTCATGAATAACGATACATTTGAACAATTATCTGCTGATGCCAAAGCGGTTGGCGACAATGCCAAATGGTTAGTCGATCAAGCTGAATGTATTTTAACGTTATGGAACGGTCAACCTATCGCAGTAACTCCACCTAACTTTGTTGAACTTGAAGTTATCGAAACTGATCCAGGTTTAAAAGGTGATACAGCAGGAACAGGCGGTAAACCAGCAACATTATCAACTGGTGCGGTTGTCCGTGTACCACTGTTTGTACAAATTGGTGAAGTTCTTAAAGTTGATACACGTTCAGGCGAATACGTTTCACGTGTTAAATAAAATAAGTTAATTTAACATTAACTATTTTAACCGATATAGTCAGGCAAAAATGCTTGGCTATATTGCTTAAATATCCTAAAAAGTATGCATCTTAATACTTATAGACAATCGAATTTCATAATCACATCCTAGATTTTGACATAACCAACCCATTCAGTAATTTTTTGTTAGTCGTATTGTAAATTTTTCATTAACAAAAAAATTGATTTACCCAAATTATTTACAAACTTATTTTGGGGTTATTACTATTTTTTTCGATAACGGCGATAAACTATTTAGCGCCAATATAATTTAATTGTCGCCATGATTCATAAACTACCACCGCAACTGAGTTTGATAAATTCATACTCCGACTATTGGCTAACATAGGAATGCGAATTTTATGGTCTTGTGGAATAGCATCAAGTATTGTTGTTGGTAAGCCCCGTGTTTCGGGGCCAAACATTAAAAAATCGCCATTTTTATAGCTGACTTCGCTATGTGGCTTTTGCCCTTTTGTGGTTAACGCATAAATTTGTGTGGTTAAATCAAGTCGATTTGTCTCTAAAAAATGATGAATATTCTTATAACGTTTAACATCGACAAACTCTTGATAATCAAGCCCTGCTCGTCTAAGTTTTTTATCATCCCAAAAGAATCCCATTGGTTCAATAATATGTAAATTAAAGCCCGTATTCGCACAAAGGCGTATAATATTACCAGTATTAGCAGGAATTTCAGGTTCGAATAAAACAATATTTAATGGAGCATTAGACACAACAATTCTCTTCTATTTTTTATTTTGGATAGGCAATACTATCACAATTCTCAGTCCGCCTAAGGGACTTTTCTCTGCTTTAACAGTTCCATGATCTCGCATAATAGCATTAGACACAATCGCCAAACCTAAGCCGGTTCCACCTGATTCACGATCTCGGGCTTCACTGGTACGATAAAATGGTCTAAAGATTTGTTCTAATTCACTATCTGGAACACCTAATCCATCATCATCAATGGTAATCGTCAGGTGTTTTTGGTGAGCGACAAAATCAACCTCAATTCTATGATTGGAGTAACGGAAAGCATTACGTATCACATTTTCAAGCGCACTACATAACGCTGTTGGATAACATAAAATAGTATAGTTAGTTGGAGGATGCAATATTACAAAATCTTTTCCAATCTGTTCAGCTTCAAATGTTGCATTATCAAGCACTTGTTTAAATAGTATATTAACACTATATAAATCACGAATTTCGTTGTTATCATACTGATGTCTAGCCAATGACAATAGATCCCCTATCATAGCATCTAATTTTAAGGCTTCATTATTAATACGAGTGACTTCCGTACTTTCCCCCTGCTTACGACGCAATAATGATGCAGCAAGCTGTAAACGTGTTAATGGTGTACGTAATTCATGAGAAATATCGGAAAATAAACGTTGCTGAGACTCTTGCATTCGTTTCAATTCCCGTAACATATGATTAAAACTCGCACCCGTTGCTTTATACTCAGTAGAACCTACTTTTTCAAGATCTGGCCACTCTTGTAAATTACCTTTAGCAACCTGATCGGCGGCACGTTTCAAGCCTCGTGCTGGTCTTGCAATACTCCAAGATAGCCAAAGCAAAAATGGCGAGCTAATTAGCATTGTTAACGCTAATAACAAAAAAGGATGATCAAAAATCAAGCTGACAAATTGTGATTGTATATCCGACGCAGGCTGTAAAACATACAATTTATATTCTTCTTTAGCATAATTAACAAGAAACGGGCCAATAATTTCTTGGGAACCATAAATCTTTTTGGCGGGATCTTTAATATTGTGGGATTTTTCACTAAAATTTTTAACTAAATCAACGTTTTTAGTGTCTGCGGTTATAATTTGTTCATTGGGTGTCAATATAAATAAATATTGACTGGATTTTTGATGGCTGTCCATGACAACAATAAAACGCATCCACCAACGAAAACTGTTCTTAGGTACATTAGTTAACTCTTTTTCGAGCTGACTAGCCAAAATATTGCCGACTTGTTTCTGTTGATTTGACAAATAGGTCAAATTTCGAGAATCAAGACTCGGCAATATGATAATTAGCATCAAAAAAAATGCTATAGTCAGTAAGAATATAGTGAAAATTCTGATAGTTAAACGATCAAAAATCCACATATGTTCTTACCTTATTTAGAAAAAAAAATCTAATTTTGTAACAGATCATCATTCTGATCTACAACGAATAGATAGCCCTTAGAACGCAATGTTTTAATCCACGGTAAGCCATCACTACGTGGTGGAAGCTTCTTACGTAAATTAGAAACATGCACGTCAATCGAACGAGCCAGAGGAATAAATTCCTTACCTAGCACTGTTTCACTCAAGGTATCCCGTGAGATTATTTTCCCAGCATTTTCAAGAAGTTTTAATAATATTTGAAATTCGGTGCCTGTTAATTCAATATACTTATCATCGAAAGAAACAGATTGTTGCTTCCGATTGACAGTAAGTTTATCAATCGTATATTGAAGTGACTTCTCGCCAAAGCCACCAACTAAATTATCCCAACGTTTTCGACGTAAAAGAGCATTGATTCTTGCAACAAGCTCCCTGTCATTGAATGGTTTCAAGATATAATCATCTGCACCCAGTTCAAGTCCAATAATTTTGTCAAATTCATTGTCTTTAGCTGTTAAAAAAATGACGGGAACCGTATATTTATTTCTAAGTTGAGATAATACACTTAATCCATTCATTTCAGGCATCATAATATCAAGTAAAATAAGATCAATGGTATTATCAAACTTTTCTAAAGCCTGGACTCCATTGTTAGCTGTTACAACTTCAAATCCTTCTAATTCTAATAATTCACACAACAACGAGGCTATTTCTGGATCATCATCAACTACAAGTAATTTGTTCATTACAACCCTCTTAATCCTATTGATTCATAATATTTATAATTTATATTTTAGATTTGTCCTATTATTGATACAGCTTTGTTTTCTCCCTTATATTTATTATATATGCAAAAAGTGCTAACAATATACAAAATTCTTAGTAATTTTATACTTTAAATATCTTTACATTTAAATAACCCTGTTCCATAAGATATAAAGCCTGCAATTTACTCATTACACCACGAGCACAATACAGTAAATATTGCTTAGATTGATCTAAATCAGCAAATTGTGTAGCTAACTTATAAAAGGGAATATGTTTAACTTCTACATCACTTAATTCAAGCGGCTCATCTTCTTGTTCATCAGGTGAGCGGATATCAATCACCACATGCTCATTATTAAGTTTTGTAACCGTTTCTATTTGTGTAATTGTTGTATCAGCTTGTTTAGCGATTTCACGAATATCGATATTTTCGGCTTCTTCAACCGCTTTATCCAAAATTGAAAAATCAAAATTGAGCTCTTCTGCTTCAATTTTTTCTTTTACTGCCTTAACGGTTGGGCTTTTCGAAATCACACCACAAAATTCTGGCATGGTTTTAGCGATATCTTCTGTTCCAATTTGGCGAGCAAGATTAATAATGGTTTCTTTATCATGCGTAATGAGTGGACGTAACACTAAAGTATCACTGACATTATCGATTAAGCGTAAATTGGTCAATGTCTGACTTGAAACCTGACCTAAAGCCTCACCAGTCACCAATGCTTCGACCTTATAGCGCTGAGCAATTTTTGACGCGGCTCGAATCATCATTCGTTTAAGAATAACCCCCATTTGACCGTCATCCACCTTTTCAAGAATCTCACCCACCACGTCGGCAAAATCAATAGCAATAAAACGAACTTTATGCGAACTACCAAAACGCTCCCATAAATAGTGTGCCATTTGTTTGACACCAATTTCGTGTGTTTTACCACCAAGATTAAAAAAGCAATAATGAACACGACAGCCACGTCTAATGAGCATATAACTCGATACGCCTGAATCAAAACCGCCCGAAATTAGCGAGATAACATCTTCTTGTGTGCCTGTAGGGAATCCACCTATACCATCATAACGTCCTTTAACAAGTAACAATTTATCTTTATCGATTTCTAAATTAACAGTGACGTCAGGGCGAGTTAATTTCACTTTGGAAGAAGCCACAAATTGATTAAGTCCTCCACCGACATAACGCTCAACATCAATTGAGGTAAAATCATGTTTTCCTCGACGCTTAACTCGCACACAAAATGTTTTATTTTCAATCAGAGGAGCATAATAATTTAATGCTTTTTCGTATATGTCATGAATATCCACATAAGGGAGTTCATCCACCGCTAAAACATGGTGAATACCGGGAATACGGATCAATAAATCGAGAATTTGCGCTTCACTATTGGCAACTTTTGGACGGACTTCAATAAAATCCCAATGACGAATAACTGCGACTTCTTCAATATGACGTTTTAAAATATTTCGAATATTACTGGTTAATATTTTTATAAAACGTAAACGAACAGATTCACTTTTAATGGTAATTTCAGGAAAGAGCTTAACAATAAATTTCATAAAACAACGATACTATAATAAAAATGGCGACATTATACTGATTTTTACCTGAGAAACATACAATTGATTACGATAAATACAGAAAATAAGAAAATATACTTGCTTGTTTGTCACACTTTCGCTAATATTTCGCATCTATAAATTTTTGTTGTATAACACACATCAAATTGACAGGTTAAAATGTACGGACTTCTAATAGCAGTTTATTTAATTATCGCCATAGCAATAATTATTTTAGTATTGGTACAGCGAGGAAAAGGCGCTGAAATGGGCTCGTCTTTTGGAGCAGGTGCTTCTGCGACATTATTTGGCTCTTCAGGTAGTGGTAATTTTTTAACGCGATCAACAACAATTTTAGGGGTGCTGTTTTTTGTTATCAGTATCGTTCTGTCAAATATGGTTGGTCATAGTGAGTTCAGAAAAATCGAAGTCAATGAATCAACTCCTGTAACAACACAACAAAATTCGGTTGAACAAACAAAACCGACGAATGTCAATCCGACATCGGATATTCCAGAATAAAAACGGCGCCGTGGTGGTGAAATTGGTAGACACGCTATCTTGAGGGGGTAGTGCTCTAAGGGCATGCGGGTTCAAGTCCCGCCCACGGCACCAATTCAATAATCAGCAACATTCTTCAAAATCCTTTAAAAACACATCAAAATCAGCATAAATAAGGCTTAAAGCCTATTTTTACTGCTAAACTTACCCTTAAAATTATTCACATCTAAATATAATCTTTATCTTATTGTTATCAAATTGATTTATATAAAAACTAATCAATGAGTTATATTCTAAGACGATCTTAATATTCCAAAGAACGATTAAATAACTATCAAGATAGTGATAGCGAATAAACAAAAACTAAAAAATCATTTCAATTCGTGATTTTGCAAAAAATCAGGGGATGTGTAGCAAGATTAAAGTTATTTAAATTACCCCTCCCCCCTTCTTGGCTTGAAGAATTTAAGGGCACGGTAAAAGTAGCATAAAACAAAATGAAACAGTAAATCTTTATATTAACGAAGTGCCAAAAACAAGATTGATTGTGTTGCTCGAGGATTCAATAGTTTATAAACACCTTGCTAATAGTAATCTCTTTAAGTTCTTTGCAACGTCTATATTTTAAAACTGAAGCGGAATATAGTCGCTACTAAATAGTTATCACATACTTTAATTTTATTTTAAATCAAATAATTGAATTTGATTATAGAATTTAGCATATTAATAATGCGATGGACAAAACCCGCAAAATACTGTATATTAAAACAGTATTATTTTCCTTTTGCTTGTTGAGTTAACATAACTTATAATTATTAGAGTTAACAAAACAAGTTGTTAACAAATTTACAACCAAAGAGGTTTTATACTATGTTTAATGCAGCAAAAGTCGCTCAAATGTCTATGTATTTTATAGATAAAGAGGGTGGTCGAATGGCTCATTTAAAGCTAATAAAACTTTTATATTTATCAGATAGAGAATCATTGAACTTATATGGCTATCCAATTAGTGAAGATAAAATGTTTTCAATGCCTCATGGACCAGTATTGTCCCAAACATTAGATTTAATTAATGGTAAAATTGACGATTCTACATGGCAAAAAAGTATCTCTGATAAAAAAGATAATGAAATATCTTTAATACCTCAAAAGATAGACAGAGAAACTTTTGACGAGCTAAGTGATGCTGATTTAGAAATTCTCGAAAGCACTTATAAGCGTTTTGGAAACATGAGCGGGTTTGAGCTAAGAGATTTTACACATGAATTTTGTAAAGAGTGGAAGGATCCTCAGGGGGGAGCTATAAAAATAAGTTACAAAGATGTTTTTTTAGCACTCGGCAAAACAGAAGAACAAGCTACATCTTTATCTAATTCTCTTCTTGAAATTAACGAACTTGATGGTGTGATGGCTGCCTTGAAATGAGTTTTTATCCTGCAAAAAAAGGAACTATTTTAATTCCGTCGGGCAGAACTGATCATCTAAGTATTATTTGTTGTGACCCCGTTTATTATCCAAGAACATTAACTGACAGTGTATTAATTGTTAATGTTTCAACAGTTACAGACAAAAATCATGTAGATAAAACATGTATTTTAAAGGCTGGAGATCATGAATTTATACGTCATGATAGCTTTATTTTCTATCAAAAAGCAGATATATATTCAGTCGATAATCTCATAAAAAATGTGAATGATGGAAGTTTTGTTTGTCATAAACCATGTAATGATGATACTTTTAATAGAATCCTATTAGGATTTGAAACTTCTAAATTTGTCATTTATAAAGTAAAACAATTTTATTTAAAACACTGCAAATAAAATCCCCTCTTTTCGTTAGTATTCACTACCTCAAAATTGACTTTATGACTATAAACACAGTGCTATAATGTAGCTAACTGAATATTATAATATTATTTGCATCTAGACTGATCCCCGAACATCCGCAACCCTAGCGAACTGTCTCAATTGTCTATTAAGAACGTGAGGGATGAATGGCATTACCTGAACCGTTATATTATAGTTTATCTGAAGCTATAGATATAATTAATAAGAAAGAGCAAACAGATCTTAATGAAGACTATCTTTTATAAATGGATCGATTAATTAAGAACACTATGCGCACGTGTATACGTCTTAAAATTCATTGCATGGGATTGAATTTAAAAAGCAGGTTTCTTGAGTCCATAAAAAGAGAAAATAAGGAATTTAAGGGAATAATAATAAAGAACCCATAGCGAGAATAAAACCAATACCACTAATCAGTGGTATTAAGTTAAAAGACTATTTCTTTTTTGATTTAGCTAGCTTTTCACGACAAGCATCCTTGACCCATGCACTAAAGTTACTATTTTCTTGTAATATTTGTCTTTCGATTAGTTCAAGTAAATCGTCTTCGAAACGGATTATTTTAGATGTACTTTTGGAACGATCAAAACTTCTTTTTTTATTTTCTTCTTGCATTGGTTTATACCATTATGTTAGATTATTAGTTAATGGTTTATACCATACTAAAGGTAAGACCATCAAAAAGCAATGCCTCGAAGTGCTACCAACACTATCGAAGCATCTAACCACAAACATTATACGGAGTAATGCTATGGCTAATAGTAATGATACCCTATACCCTGAAAACGGGCAACTTGACCTGTCTAATTTACTTTCTGTCTTAAATCTTTATAAGGCGGATTTTCCTGTCGAACATTTATCACGAGTAGAGAGCCATTTTGAAGAACTGCAACAATCGATTTTAGGTGGAATCGGTGCGATTGGTAATTTGATGTTCTGGGCTTGTGAAAATGAAGATTATACCGAGCAAAGCTTTAAAAATGATATGCGTGACATAGGTTATTTGTTCATACAATTAAGGGATTTGGCTTGTTTCGCTACCAATCAAAGAAATCGACTCAATACCAAACTTAGCAATAAGGAAGGTAAATAATATGTTGAACTCAAATCATAAAATATCAATCAATCATAATATTAAATTGTTTATATTTTATAACTTGTCACTTGCACAGGTAGTCAAAACGCTGGTGTTCACAGCCCCTAAGCAGGTAAAAGTAATACGGTTATCGGCACAATGGACGCTTTAGAAAAAGCAAGATCATGCATATATTGAGTATGTCCAAAACACAGGGCCTAATAAGCCCCTTTTACTAAACAGCTTTGGCACATCATTAGATTAGGCTATAAATGAAAACTTAAAGGCTTATATTAAAAAACGTAATAATACTGGGATGGGGACAAATTTACAAATAAATTGAGACATGAATAAAGACTGCCAACCAAAAGCAGAAGAACAAGGTTAGTTACTAAAATCTTTATATTAATTAGTTGACAACGGATTTACTTATTAAGTTGTATATTAATATTTAAACTAATATACTATTTTTATATTGTTTATGAGGAGTGCCAAGTGAGAATTTGTTGTTATTGTTTATTATTGTCTTTATTTCTCACAAGTTGCGATTTATCTCCTCAGCCTTTTGATCGATTTGTAGCTTTTGAATCATCTCCCCCTATGTTTGCTCCTGTTTCACGTTATATGAAACAACAAATAATAAAAACCGAAGTCAATGGAGAATTAGAAAGCATACAAGTTTTTAAGTATACAAAGTCAGGGGATGTCCTATTAGCAAATGGTAAATATATAAAAAGTAAAGCATTGGGAATTTCTTTTGAATATGATTATAAAAACAGCAAATTTAAACTTTACAGTAATTTATTTAGAGTAAACATAACTGATGGAAACTTTATTAGAAATCATACTAACCAAATTACTGAATATATTGGCTATAATGATCGTCAAATTTTTGAAAATGACTCACAATATAAATCGATAAATAATTATCAAGATAGAAAATTGATTCAAACTTTTATAGAAGTTGGTAAGATAAAAAATGAAATAAACATTAGCTGGGAAAATGATTTACCTATAAGGAGTAAATCCTTAATGTATAACTCCGATGAATTAAGGACAATCAATATAATAGACTATTTGTACAATGAAAAAAGACAAATAGAAAAGATGACAATGACATTAGTTTTGGGTAATAAAAAAATAGTTGGCTCAGAAACTTATTTTTATGATTATAATAAATATGGAGACTGGATTAAATCCACTACAATCAGAAAAAATCAAGGCTCAGATAACAAGGTGATAACAGTAAGAGAAATAAAATACTGGTAAATAATGTTTATTTTTTCATACGACTATTTTTTATTTAGTAAACACCTAAGGTGAACACTTTTTACAAAATTTAATTTTTATGGGGGATAAGGTAAAAGTTTACAACTTTTCAAATGAAAACATTATCCCCATAAATACATCTTTATACCGTCAAAATTTCAAAAACAACTTTTAACCTTATTATTGCTTAACCTGATATTTTTGTTTGATGTTGGTTAGCTCGTCTTGTGTTGTGGCATTGAATGCTTCGATCATCCATTTTGGCCAACCTTGACCGTTGATAATTTTCCGTTTGAATTTGTCTTCTTGGTCGGTTGGGTAGATGCTTCGGCTGGGGTCGGCTAATTTATCAAATATCATATAATTATTGACCCAACCCCAGATTAAATGACTGCCTACCCCATTTCTGATTGGGTCGAACATGATATGGTCTATGGTTTGATTGGTACCGGGTTTGCACACCATTAAAATATCGCTAACTAGTGAGTAAGGCGAATAGTTATGAATGGCAACACCGTGTAAATCTGCCCAATCATACTCTTTTATTCGGCGTTTATTGGGGTGTAAA